>CANOHX010000001.1 GCA_947565885.1 uncultured Lachnospiraceae bacterium
GATACATCCGCGGTGTCATCCCACGCTCCGCCTCCCTGCTGATAGAGCTCTATGATAGATTTTGCGCTCAGCACCGTGTCATAGAGACAGTATTCATCCACTGCCGCGTTTAATGAAGGCGTATGGTAATTTTCCCCATTCCAGCCAATGGATTTCTGCACTGTCGGGCAAGGGCTTATCGCGCCTCCGCCCGCATTGCCGCCCATCGTGACTGTCTGCTGGATGCCGTTGCGGTAAATCAGCGCTTTCTTCGTATCGCTGTCATAAGTTACCGCCAGATGCGTCCACTCCCCAGTTGGAAAAAGCACATTGACATCCCCCGCTACATTGGCCTGATAATTACCTCCCGCTGTGAGCACTATCGCCCCTGTGTTCGCTTTCAGGGACAGATACCAGCCCTCCTGGTCCCAATTTGGTTTATTCCAGGTAATAACCTGTTCCCCGGTTAGCGCTGCATTCGGCTTTATCCACAGGGAAAGCGTCAGCTTGCTCGGCGAAAGCGCTTCATTCTTCCCCAGGTCCAGATATGTCTTTCCGTCAAAAGAAAGGGCCTTGCCGCCATTCCTTCCCTCCACAAAATCCAGCGACCCGCTGGCGTCTTCAAACACCGTCCCAACCAGTCTCTTCGCCGTCACCTGGGTGTCGCTGGCGGACGTGTCCTTCAGGTTCTCTTCAAACTTCAGCTCCAGCACGGGAGATTCCGCCACTGCCCGCACAGAATCTTCTGTCTGCAGCCCCTCAGCATGGAGCTGGGTCGTCGGCAGCCCTGTCACTGCCACCGCGGCAGCAAGTATAGCTGCCAGAATCTTTTTCGTCTTCTTCATCTCTCTTCTCCTCTCCTTTATATTTCATATACAATGATTTTATCATATAGAAAATGAAATTAATACGCATTTTCGATAAAAAACTGCTCAATTTTGAGCATATTTTCTGTATTATTGTAGGTATAGTCCGCAATCATTTCAATGAAATACCGTGAAAAACCACAAATTTTCCGCCCCTTTGGATGACCGTTTCCAATTTCCCAGCTACGGAAAAGGCTTTATCAGAGTTCCTCTAATTGAAACTCTTTCAAAACATGGAAGAATCTGGTAAAAATTAGTTGAAAAATATCTCAAAAGTGGTACATTATATTTAGGGAATTACCAAAAATAATTTAATTACTGATGACAGAGTCAGATAGATGTAAGGAGGATTTCATAACATGAGCAGGAACATGCATGGTTTTGGCGCAATGATTAAGAAACTGAAACAGAGCCCCAAAAGGATTGTCTTCACGGAGGGCAGTGACCCACGTATCTTAGAGGCTGCTTCCCGGCTTCTTGCTTCTAATTTCCTGACGCCGCTTCTGGTCGGCACGCAGGAGGAAGTGGAAGAGGCGGCAGAGGAATATGGCTACAATATCCGCGGAGCACAGATTATTGACCCGGCAAATTTTGAAAAATTGGACGAGATGGTTGAGATGCTGTGTGAACTTCGAAAAAGTAAGAATCTGCAGCCGGAAAGAGCGCGTGAGATTTTGCTGCAGGGCAATTATTTTGGTACAATGCTGGTAAAAATGGGATATGCCGATTCCCTCCTGGGCGGCGCTACTTATACCACGGCTGACACTATTCGCCCGGCGCTGCAGTTGATTAAGGCGAAACCGGGACATAACATCGTATCATCCTGCTTTATCCTGGTACGTCCGTCCGCTACCGGTGAGAATGAAGTGCTTGCCATGGCAGACTGCGCTATCAATATCAAGCCCAACGAAGACGAGCTTGCCGAGATTGCCATTGAGGCCGCCAAATGCGGAGAGCTTTTCGGCATTGACCCCAAGGTTGCATTCCTCAGCTATTCCACGCTCGGCTCCGGTGCCGGAGAGGACGTAGACAAGATGCACAATGCCGCCATCAAGGCAAAAGCCATGAACCCCAACCTGCCCATTTCCGGCGAAATGCAGTTTGACGCTGCCGTTTCCCCACGTGTAGCACGCACCAAATGCCCGGATGACCCGGTTGCCGGACATGCCAACGTCTTTATTTTCCCGGATATCAATGCCGGAAATATCGGCTATAAGATTGCACAGCGCATGGGTAACTTTGAGGCATACGGACCCATTCTCTTGGGCCTGAATTCACCGATTAACGATCTGTCCAGAGGATGCAATGCGGATGAAGTATACTCTATGGCAATCATTACCGCCGCACTGGTAGACGAAGACATTGAATAGGATTTTAAAACAAAGTGTGCAATCCCCAGGGGATTGCACACTTTGATGCACCGAGTGCAGTCGCTGTAGCGACTAATACCTTTTGCACGAGTGCGCATCCTGCCTGGAGGGCTTTTATTTTATAGAAAAGCCTACACTTCCGCACGTTAATGCAACACGGTCTTTCCTATAAATAAAAGCCCCGGCTGTCCGCAGACATCCGGGGTTCTTTACATAATTTATATTCTGATTTAATTATCTGAAATCACTGCATGTGGAATGTTGCCACAATCTCCTTGAGTTTCTCGATATTTGCCTGGTTATGCTCGATAAGGTCGCTGTTCGACCCTACAACTCCTGACATCTCCTGTGTCTTTCCGGCAATTTCCGTGATGCCCTCAGCCGCTTCTATCGTCGTATGGCTCACATGTTCCACCGCATCCGCCATATCGACAATGGCTGTCAGCAGAGTCTCAATCTGCTGGTTGATGTCGCCCATGTTCTCTTCCACTCCAGCCGCATCGCTGCTATACTGTTCTGCCACTTCCATGAAATCTCCGTAGTCCTTAAGCACCGTCTCTTCCAGAAAAGCCATACTCTCATCCAAGCATGCCGTCATATTGCCCACGGCGCTGTTGACTTCTGCTATAATCCCATTGATATCCCCAACAGTAGATGAAGTCTGGTCGGCTAAGGCGCCAATCTCTCCAGCCACCACGGCAAAACCTCTCCCGGCTTCACCCGCCCGCGCTGCCTCAATAGAGGCATTCAGCGCCAAAAGGTTTGTCTGGGAAGAAATATCTAAAATCGACTGGGTCAGCTCATTGATATGCGAGACGGCCTTGGCCTGTTCCATGGCTTCCTTCGTCTTCTCCTGCACGCTGGCATACATCTGCTGCGTACGCTCGCTGGCCTCCCTGGTGCTCCCTTTGAGTTTCTCCGCCCTGCCGCGGATTTCCACAGAATCATTCTTACCGGCATCGGAACGCCCGCGGATTGCCTCCGCCCTGTCGCGGATATTGGCAATCGTGCCGTTAACCATATCCATGGCATCCGCCGTCTCCTGCATAGCAGCCGCCAGTTCCTGTGTTGTCGCCGAGTTATCCTCACTCATGCTATTCACTTTCTCCGTGGTGTCCGAAAGCTGCTCCATGCTCGACGCCATATCCATATACGCCTGCCGGATGTTCTCTACCATGCCGCGCAGACTGTCCCTCATATCATGCAGGGAATGCGCCATGCTCGCGGTCTCGTCCTTTTTCTTATACAGGCTCTCGCTGGAGGCATAATGGGTAAAGTTAAATTTCGCCGTCTCACCCACTATACTGTTAATCTGGCGGATTGGCTTCGTCAGGGAAATGCTGAGCACAAACCCTACCAGCGCTGCCACCACTAACGCTATCACAGCCCCGATAAAAATTAACGTCTGCATCGTCTTGGCCTGTGACGCAAATTCTGCCGCCGGTGCGGTCAGAACAAACCGCATACCGTTGATTAAGGAAACATAGCACATATTTTTCTTAACGCCATTCCAAGTATACTGCTGGATTACTTTTTCCTGGTCCGGCAGCGCCAAGTTTGCCGCAACGCCTTCCAGTCCCTGCTCCGCCATGCTCACCCCATTCTCAAGTTCCTTGTGATGCATGATGAGCCCCTGCTCATTCGCCAGGAAAGCATAGCCGCTCTGGAAAATGCTGCATGCTTCCAGCACCTCCGTAAAGGAACTGAAATCAATATCCATGCCGATAATCCCCACAGATTCCCCATCCACAAACAGCGGTATGACATAAGAAATCATATAGACATTGATATTTGAATTCAGGTAAGGTTCCATCCAGGTCGGCTGCTGATTCCCCACCGGAATGTAATACCAGCCCACATGCTCCAAATCATCCGGCTCATACATGGTAAAATCTGTTGGTTCTATCTCCTGGAACTCACTGTCCGCAGAATCACGGGTATAGAAAACCCCGCTGGTAGGCTCTGTAAATTCCGGATTATAACGGATATAAACACTCATAGCTCCCTGTGTATGTACAGCTGTCTGCTTCAGCATAGGCGCAATCTTATCTGTGTATGCCTCCACATACCCTGCATCCGTTTTGAACTTCCCGAAATCCTCAAGCTCCGCAAGGGCAAAATCAGAAAGAGTGTCCACCGACTGCGACACCTGCCTCATCATGCCGTCAAGTTCTTTGCTCTGATTCTCACAAACCAGCTCCATCTGCTCCCGGGAATTCTCCTCCACCGCCCTGGAACTCTCAAACACGCTGATGCTGCCACAAATTACTGTGGAAATTAAAGAACACATTAATACTACCAACACAATCTTGGACTTGATGCTTCTCATAGAAATCCCCTTTCCTTATGTTTTGATGATTAGTTCGATTTTATCATGTTTTGCAAGAAAAATCTACTATACTTGACACATTTTTCATGCCCTCGCATATTGTATTTAAAAAGAAATCCGTGATTTTATGAGAATATATGTAGTGCAGCCCGGGGACAGCGTAGATACAATCGCAGATTCCCAAAATGTTTCCGCGCAGGCAATCATCTACGACAACCAGCTTGCATACCCTTATGCACTGGCAGTGGGCCAGGCGCTCCTTCTGCCAGGTTCTGCCGCTTCCAATGAGGAAAATGCCTCTGGCAGCTCTGATACAGACAGCTCATCTGCCGCAAAATACCCCGCTTACGCGGGTGGCTATGCATACCCCTTTATCAGCCGCTGGGTATTAGAGCAGACGCTGCCTTATCTCTCCGACCTCTTTATCTTTTCTTACGGATTCACAACAACGGGAGAACTAGTCCCTCCGCAATTGGATGATACCTTTATGATAAGCGCGGCAAAAAATTACGGCGTGGCTCCCATCCTCACGCTGACGCCGTTCGGTCCTGACGGACGTTTCAGCAACTACCTGATTTCCCAAGTGGTCAATAACGAAACTGCAAAGGCAGCCTTAATTGAAAATATCACCGCCCAGATTCAGCAGCGTGGTTTTGAAGGCGTAGACATCGACTTTGAATATATCCTTCCCGAAGACAAGTATGCTTTTGCCGACTTCGTCCGCGACATACGCACTGCCGTAAACGCATTGAACTATCCGGTTTCTGTAGCTTTAGCGCCCAAAATTTCTGACACGCAGACAGGTCTTTTATACGAGGGCAAAGATTATGGGCTGCTGGGCGAGGCCGCAGATTACGTGCTTTTGATGACATACGAATGGGGTTATACCTACGGTCCGGCAATGGCTGTCGCCCCCCTCAACAAAGTCCGCCAGGTCGTGGAATACGCCCTGACCAAAATACCCCCACAAAAAATAAACCTAGGCATCCCCAATTACGGTTACGACTGGACGCTTCCCTATGTAAAAGGCTCTTCCAAGGCCAAAACCATCGGAAATATCGAAGCCGTGCAGATTGCCATTGCCAGGGGAGCCGAAATCCGCTTCGATGAGACTGCGCAGTCCCCTTATTTTAATTACGTGCTGGATGGTGCCACACACGAAGTCTGGTTTGAAGACGTGCGAAGCCTTTCGGCAAAATTCAGTCTGGTAAAAGAATATCAGCTGCGCGGCATGAGCTACTGGCAGATTATGCAGCTTTTCCGGGCGAACTGGCTGCTGCTTGACGACACATTCGCCATACGGTAAATGCTGGCTCCCGGCACACTGCAAATACCGCAAACGCTGGCTCTCGGCGCACTGCAAATACCACATCTGCTATCTCCCATCACACTGCCGATATAGCAGATTCCAGCTTCTTACCGGCAATTTTACTGCAGCGGCTGATTAAGCTCCTCCGTACCCGCCACCACGAACTTACCATCCCGGATGACATCTTCGCAGCTCCCATCCTGCATGATAACCGTAATCGAATCCAATTCATCATAGGGGATGGTAATATCCGTGTGGCAGTTATAGTATGCCTTGCTGGTATCCTCTTTCCTGCTAAGGGATACCTCATTGTCCCGCGCCACGATTTCCTTGCCATCCGGGTTGAACACAGGCGTATCCTCCGCCCTGCTGTAACAGGTATCGCCCACTGCAAAATGCGGTCCCGTCTTCTCAGCAATCAGGATGGGCAGCTTATCCTGAATCTGATAGTCCACGCCCATCCGGTAAGCGGTGGTATTGGTGCCGATTGCAAACTCGCCCAGGGGCAGCGTATCGTGATGCTTTAAGAGGTTCTCTTTGATGAATTTCCGGTTTTCCTGCTCAGAATCAAAATTCCGGCAGGAATAGTTACATATCATGCCATCTTTAAAATCAAGTTCCAAATCCAGGTATTTCATGCCGTCCAGAAATACCTGCGTCACATGAAGATGCCCTTGCGTGCCTTTCAGCAGCGGTGAGGTGAACACTTCTCCCACCGGAATATTGACGTCCGCCACGCAGTTCTCAAAGTTGGTCTGTTTTGCCGGATTTTCCAGCGGATGCAGCGCCACCGTCATATCCGTGGCATTCCTGCCCTTGCCAGTGATATGCACAGACGCACCCTTATCCAGGACGTCAATCAATTTCTGCTGCATAGTCTGGTACAATTTATAATCCAGGGTATTGACCTCTGCCGTCCTGGCAAATATCTCTCCAAACTGCGCTCCAATCTCCGGAATGGGGTAGGAAATAATCGTAAAGCTGCGCTCCTCTCCCTTAATGTATTCGTTTGTAATTTCCATAGACTGTCCTGCCAGATAAACGTTCAGCTTCTGCTGTTTGCCGTCCAGCCGGTACGCCTGGACGCACGGTTTTGGCACAAAGCCCTCCTCGCCAAATGTTTCCACCACCGCCGGACCGGCATAGAGCGCCGCCGCTTCTTTCCTTTCTTCATAAGCGCTGCGCAGAGCCTCTAGCCGCCGCTCCACAAACGCCTTATCAAAATAGGCCGCCTTGTCAGACTTATGGTCGTATCCGTACTGGCGGTTGGGAGACGTCCCTGATACGGAAGAACTGGCATTTCCCCTGCCGGAAAAAGATGTCTCCCCATTGCGTGAAACCACGGGCTGCAGTCCCATTTCCTGAAAATTCTTTACCGCCGCGCGCAGCATCCGCTCAAATCCTATCGGATAACGCAATTCCACAAATTTCTTCTTCGACAAATCTTTCCCGGTGACTGCAAAACCGATGCGGTAGCCTTCCGTATAGGTCTTTGCCATCGCCTGAATCTTTTCCTCTTCCATGCCGTTCAGAAACTTTGCAACCTCAATCTCATTGGCGGAAATATATGCGCCATAGCGGTAAAGATAACGCAGGTCCGATAAGTCGCTGTCCATGATGATTTGCGTATAGAAATCCAATTCCGGGCTGGTCTGCGACCGTACGCTGATTTCCATAAACACTTCGCTGTAATCATGGTAAAACCAGTAAATTATCTGCTGGATTTCTCTTTCTTCCGGCTGCTCCTCCTGCTCAAAGCAATTATATATCTCAATCAGCAGTTCCCCAAAAATCGTCAGCTCATAATTCCTGCCCTCAAACGCATACGGAATCAGCGCACGTATGTCCGCATAAAGCATACCAAGCAGCTTCCCATAACCTTCCCCCAACTGTTCGGCGGCATATGCCGGATTTCCATAGCTCCGCCCATAATGTTCCGGCAATATATCCTCATAAAGCGCCCGGTTTTGCGACTGCAGTTCCTCCAGGCTTTTCTTCGTGAAAAATTCCGGCAATCCACCCCGCAGATTCCCTTTTTCCATCGTGCCTGCATGGATTTCCTCTTCCAGAACGCAGAGCCTGTGCAAAAAAGCAGCGACATGCCGGAAATACCCTCGCCAGCGGACCGCCACTGTCTCCTCTGCTTCCATCTGTTTCAATCGTCCCTCAACCAGGGGAAAACGTTCCTCAACTTCCTCACGGTAAGAAAGCCAAAATTCCTGATACCCCATACAATGGCCTCATTTCTGTTAAATTTATCCCAAATTAATATTGTCAATACTAAAATTACACTCTGGGCAAGTCAATAAAATCCCAGGGCATATATTGCTGCCTGGGCAAGTCAATAAAATCCCAGGGCATATACTGCGCCTGAGCAAGTCAATAAAATCCCCAGACATATACTGCCACCCAGCCTGCCAGTACCAGCCCGGAACATACGCTTCCCAAAACCGGAAACAGCTTATAGCTGTCTTCCCCCAGGCTGACAAGCCCTATGAGCAGGGAGACAAACGATACCATCAGCGCAAATAAGCCCGCGCTTCCGATATATGGATTGGCAGCCCCTCCATGCTGAATGGAAATCCCAATCATAACAATACCTGCCAGCAGAGAAACCACTGCCAGCAGCAGCGACAGTTTCCCTCGTTTAGAATGTTTCTTATCTCCAAATTTATATGCGTTCTTCCTCTTTCGTCTCATACGTTCTCCTTATCCGGTTCATCCACAGGAAAATCAGGCAGCCCAAGGCTCCCCCGATGGTGTTCAGCAAGAGGTCGTCCACGTCAAAGCTCCCTACCTTGGACACCAGCTGGATAGTTTCTACCATAAGGCTCAGTTCAAAGCTGAAAAATGTCGTGCGCAGCAAGGACCTGCACTTATTATGCAAAATCGGCAAAAAAAATCCAAAGGGAATGAATGCGACGACATTCCCCACCAGATTGAGCAGCACGGCCTGCATCCCCAGCACATGGCGGTATTTTATGAAACGTCCGATTTCCTTGAACAGTTCCAGGTTATAATGATAAGACCTGCTCTCAAAATCACGCCCCATGCTCTCTGCAAAAAACAAAAAATATGTCAAGCAAATAATATACACTCCGAACATGACTTTGCTGCATATTCGGAGTATTTTCCTGTAATCTTTTTTCAATTTCCCAACCTTTAAAATATTATATCAGATTTTCTTTTCCACATAGCTTTAAAATATAATATCAGACTTCCTTCTCAACATGGCGGCTCCGTTCACAATTGCAAGCACTCCGCAGACAATGCCGCAAACCAGCACGACAACGCCGATGGCAATATTTCCGGCTCCGGCAACAGTCATGGCCTTATATGTCTTTTCGTTCATAATCCTCTCCTACCTCACTCCATACTGGGCGTAATAGTTATCAATGGCTGCTTTCATTTCATCATTAATATATATATTTCCTTTATATGGTTTATTATACAAATATTCTACTACATCTTCCATCGTCACAATTGCATTTGTCGCAAATCCATACAAATCCCTGATTTCTTCCAAAGCGCTCTTCTCACCCTTGCCCCGCTCCATGCGGTTTAAGGACACGATAAGCCCTACAATCTCAATCTCTGCCTGTGCACGGATGATTGGGACTGTCTCCTCCATAGACTTGCCGGAAGTAGTCACATCCTCGATAATCACTACCTTATCTCCGTCTTTCAGCTTGCTTCCCAAGAGGATACCGGTATCTCCGTGGTCTTTAACCTCCTTGCGGTTGGAGCAGTAGCGGATTTCCCTGCCATAGAGCCTGCTGTATGCCATCGTGGTGGCTACGCTCAGGGGAATGCCCTTATATGCAGGTCCAAACAGGACGTCAAAATCATCCCCATAATGCGCATGGATTGCCCGCGCGTAATACTCTCCCAGTTTGACAAGCTGCGCACCTGTCACATATGCCCCTGCATTCATGAAGAAAGGGGACTTCCTCCCGCTCTTTAGTATAAATTCGCCAAATTTCAGTACCTGGCAGTCTACCATAAATTCAATAAATTCCTGTTTGTAATTATCCATAGATTGTGATTCTCCTTAGCTTGCTGATAAACCTATTATACTGAAAAGACTTTGTGGTGTAAAGCCTTTCTTTTAACTGAATTGCCCAAAAAGGGGTGTCCCCAAAGCCATAGCACTCCAGACGCCCTATCGGAAAATGATTATATTTTTGGAAGGGATGATTTATTTTCCGATAGGAGTTTGGGGAGCTACGACTTTGGGGACACCCCAGTTTAATTATTTGATATTAAATTTTGAAGTTCTTTGTCTTGGCTTTCTTCAAAAGCTTCTTGTAATATGCTTTCTTAGATTTCTTCACGGTAAACTTCGCATTTTTCTTGATGCCCTTAAAGGCGTTCTTGCCAATGCTCTTGATTGCCGTGCCGCTGAACTTAATCTTCGCCAGCTTCTTATCTCCATCAAATGCACTTGCTCCGATGCTCTTTACGTTCTTGCCAATTGTAACGCTCTTGAGTTTCGCCTGTTTGCGGAACGCTTTCTTGCCGACTGACGTCACCTTGAAGGTCATTCCGTTATATTTTACCGTTGCCGGTACACTCAGGGTTGTAAGATTCTTCTTAGCTGCCCCGGTCACTGCCACCTCTTTGGCAGATGCGGTACATTTGGTAATCTTGTATTTCAGGTTCTTATTTGTAAAGGCTTTCGGCATGGTAAAGGTTGCTTTCTTATCAATATTCTTGAATGCATCCTTGCCGATGGTCTTCACAGCCGCTCCCTGGAACGTAATCTTCTTCAGTTTCTTGGCATTGAAGAATGCCTTAGCGCCAATTGTCGTAACGTTCTTGCCAATCGTCACGCTGGTAAGGCTCGCCTGGTTGGCAAATGCAGAGTCGCCAATTGCAGTTACCTTAAAGGTCTCTTTCCTGTATACTATCGTATCCGGTATCACAATGCTTGTAAGCTGTTTGCTTGCTCCAGTCACTGTGACGCTCTTATCGTTTGCGCTGTAAGCAGTTACCTTGTAGGTAAGCCCACTGTTTTCTGTGAAAGTCTGGTTCAGGCCCGGCTTTTCTTCTGTCGGCTGATTGCCGCCTGGCTGATTGCCGCCTGGCTGATTACCGCCTGGCTGATTACCACCCGGCTTCTCTGCCTCTGTAATGGCTGCGGTCAGTTTCGCCAATGCATCCTTAATCTGCTCGTCTGTTGACTCTGGATTGTCCAGTACTTTCTTTGCCTCTGCAATGGCTGCCTCAAGGGCTGTTTTCTTATCTCCGCTGAGTTTTGCAAGCAGTGCTTCCGCGTCTGCTATCTTATTGCTCAGCTGCTCTTTCGGCGTTTCAGCCGGCGGCTGTTCGCCTCCTGCTTCTTTAATTGCATCATTCAGCTCATCCAATGCTGCCTTGATTTGATCGTCCGTTGAGTCTGGATTGTTCAGCACGCCCTCTGCCTTTGTAATGGCTGCCTCAAGCGCTGCTTTCTTATCTCCGCTGAGGTTTTCCAGCATTGCTTTCGCTGCATCTATCTTTTCGCTCAACTGCTCTTTCACTGGCTTTTCAACCGGCGGTGTGTCTGGCTTTCCTGCCTCTTCAATTGCTTCCTTCAGTTCTGTCAACGCTGTCTCGAATTCATCTTCCGTCGCGCCTGCCTTGTTCAGTACGCCCTCTGCCTTTGTAATGGCTGCCTGAAGCGCTGCCTTCTTATCTCCGCTGAGGTCATTCAGCATTGCTTTCGCTGCTGCAATCTTATCGCTCAGCTGTTCTTTTGCTGATTTGTATGCCTCTTGAATTGCCTCATTCAGTTTATCCATTGCTGACTTGACGTCATCATCGCTCGCGCTCGCATTGTTCAGCACAGCCTCTGCCTCATCAATTGCCGCCTGAAGGGCTGCTTTCTTACTTTCGCTGAGACCTGCCAGCATATCTTTGGCTATGCCCAGCCGTACGGTCAGTTCATCTTTCGGCGTAACCTGTGCTGCCTCATCAATTGCCGCTTTCAGTTCAGTGATTGCTGTCTGAACAGCCGTTTCCTCTGCGGTGGCATTGTTCAGGACGCCCTCCGCCTTTGTGATGGCTGCCTCAAGGGCTGTTTTCTTTGCAGCGCTGAGGTTTGCCAACATACCTTTGGCTATGGCAATCTGCGCCTGCAGCTCGTCTTTGGATGTCGTTGTTTCTGCATTCTCAATGGCAGTATTCAATTCGCCTAATGCTGTTGTAAAATCAGACTCCGTTGCATTCGCATCTTTCAGCACTGCCTCTGCTGCATCAATGGCTGCCTGAAGCGCTGCTCGCTTATCTGCACCCAGAGTTGCCAATACATCCTTGGCTGTGACAATTTTTGCCTCCAGTTCCTGCTTCTTGGTCTGAGGAGTTTCTGTCGGAACATTGCCGCCCTCTTCTGTGAACTGGAAGTAATCCACGTTCATGATGCTGTCATCTTTCAGCAGCTGTTTGGAAGAGTTGATGACTGCCTGTAACAGCGGTTTCTGTGCAGCAGGTAAAGTTGTAAGCTCTGCCAACTGCTCTGCATATTTAATCCTGTATTTTAATTTCTCTTTCAGCAGCTTATCCGTTTCCTTATACTGGTCTGCCGCGTCAATCGCTTCATTCAAGGTTACAATTGCTGCCTTAAGCTGTTCATCGGTAGCGCTGCCATTATTGGCAACTGCCTGCGCAGCGTTCACCTTGGCATCCAGGGCTGCTTTCTTGTCTCCTTCATTCCACGCAAAGCCGGAACTTACATTATGTGCCTTTGTAATCTGACGCTGCAGCTGCTCTTTTAACGGAAGGCTGGATTCTGCCGCCTTGACTGCCGTCCACAAATCTTTCAGCTGCTTCTGGTAAGTCTCTGTTGATGTAGTCGCACCTTCCTCTTTCTCATGGAATACGAGGAAAATATTCTGTGTGCCCGTAACTTTCTCGATATCGCCGGTTACCAGTTTATAAGTATGGTTGCTTCCGGTTGCTGGTACTTCGATTTCTCCAATCTTCTTGCCTTCCGGATAACCTACGCGCACTTCAATCTTGCCGCCCGATTTCGAGCCTGCAGCTACAGTAATCTTATCTGCGCCCTTAGTGCCAAACTCTAACTGGGATACAGAAGTCCAATCGCCCTCCTGAAGATCTGTCAATACCATGTTATAATCTTCAAATAAGTTGCCTGGCCGACCTGTTTCAGATGCTTTCACACCTGCGTTCCAAGCGATAGTCTCAGCTTCAATCCGCTCGTACGGATTCATGGTCGTCAGCTGCGGAATTCCCTCATAAGTACCCGCGATTTCCTTAATCTTACCATCCTTATCTAATGCAATCTCATCAATATGGGTAGAACGGTATCCGCGCTCCACGCCCAAAGCCTTTGATACGGTCTGTGCATGGTAAATAAAGTAACTCTTACCATTAAATACAAATGTTGCATGGTGGTTGTTTCCGCCTACGCCAAACCATACCTGCGGATTGGAGAAAATCTCGCCTTTCCCTTTCTCATAAGTAAACGGTCCCATCGGATTCTTGGACGTCATATAGCAGATGGTTCCTGTTCCTGGATATCCCTGTACTGTGGTATTTGTAAAGTTCGAGCAATAGGAGTAATAATAGGTATCGCCAAACTTAAAGATGCCGCTGTCCTCAAACATACACGGAGCGTCAATTTCCTTCGCCTCTCCCTCAATGCTTGTCATATCAGCGCTCAATTTGGCAACCCTCGCCGTCTTAGGATTATCGTGCTGACCTTCCGGAACGCCTCCGCCGAAATAGATGTATGCATTGCCATCGTCGTCCACAAGCACTGCTGGGTCAAAGCACCATACCACGCCCTCACATCCAGGCGTTCTGCCTGTAATCATTGCTTTGCCATTCGGGTTTTGTGCATCTACCGTCGGGTCTGTCCACGGTCCTAACGGAGTATCCGCTGTGAGGACGCCGATGCCGGAGGCATCGTTTGCAAAGTAGAGGAAGAATTTCTCTTTGCCATTTATTTCCTTATGCGCAATTGCCGGCGCCCAGGAATGGCTTGCCCACTTAGCCGCGCCATCTTTGCCCGCCACTTTAATCTCACCGTGGTCTGTCCAGTTCATCAAATCTGCGGAAGATACCACCCTCAGGCTGGTAATGTAACCAAAGTTATTGGAAAATGGGTTATCCTTATCGGAGAACTCATAATCGTCTGCCGTCATATATACATATACCCTGCCATTGTATTCAATCGCATAGGGGTCAGCCCCAAATTCATTGGTAGTAATCGGGTTTCCATAACCGAACTTCTTTGCCAAGGTCTGCGTATCATCCTTGTATTTCAAGATTGTCACATCGTCTACATAAAAGTCTGCTACATCAGCGGCATCACCAGCAGTTACTACTGCAGGAGTCTCCACCGTTAAGATATTGGAAGCGCCGCTCATATCATACGGCATGCCCCAATCTCCCTCAATCTTAGTCCATTCGCCTTTTTTCGCTTTCCCTGTTGCCAGCACAGCGCTTTCTTTTCCACTGTGCAGCATCACATTGAAAGTTCTCTCTGCCGGAGCGTTGTTTTCATCTTTATATTTTATCCAGGCAGAAACCGTATAATAGCTGCCCGGTGTCAGCTTTTTACCCATCTCCTGTGCCGGACCGTTCGTGTTTTTTGCACGGTTTGACACTTTCACGCTCTTGCTGCCGGAATGAGCCTCCTCGGTTACTGCTGTAAGGATACCATCTTTCTCATATCCCGTCCACTTCTCCAAGTCCTTTTCAAAAGAACCGTTCCTGACGATATTCTCGGAAGGCATTGTCAGGGACACGTCATCAAGGTAGAATACTGACGGTGCACCTGCCTCCACCGTCTTGCCCCAGCTCCAATACACTTCCATTACATCCGTATTGGGATCATAATCTGCCAGCGTAATCTCGCCGGTAATTTTCGTCCATTTAGTGCTGTCTACTTCTACAGCCTTGCAAAATCCAAGGTAGGAAGCTTGGGTCGCCCCTTTTTCCTTACCCTTAATGGTTGCTGACAGGCTGCCGCTGCCGCTTTCCGTCTTCGCCCAGGCAGTCAAGGTATACTTCTTGCCGCCTACCAGTTTTCCTGCCTCCAGCAGGTCGAACAGTTCATATTTTGCTCCTTCCCAATTCTCCGTATAGTCTGACACTTTGAGGCTGGCATTTCCCTCATGGGCTACATTTTCCACACGTGCAACATGGGTCTTGCCCATTCCTGCCCAGTTCTTATCAATCGGTACATTTTCAAAAGAACCATTGGAGAGCAGGCTCTCTGCTTCCGGCTCTTCCGGCTTCTCCGGTTCCTGACCAGGGATTCCCATATAGGTGATGGAAATGTCGTCTATGTAAAAGTCCTCCATATTATTATCTAATGTCTCAATAAAGAAACAGTTCTCTGTCGTGCTAAACTCAAATACCTCACCCTTATCATTCGTTACATCATCCGGCACATAGTCATCTAACGTAAAGGTTCCCCATGTCCCCTTTTGCACCTCAAGCTCTTTGCCCCAAAATGCATAACGATACTGCCAGCCGGGACCGTTTTGGAAGACCATCCTGTACTTCTGAGAACTCTTTTCTCCGTCATACTTAATCTTTCCCGTAATCTTATAATGCGTACCTTTCGCCAACTTACCGTTAAGGATACATGCTGCCGAATCTTCCGTCTGGTTTCTCCCTGACACTTTCAAGACGGGTCCGTCGTCCATAGTTACTACTTCAATTTGAGCCCCAGAAAATCCTTCCCATCCTGTAGTCCCATTACTGAAGTCTCCATTCTCCACAATCTCTATCGGCACTTCCTGCTGGTCATCCGCCGCTTTAGCGGCTGCCTGTGTGTCGACTGGGAGCATGGTCAGTGACATTGCCGCTGCTAAGACCACGGCAAGCACTCGCTTCCATTTGTTTCTCACTGCTTTCCTCACATTTTTCTCCTTTCTCTTGGGAGAAGGATTGTAACAATTCCACAATGAAACGGCTTCAATCCTTCCTGGTTTTTATAGATATGGTATAACTTTATCATTAATATATTATTTTTTCATCCCCACAAACTATAGAAATTGCACAAGAACAAGCCTGATATATTTAGTTTTTTACATTTTTTTAGGTCAGACGTTATCAGGCATTGGCACAAATTGACCTTTCTTATCAGATAAAAAAGAACAAAGTGGGCAAGCCCACTTCAACTCCCTAAATCCCTCATTCATGAGGGACTTGGACGCTTTGCTGCGCCGAGTGCAGTCGCTTTAGCGACATCTTCCTCTCGCACGAGTGCGCATAATTATTTTTATCTTATAGGAAAGATACTTTCACGCTTTAGCGTGACAAGGTCTTTCCTATAAGTTAAGAAAGCACCGGGATTTCCCCGATGCTTTACTATAAAATATATCATTCTATTAAATTTCTATGTCTCCTGCTCTTTTGGGTCGTGAGTTTCTACATATTCAATAATCGCTAATATCTCATCACTACCCATCCCCTTTTCTTTCAGTTTACGAATAAGATTGACAATTGCTTTACCGGTCATATAATCACCTGCTTTCTGCAAACCATTTATAAGGTGATTTCATTTTACCAATAAGATATTTTGGTGTAAATCCTTTATTTCGTAATCTTCACGCTCTTCTTCTGCCCTTTATTCTTCAGCAGCTTCTTGTATGCCTTCAGTTTCTTGGCTGGCACTTTAATCTTTGCCTTTTTGTTGATTCCTGAGAACGCCTTGGCTCCTACCTTTTTCAGCTTGGCGCTCTTGATGGTAATCGTTTTCAGGCTTCCGTCGCCGAAGAACGCCTTTTTGCCGATGCTGGTAAGATTCTTGCTGCTGATTTTCACGCTCTTTAAATTCTTACACCCTGCAAACGCATTTGCGCCAATCGTTTTCACGTTTGCGCCTACCGTAGCAGAAGTGGCTTTCTTGCAGTTTTTGAATGCCGAAGCGCCGACGTCCGTAATCTTGAAGGTAATATTTCCAATCTTGACGGTATTTCCTACTTTAATCTTCTTACTGTTCTTATTGGTGATGCCAACGACTGTAACGGTCTTCTTGTTTACGTCAGTCACTTTGTAGGAATAACCTGATACCCCATATACCTTGCCCTTTACAGCAGCATTGTCCGCCTGGACTTGCAATTGCTGGTAACTTGCCTCCGCTGCGGTCAGCAGGTTATAATTGTTTACCAACGCTTTCTGGGCAGCGGTCAATGCATTGTATGCAGCCCTTGCCTGGTCAATCAAAGACTTGCTCTGCGCGGTATAAGCTACCTTGCCTATCGCCGCAATCTTGTCAATGACTGCCTGGGCGGCTTTCTTGTCTGCTTCCTGCTGGTTCTTATCGTCTCCTGGCTGATTATCATCAGGATTGCCTCCGATAGTACCCCCATCTTCCAAAGTCTTATAGTCAGCTTCTGCTTTCGTAAGTATCTCCACATTGGTAACCAGTTTCTTCTGGTCTTCACTCAATAGTTCATACATTGTCAGCGCCGCATTGATTTTGGCTTTGCACTCCGGCGTAAGCTCTACCTTGCCAATCGCTGCAATCTTATCTATCACCGCTTTTACAAGGTCTGCATCACCCTCATCTGCCGACTGTACTTTTTTCATGGAGAAATCGTCAATGAAGAAAATAACCAACTCGTCATTGGTAGGATTTTCCTTATATTCGGTCTCTACCAGAATGCTGACCTTGCTCACATCAGCACCCTTGGGAACTGTATAATCTCCACAGAGGTTGCCCCAGTCATTTAATTTTACTTTCTTAGAAACCATGACCTCCTTCGTCTCATCTGTTCCATATAAGATGGAAACGTTAAAGCCTACTTCCTGCGGAGGATTCGGGTTTTGATTTTCGCCATTCTTAAATACAACCCAGCCGTCAATCGTGTAGGTATCGCCGGCTTTGACCTTGCCGCTGATGTCCTGCGCTGCTCCTGCGGAAGTACTCTTGCGGTTCTCCACTTTCAGGGAACGCGCTGCTTCATGGAATGTAGACCATCCTTCTCCTAAAGTTGCCTCACCGTAAGGAACCCACTTATTTCCCTTATTTCCTTCATCGAAAGTTCCGTTTTCAATAATCTCTTCCCCGGAACCCAATCCATCTGCACGAACCAGATTCAAAAGATACGCCTTGGATGTGGTGTGGTCCTGTGCATATACTTTCATGGGCAGGATTGTCGTTCCTTCTGCAAGGTTGAATACCTGCGGCTTTGCTTCATTTACCAGCTTCCCATCAATGTAGAGAAGCCCACTGCTGGTTGCCAGCTTGAAGTTCAGCGTCACACGTTCTGTGGTCGATGGTACCTGGACGGTATAGCCGTTCGATGTAGTCTTGACTTTGCCCGCCGATGCGGTCAATTCTTTAAGCTGCGCGTCCGTATCGTATGCGCGCATCAGGTAAAGGCCGTTGACAATGCGGGCGCTGTCTTCCGTGGCGCTGCCGCTCTCAAATTTTACTTTGACAATATCAAACGTATCACTGCCGACTACCAGAGATTCTGCAGCAGCAACTTCGCTTGCAGGAATCTCGAACAATTTCTTAAAGAACAAATCTGCTCCCTCATATTTCTCTACCGTGTAATTGAAAACGGTGGAGCCAATTGTAATCTTGATGGTCTTTCCTTCGTCTTCCTTGGCGAACTGGCATACCAGGGAGTTGGTTTTGTTTTTGTCTACCTTCATATTATACTGGAAATATCCGCCGGCCTGCGCCCTGCGCGTACTTCCCAGTCCGCTGACGCCAGTCTCAAATACGGTCTTATCTTCTTTCATCTGGTGGGTGGCGTCATTCTCATACTGCTGGTAACCTGGCTGAACGGAATCAATAATGGATTCTGCAAACCTTCCTTCTTCTTTCTCCGCCAGAATCTTCTCCTCAGAAGCATCCTCTGCGCTTTCAAAATACCAATAGATGCCGTAACGTTCCTCATTCAGCGTATTGAACGGCACAAATGTCAGCCCTTCCCCGCCAAATACAGATTCCGCATCTGTTCCGCGGATATGGAATTCCAGCTTCCCATCGGTCTTTTCCAACTTAGAGTTAATATTATTCATGAATTCTTTGGTGCTGTCTTTGCCCTGAATGGCAATGGTCTCCGTGCCAAGAACCTGTTTGATGGTCTTGCCGTATGTCAGTTCCAGGCGCACTTTTTCTCCGCCTACTACCTTGTACGCCGGTGCGCTGAGGTTCGCTCCTGCCCACACGGTATCATCCCACTCTTCCGTTCCCAGTTTGGCTGCCAGAACGGTCGGGCCATACTTAAATGCATACACGGAAGAATTATCCGGCAATCCGAATGCCTTTACTTCCATGGGATAAGTGATTTCCACTTTATCATTATTATTCCATGTCCTGTCAATGATAACATACTGTTCTTCTATATTATCTTCTGCTGCCTCCCCATTCACCTTAACGGTGACATCGCCGGCTGCCCAGTCCGGAACGCGCAGTCTCAGCTCTGCCTGTACCGGCTGCGCATCATTTAACAGATTTACCGTGAACTCTGCCTTGTCGCTCGCGGTCACATCGCTGTTCTGCGTCAGTTTGATATTCTTTTCTTCCCATATAACCTCGGAAGCCACATACTGATTGACTGTCAGGGAATTCTCATCTTTGAAATAAATGCTGTCTCCCAGCTTTGTGTAATTCTCCATGCCGGTTCCGGTACAGCACCAGAACATATTGGTGGCAGGATCAGAAGTTCCGAAAAACTTATAGTATCCGGTTGCCATCGGCGTAAAATAGGAGAATGCGCCCTGGGCATTGATTGCTCCCATAATCGCATTGCGCAAGGTATTCTCATAGTAATCCGCGTATTTCCTGTCGCCCGTAATCTTAAACAGTTCCTTGGAAAGCTTGAGCATATTGTGGGCACAGCAGCTCTCGCAGTTACACTGCGTCCTTGTTGCATCCAATTCGTTATCGCCGCGGAAATGCTCCATATCACTGGTTCCGCCCGTAATAAACGCATGTTTCTCTACCACCAGCGTCCAGAAATCTTCTGCATACTTGAGATAATCCGCTTCATCTGCGTTCTCCACTTCCTTCAGAGCCACATAGCGGTTCAGCGCTCCTAAGAATTTAGGGATTGTCGTGTTGGCATGTCTGCCTTTTAAGGTGTCGCCGGAACCGGAAAGAATAATATTATATAAATCCGGGTCGTCAAACTTATGCGCTGCATCCTTATGTTCTTCCTTGTGGGTATATTTATACAAGTCATACATACAGTCGTTCATGCCGCCGTACTCTGTATAGGAAACCGTTCTCTGCTGGTCTGCCGTCCACTTGCTGACACGGTTGTATACCCAGTCTCCCAGATTGGAAGCCACTTCCAAAGCTTCCGTATTTCCCGTGTATTTGTAAGTGTCCACAAGACCCTGGATGGTCTTATGCAGATTATACCAGGGAACCCAGGTTGCGCCTTCTGCATCTCCCTGCACAATGTCAAACTGCAGTTCCACATTATTGTCATCGCTTACATTTGCTCCGAACAAAAATCCTTCCTTGGAACCGCCATAAGTTCCGGCTGCATCCTGACATTCCTTTAAACCGGAAATAATCTCGCCCAGCTTTGCATCCAGTTCCGTGTCCCCGGTCACCTTGATGGCCTGGGCTGCCGCCGTCAGGTAATGCCCGATACAATGTCCTGCCAAAAGCCCATTCTCCCAACCGTTATAGCGGGCGGCTCCCCTGGTGTCGATTCCCGCATTTTCACGGAATCCGACCAACACGCGGTCCACGTCAAATTCCTTCAGAAAACCTACATCCAAATCCTGTGCGCCCTTGTAATAATCATCTGTCACAGATACTTCATCCAACCCAAACTGTTGATTTTTGTATGCTGTGTATTGATTTTTTTCCACGACAAAAGGTACGCCTTTCAGTACGGTAATCTTAAACTCCTTGGTGTCCGTTACCCCTTCATACTCTATCGTTGCGGTCAGCACTACCTCCTTATCCGCATCGGTGGGGCGGGTAACCTTGCCCGTGGTCTTCACCACATTTTCATCGGAACTTTGCCAGGTAATCGTGCTGCCCTTCTTCCCCTTTGTGGGCAAAGAAACGCTTCCGGTAATCTTATCCATGTCTTTTCCGGCAAACGGATTTAGCGCGCCGCAGTCGGCGCTTACAATTTCTTCCGGGCTCAAGACTTTCACATATGCACTGTACAATGCCTTGACCTGCTCTGCCGTCGCTGTCGTACTGTAAATTTCATACTGGTCGAGATCCAGCATAGCATAGCCGCTGCCATACCCTGGTGAATTAAATCCCAGATACTTATGATCCGTATTATTTGCCTTAATCCTTGCCTCACTGGTTGCCGGGGTAGATGGGACTACCTCTCCGTTCTTATAAAAGACAACCTTTCCATCCGCACTGCTGAAAGTCACGGCAATATGCACCCACTCATCCACCGGAAAAAACTCTGCACGGCTGGTATTGATGGCATACTCCGTCAATTTCTCCTGGTCTGAACCTACGGACAGCTTTAACGGCTGCGTATCGCTCAGACAGGAGAGATACCAGCCCTGCCCATTCCATAATTGGTTGGGCTTATTCCACATAATAATATGCTCCCCGCTAAGGCTCTTGGTTGCCTTAAGCCAGAATGATACCGTCATGTTTTCCGGCTGCAGCTTCTCGCTCGTCCCCAAATCAAGATAGGTGCTTCCGTCCAGGGAAAGCGCTGCGCTGTCTACCCCTTCTGCAAACTTAGCCTCTTTCTTCTGTCCGTCCTTACCATAGGAGGTTACCGGAATTGCATTGTCAGAACTGTCCGTAAGGTTATTGTCAAACTTTAGTTCCAAAACCTTCGCCGCCGCCAGCGAACTCATATCCGCCCCTGTGTCGTCGCCAGCCGCCTGGGTGCTCAGAGGTTCAAAACATCCCAGCATCATGGCGCCTGCTAATAGCAGGCTGACTGTTTTTTTCCATAGGAATTTTTTCTTCATATTCACTCCTTCTCCTTTTTTATAATATATAAGACTATTTTATTGGATATATCATATGAATTCACCCCCACAAACTAAAGTTTTTTATACTTTTTTAATAAAAATTCTTTAATTATTAACATTTTTAGTAAATTCCCATAGTTGTTTTGGTCAAAAAAACAGTGTAGATTACTTAATTTTTAGTAAAATAAGATAATCCACACTATTTTTATGAAAATGCTGATTAAATCCGTATGCCCTTAACTACTTCGTTGGATGCGCACGAAATGATTGCCTTATGCATGGGGAATATTCGTAAACTCCGAAATCTCCCGGTCCAGCGTCACCAAATCATCCACGCTCAAGTCATGCACACAGCTATGACCGGTAATCCGTGCAAAAGTCTTCAGCTCCTCGCGCGTCACATTGAGGTAATTTGCCACCCGCTGTGAAGCCTGTTCCACTTTCAGCCGTTCCCTCAGCTTTGGATCCTGCGTGGCGATGCCTACCGGGCAATTGCCAGAACCGCAGATACGGTACTGCTGGCAGGCTGCTGCAATCAATGCTGCGCTTGCCACTGCCACGGCATCGGCGCCCATAGCCAGCGCTTTTGCTACATCCGCCGACACGCGCAAGCCCCCGGTAATCACAAGTGAGATGTCCGAGCGCACTGCATCCAGATACTTCCGTGCACGGTAGAGCGCATAGACCGTGGGAACAGAAGTTGCCTCGCGCAGAAGCAATGGACTCGAACCAGTCGCCCCGCCCCTGCCATCAATTGTTATAAAGTCCGGTTCGGCATGAACACAGAATTCCAAATCACGCTCAATGCGTCCGGCAGCAATCTTTATGCCAATCGGTCTGCCGTCCGAACGGCTGCGCAGCATGGTTACCATATCCTTCAAATCTTCTTTGGAATTGAGTTCTGGGAACTTGCTGGGGCTTTGGACATCTTCGCCCTGTTTCTTTCCGCGCAGTTCGGCAATCTCCGCCGTCACTTTCTCCCCTGGCAGATGGCCGCCCATGCCAGGCTTCGTCCCCTGTCCGATTTTGATTTCAATGGCATCGGCATCGCGCAGGTTTTCATCCGTCACGCTGTATTTATTGGGAATATACTCAAATATGTATTTATAGGAAGCTGCCCGCTCCTCCGGCAGGATACCGCCTTCTCCGCTGCACATCGCCGTCCGCGCCATTGCCGAGCCTTTCGCCAAAGCCACTTTGATTTCCTTCGACAGTGCGCCAAACGACATATGGGAAACATATACCGGGCTGTCGAGAATCATCGGCTTCTTGGCATGTTTGCCAATCACGGTCATCGTGCTTACCGCTTCATCCTCATCAAGGGGCGGCGGGTTCAGCTGCGCTCCCAGCAATAAAATATCATCCCAGGATGGCATTGCCATCTTCGTCCCCATAGCGCCGCTGATAGTCCTGCCAGTCACTGCCATCTGATGGATTTCTTCCATGTATCGGCAAGATTCATCATTTCGGTACAGTTGTTTGTCATAACTCAATTCCATCGAGGAGACGTCTTCCTGTTCCTCGGCTTTCCCGCTGACCAAGTCCATTGTGCTCACACTGCCCCTCTCCAAAGGCTCTTCTTTAAATTTCTCCTGCGGCTGGTGGCAGACGGGGCACTCCTCGGGTGCGCTCTCCCCCTCATAGACATAACCGCAGACACTGCAGACAAATCTCTTCATATGCTTCTCCTTTCCTATGCGCACTCCGGCGCGTATAATATCTGTCGATATTATACCATGTCTGCCAATGAGCCACAATAGATTTTCCAGGCAATTGGCATTCCTCACTGGCTGACAAGTACTCTGTATTTGTGCCCTGCAGCCTGTTCCTCAAGAATCGCTGCCTGTTCCTCATTGACCCAAACCTCCTGCAAGTTTTTGCATCCTGACAACGGCGTTAAATCCATAACCCCTGTTTCGTCAATACCGAGAAGCCTTAGATCGGTCAATTTCCCAACCACGGAAATATCCTCGATTCCCACGCAGGAAAGCGACAGGTTCGACAGTTTTTCCAGCGATGACAGCGATGATAAATCGGGCGCATACATGGAATGGATAACCAACGCTTCCAAATTTTTCAGGGGTTCCAGAAATTCCAGGCTTGTCTTATAGTAATTGTAAATCTCCAGCGCCCTCAGGTCTGTAAGATGGGATATCTCCTCCTCCATCTCTATATCCGGATCCCATACCAGAAGCTGCATGAGATTTGGCATTTCTCCCAAAAACGTATAATCTCCATTTACCACATTCAGCCTACGGATTCCTATCTGTTCCACTGAAGAACCCCTGAGGCAATCCAGATTTGCAACGGTATTCTCGTTCATAACCAAGGCTTTCAGCTTGGAACATTGGGAAAAATCAGGCAGATATCGGATAGGATTGTTGGAGATGAAGAGTTCCTTTAGCTGCGGCAGCTTTTCCACCACCCGAAAATCTTCAATCTGATTGCCCGACAGATACAATTTGCGGATAGGAAGCCCTGCCAATACCTCAATATCCGTTATTTGCTGGTTATACAGATAGACCTCAGAAAGATTCGGCATGTCTCCAAGCATACTGATATCCGAAATTGTCCCGCTGCCGCCATTGCCCAAAAAATATTCATCAGAATGGAACATATTTGTCAACTCAAAATTTTCCGTCATATCATATACCGTGGTTCCAATCACGGCAATACGCACGACATTCTGCAAATCTTCCTCACTCACAGTGTCTTTATTCAGGGAGGCTGCCGCTGCCTGATACAGCAAATCATCACCACCTTGCCGCGCCGCTGTCCTGGCTTCCTGCTGGTCTGGCTGCCGCACCGCCGTTCCAGCTTTCTGCCGGTCTGGCTGCTGCATCGCCGTACCCTCTTCCTGCTGTCCTACCTGTTTTTGCACTTCCTTTTGTATAAGAAATTCCACAGACTGCTCCAGCCAAAGCTTCCCTATGAAAATACCTGCCAGAAATACAATCAGAAAAGATGCTGCATTTGACAGAATACGCAGCATTTTTTTCTTTCTGTCCGGGTTCGCTTTTCTCTGTTCCGCTGCCAGCCGCCGTTTTACCTCCTGCATGGACTGGTACCGTTTCCCCGGGTCAAAAGCGCAGCATTTCCTCACAACGGCGCCAAGCCTGCCTTGCAAATATCCATTGCCTTCCACCTGATAGTCTCCTGTCAGAAGATAGCAGAGAACTTTGCCAAACGCATAGATGTCTGTCCTCGCGTCGGTCTGCGCATATCCATATTGTTCCGGCGCAGCCGTTGCCTCTGTACCATAAAATTTCGTGTCTCTTTGCTTCTTACTGTCATAATCCCGGGATGTCTCAAAATCTATTAGATGGACTGTGCCGCACCTGTCCAGTATCAGATTCTGTGGCTTAATGTCCCGGTGAATCATAGGTGGGTGAAGATGATGGAGCTTAATCAGTATATCGCAGACTTGGATGGCTATGCCCAATACCTCCTGTTTCTCCAAAACCGGATTCCGTTCCAGATACTCCTCCAGATTCTGCCCCTCAATATATCTGCGCAGCAGATACTCTTTCTCACCTTCCGTCCAGTACGAAACTTGCGCCTCAGGCCATCCCTGCCGCCCTTGCTTTTCTAATCTGCGAATACGCGCCTGCTGTCTCTGCTCCACGCTCAGGGTCCCATTCTGCCCAGCATTTCCGCACTTGAGCAGATACTTTTCCCCAGTTTCCTTGCTGCGCAAAAGAAAACTGGCATGTGTCTCTGAAACGTGTATACATGCCAGCAATTCAAACTGCCGCTTTAACCGCTCGGGCAGTATTTCCCCATTCAATTGTTCCTCACCATATTTTTGGATAAACTCTTTTGTCCCATCCATAAACTATCCCTCATGCCTCTGCCATAAATCTTCAAACTGCCATGTCTCATTGCTCGTGGGAATAAATCTTCAGAATAATGACTTCTCTCCTACTTCCGCCAGCAGGTCCTCTACCTCCTCTATACAGTAACAATGTTCCACGCCATAGATAATTGCCGCATCAAAACGGATTCTCGGATAGAGTTCCTGCTTCTGCCCCATTCTTAACAGCTGCTGCGTCTCCTCTAACGTCAGTCCAAATATAATTGCAAAACGCAAAAGGATAATCCTCGTGGGCTTCCTCCTCCCATTAAATATCTGGTAGCCATAAGACGGTTCCAGCAAGAGCAGATCGATGGCGCGTTTTATCTCAACATGCTTTTTTGCCAAAATATCTTTCATCATCCCGCTGACGTCCATGTTTTCTTCTTTCAGGCTGTCCACAAATTCTTCTCTCGGCGCTCTCTTTATCAGATTCATCAATTCATTCGTACTTTTCATGTATTTTACATTCCTCCTGATGGTCCCTGATAAAATTCTACCACAAAATCCGCAAAAACTTGTGTGCAATTTTGCACATTTTCCTTTCCATTTGCAGCTGCCTCCCTGCAATCTGCTGCCATCAGCCAATCAGCGCCTGTCTCCCTGCAATCTGCTGCCATCAGCCAATCAATACCTGCTTCCCTTCAAATGCAAAACCATATTTTTTTATCTTGTCTGCTGCAAATCCTTTCTCCTCCAGCGTGGCTGCATATCTCTTATCCTCAATCTGCTGCAATGCCGCGGCAACCGCCTCCTCCAGATCCTTTTCCTTCCTTGGATTGTATACCTTGAATTCCAGAATGATTGCATCGTCCTCCTGATTGCGCGGCTCCAGCATCACGTCATACCTGCCAAAGCCGCTCTCACGGTTGGAGGTCAGCGTATAGCGGTCTGCGAGCTCCACCATCAGCCCCAGCACAAAGCCATGGTAAAAGCGTTCCGGCTCCGCGCCGCCCCCCGTGTCAAAATAGCTGAACATTTTCATCGCCACCCGGTTCATATAGACGTTCATTGCATCCACATCTTCCTGCAGTAACGCCTGGATGAAATCATTATAGTTGGACTCTTCCCTGGCAAACCACCCACGCACCATGCTGTAAAACATCCTCCGCGTCTCATAGTTCACCAGCGTCAGCTCATACATGGGGTCATTGCACGTCTCCATCAGCTCTTCCCGCTCCATATCCAGCACCTTTAGGTAGCCGCTTGCCAGAAGCAGGCTCCAGACTGCCGTCTCGTTGTTGTCCAGCTGGCTAAAGACAATCTGCTCATCAATCGGGCATCTCAGATGTTCCCCTTTCAGCAGCTTCTCAAAAGACAGTTTAATCCGCCTGCTTCCTTCCCGGATCACTTTCCCCACTAAGCTGTTCGCACTCGTATTCGCCCAATATGCGCCGTATTTCCCAGTATCCAAAAAATTCAGGATTGACCATGGATTATAAATATCCTGGACATCCCCAAAGATAAAACCGTCGTACCAGCGCTTTACCTGCTCTTTTTCCTTTTCCAAACCACACTCTTCCAGGGCAGCGAAAACCTCCTGTTCCGTAAATCCAAAAGAGGTTGCATATTCATTTGACGTAGATGTAACCACTTTCAGATTGTTTAAGTCTGAGAAAATGGATTCCTTGCTGACCCTGGTAATCCCAGTCATAACAGCACGCCCCAGCCAGGGATTCGTCTTACATGTGGAATTGAACAGACTCCTGATAAATGATACCATCTGTTCCCAATATCCGCCCACATAGGCTTCCTGCATCGGCGTATCGTACTCATCCAGCAGGATAATGACTTTCTCTCCATAATAAAGATACAGATACTTGGACAAGTAATGCAATGACAAGGTCGCGCTCACGTCATCCATATCCATGGAAACCCTCCTGAAAAATTCCTTATCTTTCTCCTCCAGCACATCACTTTCCAACAGAAAAGAATTCGCTATGAACGCCTCTGCCAGTATGATGCAGATTTTTTTCCTGGCATCCGCATAATTCGTCTCTTTTACATTGGCAAAAGATAGGCTGATAACCGGATATGTCCCCTGGATCTTCCGGTAATTTTCATCCTCCAAGATAGACAGACTCTCAAATAAATCTGCCCTCCCCTCATATTTATTGGAAAAAAAGCACTCCAGCATACTCATGTTGAGCGTCTTGCCGAAACGCCGCGGGCGGGTAACCAGCGTGACGCTGTCCCCACTCTCCCACCATTCCTTGATAAATTCCGTCTTATCAATATAAAAATAACCATTTTCTATAATCCTATCGAAATTTTGGATACCAATTGCAACTGTCCGTGCCATAAATACCTCCTGAAAATTCCACTCTGGCTGCTACCCTTCAGCAGCGCCAATCAATACCTGCTTCCCTTCAAATGCAAAACCATATTTTTTTATCTTGTCTGCTGCAAATCCTTTCTCCTCCAGCGTGGCTGCATATCTCTTATCCTCAATCTGCTGCAATGCCGCGGCAACCGCCTCCTCCAGATCCTTTTCCTTCCTTGGATTGTATACCTTGAATTCCAGAATGATTGCATCGTCCTCCTGATTGCGCGGCTCCAGCATCACGTCATACCTGCCAAAGCCGCTCTCACGGTTGGAGGTCAGCGTATAGCGGTCTGCGAGCTCCACCATCAGCCCCAGCACAAAGCCATGGTAAAAGCGTTCCGGCTCCGCGCCGCCCCCCGTGTCAAAATAGCTGAACATTTTCATCGCCACCCGGTTCATATAGACGTTCATTGCATCCACATCTTCCTGCAGTAACGCCTGGATGAAATCATTATAGTTGGACTCTTCCCTGGCAAACCACCCACGCACCATGCTGTAAAACATCCTCCGCGTCTCATAGTTCACCAGCGTCAGCTCATACATGGGGTCATTGCACGTCTCCATCAGCTCTTCCCGCTCCATATCCAGCACCTTTAGGTAGCCGCTTGCCAGAAGCAGGCTCCAGACTGCCGTCTCGTTGTTGTCCAGCTGGCTAAAGACAATCTGCTCATCAATCGGGCATCTCAGATGTTCCCCTTTCAGCAGCTTCTCAAAAGACAGTTTAATCCGCCTGCTTCCTTCCCGGATCACTTTCCCCACTAAGCTGTTCGCACTCGTATTCGCCCAATATGCGCCGTATTTCCCAGTATCCAAAAAATTCAGGATTGACCATGGATTATAAATATCCTGGACATCCCCAAAGATAAAACCGTCGTACCAGCGCTTTACCTGCTCTTTTTCCTTTTCCAAACCACACTCTTCCAGGGCAGCGAAAACCTCCTGTTCCGTAAATCCAAAAGAGGTTGCATATTCATTTGACGTAGATGTAACCACTTTCAGATTGTTTAAGTCTGAGAAAATGGATTCCTTACTCACTCGGGTTATCCCAATCATAATTGCTCTTTCCAAATAAGGATTGGTCTTAAAAGTAGCATTAAACAGGCTTCTCGTAAATGCCACCATCTCTTTCCAGTACCCATTTACATATGCTTCCTGCAAAGGAGTATCATATTCATCTAACAGCATTATTATTTTCTTCCTATAATAACGTGATAAATATTCCATTAATTTATGCAATGCCTGAGCAGCCATAGCATCATCCATGCAACTGGATATTGCGAGATATTCTGCTTTTTCGTTTTCACTCAATATATCTTTCTCCAGCAGAAAACGATTTCGTTCATAAAGCGAAGTCAGCATACTACAGATTTGTTTTCTAGCAACTGAATACTCCACTGTTTTCACGGAAGCAAAACTCAGAAAAATCACCGGATACGTCCCCTGAATCTTCCGGTATTTTTCATCTTCCCAGATAGACAGGCCTTCAAACAACTCCGCACGCCCCTCATATTTATTGGAAAAAAAGTTCTCCAGCATACTCATGTTGAGCGTCTTTCCAAAACGCCGCGGGCGGGTAATCAGGGTGACGCTGTCCCCGCTCTCCCACCATTCCTTGATAAATTCCGTCTTATCAACATAAAAATAATCATTTTCAATAATTACATCAAAATTTTGGATGCCGATTGCAACTGTCCGTGCCATGCAAACCTCCTGAAGACATTTCTATTAATGAATCCGCTATACCTTTCCTTAGTATAGCGGATTCTTCTTCACATCACTATTTCCAACCTAAAAAACCTGTTTACCTCACAGCTCCAATCAGCTCTTTGATATCTTCCACGCTATATTCTTCCATATAATCGTGAATTCCCTGCACAATCTCCATCGTCACCTGCGGATTACGGAAATTCGCTGTTCCCACGGCTACCGCGCTGGCTCCTGCCATCATCAGCTCAATGGCATCTTCAGCCGTCAGGATACCGCCCATGCCAATAATAGGGATATCGACTGCCTGAGCCGCCTGATAAACCATGCGCACCGCAATGGGATGGATAGCTGGGCCCGATAAGCCGCCGGTCTTATTGGCAAGGGCAAACTTGCGGCTGTGAATATCTATTTTCATGCCAGTAATCGTATTGATTAAAGACAGGACGTCCGCGCCGCCTGCCTCCGCAGCTTTCGCCATTTCGGCAATGTCCGTTACATTGGGGCTCAGCTTCATGATAATCGGCTGTTTTGCATGTCTCTTTACTTCTTTCGTAATGTCCTCTATTGACTTGGCATTCTGCCCAAAGGCAATGCCGCCCTCCTCCACGTTCGGACAGGAAATATTGATTTCCAGCATATCTACCGGCTGCGCTGCAAGCCGCTCAACTACTTCGCAGTAATCCTGCACGGTCCTGCCGCAGACATTTACGATAATCCTGGTATCAAATTTTGCCAGAAAGGGGATATCTCGCTCTACAAGCATGTCAATACCGGGATTCTGCAGTCCCACAGCATTGAGCATTCCCCCATAAGTCTCTGCAATCCTCGGTGTAAGGTTTCCTGTCCAGGGCGTGCTGGCAACGCCTTTCGTAACCACAGCGCCCAGCTTATTCAAATCTACAAACTCTGCAAACTCCTGACCGGAGCCGAAAGTCCCTGATGCCGTCATAACCGGGTTTTTGAATGTTACGCCCGCTAAACTTACCTTTGTATTCATCAGAACTCCACCTCCTCTGCACGAAATACCGGACCTTCCTTACAGATTCGCTTGCTGTTTACATTTGTATGACCGTCCCGCTCTTTGGATTTGCAGATGCAGCCCAGACAGGCGCCAATCCCACAGGCCATCCGTTCTTCCAGGGAAACCCAGCACTCCATATTTCTCTCCCTGGCATATGCTTTCACCGCCCGCAGCATGGGCATAGGCCCACAGGCATAGATTATCTCCGCATCCAGGCCATTTTCACGGATCACATCCATGACATTCCCCTCCGTGCCGTAACTTCCATCCTCCGTCGCCACATAAGGATTGCCCAGACGTTTAAACTCCTCCTGCAAAAACAGGGAATCCTGGTAACCTAATATCATCTGTTTCTCACATTTCAGTTCCTTGGCAAGCTGCAGCATCGGCGGTATGCCGATTCCGCCTCCGATAAGGAACGCTTTTTTCTCCTTGAGTGGAAACCCATTCCCCAGGGGACCTACAATATCTACGCTTCCCCCGGTGCGCATCTTGGAAAACTCCTCGGTCCCCTTGCCCTGCACACGGTATACAATGCGCAGCGCCTGGTCTGCCCGGTCAATCTCGCAGATGCTGATGGGTCTTGGCAAAAGCCGGCTCCCCTCATGGCAATATATGGAAATAAACTGCCCAGGTTTTGCATTCCCGGCAATCTTATCTGTCTTCAGCCACATGCTGTAAATCCCATAGGAAATTTCTTCCTGCCGGATAATCACAGCCTGTTCCTTAAATTTATCCGCCATACTCTTCTCCTAATTCTTTTACTTATTTATTTCTCTTAAGTGCGCTTTCTAAGGAAATACTGATTAAATCAGCGTTTCCCTATATCCTCTGCCATTGCCTCCACAGCAGCCCTGGAAGCTTCTGCAAAATGCTCTTCTCCAAATTTCTCATACGCTTCCTGCTTATATGCTGCAATGATGCCCCGGGAAGAATTGACAATTGCCCCTAATCCGTCCTCATTAAAGAAATGCGCCAAATCTGCGCCTGTCCCTCCCTGTGCGCCGTAGCCTGGCACCAAAATAAAACTCTTCGGCATAATCTTACGCAAAACCTTACCCATCTCAGGATAGGTCGCGCCCACCACAGCCCCGATATTGCTGTAGCTTTGCCCCATGCAGTCCTTGCCCCACTCTGCTACTTTCTCCCCAACCAGTTCATAGAGCGGTCTGCCGTCAACCAGCCTGTCCTGAAATTCACCGCTGGAAGGATTGGAAGTCTTAACCAGGATAAACAGGCCTTTCTTCTGCTCCTTACATACATCTATAAATGGCTTTACGCCGTCCGTCCCCAGATAGGGATTGACTGTCACAAAATCTTCCCCAAAAGGCATGTATTCTTTGCTGCCAACCTTCACAATCCCGAGATGCCCCGCCGCATAGGCTGCCGAGGTAGAGCCAATGTCCCCGCGCTTAATATCGCCGATTACGATCAGGTCTTTTTGGCGGCAGTAATCCACCGTCTTCTGAAACGCCTTAAGCCCAGGAATGCCAAACTGTTCATACATGGCAATCTGTGGCTTCACTGCCGGAATCAAATCGTATGTGTGGTCCACAATCTCCTTATTGAACTGCCAAATTGCCTCCGCAGCCCCATCCAGAGTCTCGCCAAATTCTGCAAAAGCTTTCTTCTGAATATGCTCCGGAATATAATTCATCATAGGATCCAGCCCCACGACAATCGGCGCATGGGTCTTTTTTATTTTCTCTATCAGTCTGTCAATCATCTCTATGCCCTCTCATACAACACTCTGCCATTGGCGATAGTCGCCATGACCATCCCTTTTACTTTCTTTCCTGCAAAAGGCGTATTGCGTCCTTTCGATTTGAATTCAGCCGGGTCAATCACATACTGCTTCTTAGGATGGAACACGACAAGATCCGCCGCTTTTCCTTCCTCCAGGACGCCTTTATCCAGCCCTAAAATCTTCGCCGGATTATAACTCATCTTCTCTGCCATCTGCATAACTGTCAGATATCCCTTATCTACCAATTCTGTAAACGTAATGGCTGCCGCCGTCTCTAATCCAACGATGCCAAACGGCGCTTTCTTGATGCCCAGCCCTTTCTCTATGGGCGTATGGGGTGCATGGTCGGTAGCAATCACATCAATGATGCCGTCTTTCAGGCCCTGTCGCAGCGCTTCCACATCCGCCTTGGTCCTCAGCGGCGGATTCATCTTATAATTTGCGTCATCCGCCGTGATATCTTCACTGGTCAGGGAAAAATGATGCGGACATACTTCTGCAGTCACACGAATCCCCTCATTCTTAGCCAATTCTACCATCCTCACGCTGTCTTTGGTAGAACAGTGGCATAAATGCAGCGCCGCTCCGGTGTCCTTGGCGAGCATAATGTCACGCGCTACAATCACATCTTCCACGGCATTGGAAATCCCTGCGAACCCCATCTTCTTCATGGCCTTGTCCGCATTTACCACGCCTTTCATAACCATATTGGCATCTTCACAATGCGCAAGCACCGGGATGTCATACTTGACGGCAAGCGTCATGGCTTCGCGGTAAAGCTGAGAGTTCATCACTGTCTTGCCATCTTCGCTGATTGCAGGGATTCCTGCCTCCACCATCGCCTCAATGTCAGACAGTTCTTCTCCCCGCTGTCCTTTGGTGACCGCCCCCGTCTGCAGGATATTGATCATGCGCACATCGCTCGCCTTGTTATGGACATAATTTACTACATCTGCATTGTCCACCACCGGCTTCGTATTCGGCATGGCGACAATTGTCGTAAAACCGCCGCGTGCCGCCGCCTTGGCGCCAGTCTCCACAGTCTCCTTATGCTCCTGCCCCGGGTCGCGCAGGTGAACGTGCATGTCAATGAATCCTGGCATGACATAACAGCCTGAGGCATCCACAACGCGGTCCGCTTTCATCTTCTGCTTGGGGGCGATTTTCTTAATAATGCCGTCCTCCACAAGCACGTCTGCCGCTGTCTCTGTCTGATCTGCCGGATTGATTACCGTCCCATTCTGAATAAGTAGTAACATATTAAAATCCTTTCTGAATCGTTATGGTATTCCTTACTGATTCGCCCCGATTCCACGGCAAAACAGGTCCTTTTTCCTATAATCTTATTCTATCACAGAAAAAAAGTAGGGGCAACCTCCTTTGCCAATAATAATAAATTGCTTGAAAAAAAGCAGACATATGATAAAATTTTATTGTGTAGGATTATACACAAACAGGAAGGAGAAAATTTTTTTATGAACACAAATTTTGATTTCAGCAAGTTCAAAAACAAGGCAAACTGGAAGCGCGTTGTAGTTTTCTTTTTGTCTATGGTATTGCTGCTTACCGGCATTGTAATACCGGATTTCCCGCTCTATGGCTCTATGACGGCCCACGCCAGCGCCAGCGGGGATGCGAGGGGTGATTATTATAAACAGGATTCTTTTCCCATAAGCTATCTGGAACAGGAAGAGATACATACGATTACAGCCGAGGGGAAGCTTGGTCCCATCAACGCTGTTACCTGGTATCAGTTTACCCCATCTGAGACGGCGGATTATGCTTTCTGGGGCAGCAGCGCAGATAATTCCTACTTAGATACTTATGGCTCTGTCTATACCAAAAATACAGCAGAAGGATGTTATGAACTGCTCATAAGCAATGATGACTGGAAAGACGGTCATTTTAGGATTCACACAACCCTCAATGCCGGCACAACGTATTTCCTGTGTGCCGGTTATTATAATTACAATACAACCGGAGAGTATGAGCCGTCTTTCTGCAAATCTTATATCGCAGACGTACACGCAAAAATTAATGGCGTAGAAAAGTCTTATCTGTCAACAAAATATGGCAAATCCTACATACTGGAAGCCGACGCTACTTGTGTAAACGGCGCGACGCCAACCTATGAATGGTATACGCTCGATGAGAACAATGCTAAAAAAGTCCTCCCAGGAACCGGCAGTACCTATACTTATACGGAATCAGGCACAACGGAAAGCAGCACCCATATATTCTGTACCGTTACAGCCGGCACGGAATCTATGACTGTAGATTTTAATATGTATTTTCTTCCGTTTAATGTAAATATAAGCATTGACGGAGACAATACCGCTTCTATTGATTATCAGATGAACCATACCTACACAATTCAGGCAAAGACATTCTCTGCCGCCGGCAGCAAACTTACCTACAAATGGAGGCTTGATGATAAAGTGCTGCAGACAGGAAACAGCGACACCCTTTCTTTCAGGCCAACCACAGAGATTTTAGGAGATAATTATCAGAGTTTTTATCTTCTTTGTGATATTACTGATGAAAACGGCTGCCAAACGACATCATACATTTACTTTTTCTACCGCCCGGTAAAAATAATACGTGCAGAAATAAACGGAACGAAAACAGACGGCAGCGAAGGCATATTCAAAGGGATTCCTTATACCCTGAAAGTGGATGTTGCTGCAGATCCAACGAAAAAACTGACCTACGAATGGCAAAAGGCAGGTTCGGGCTCCGTCGTCAGTTCCGAACAGACCTATCAATATACGATGAACAATGAAACGAGCGAAGAACAAATCGTTTGTATTGTCTCTGATGGCACAAATATCGATACATATTGGTTTGACTTATACTATACGCCCTTACTCAGCAACAGCCTGACTGTAAACGGAAGCAGTGCCTCCGGAAATGCAATTCCGGTACACGTAGGCGAAACTTATGAGTTTAAAGTATCTGTAGAGGCCGATTCAAACGCAGAACTTACTTACCAATGGGGCATACAGGAAAAATCCGGACCAAATAAAGGATTCACACCTCTCTCCGGAAAGACTGGGGATACCTACACCTGTAGGATAAACAAGGAATCAGACCTCATACCGAAACTGACATGCCGTATTACATCTGCTGACAGAATCCTGTCACAGCAGAAATGCTATATGAGGTACACGCCAATTTATGATGTTCAGCTTTCCATTAACGGAGTCCCCAATAATATTGCAACAACCAGGATGAACCAGAAATATGTCCTGGATGTGAAAGCTTCGGGCGAACCTGGGAAGAACCTGACATATAACTGGTATACAGATGACAGCGACAAGTTAGCAGATACAAGTTCCTATACTTATACGCCGACAGACAATTATAACCACAATATTTACTGTCAAATCTCAGATGGCACACACTCCCGCTATGAATCTTTCCGCCTGAGAGATTTTGATTCTGATTCATATGACTTTACCATCAACGGCGTATCCACAAACATGGCTTACGCCTATGAGGGCGAGAAAGTCACCCTGGAATTTAAGGATAAAAAGGATATCGCTGGCGAGATTTCCTGGAATTGGGGCTCTGACGATTTTGCCAATTATACAGACAAGATAACTGTCACCATGGGCAAAGACATCCTGATGGGCACCTGCTCCTGGGACGACGGCATGGCGTACTTTGCACTGCTCCCAACAGACAAAAAACCTGACGACCCGAATAAGCCAAACGACCCAAACAAACCGAATAACCCGAACAACCCGAACACACCAAATCAGCCCTGCACAAGCCATACATTTACCGCAAAACTGACAAAGACAGCTACCGTTTCAGCAGATGGTGAAATCACCAATACCTGCAGCAAGTGCGGACACACTGATAAATCTGCCATTGCCAAAATATCCGATGTCAAGCTTTCCAAGACATCCCTGGATTACAATGGGAAGAAACAAAGCATTGCCTTAACCGTGAAAGACCGCACAGGCAAACAGCTCAAAGCTGGAACCGATTACGACTTCACGTTAAACGGCAAGAATGCAAACGCTATCGCTGCCAAGGACGTTGGAAAATACACGGTAAAGGTCGAATTCAAGGGTAATTATAGCGGAAGCAAAGATTTATCTTTCACGCTACTGCCGAAGAAAACCTCTCTCTCCAAGCTGACTGCCATCAAGAAAGGCTTTAAGGCGGTTTGGAAGAAACAAAACGCACAGGTGACCGGATATGAGCTTTGCTATTCCACGAATAAATCTTTTAAGAAGAAAACGACAAAAACAGTCCTCATCAAGAGTAATAAAACAACTTCCAAGACCATCAAGAAATTAAAGGCAAAGACCAAGTATTATGTGAAAGTCCGCACTTATAAAAACATAAAAGCCGGCAAGAAAACGGTAAAATTATATAGCAAATGGTCCGCGCCTAAAACCATCATAACAAAAAAATAAAGCAAGGGAAACACTGATTTAATCAGTATCTCCATAAGAATCCTGGTGCATAAGCTTGTACCGGGATTCTTTGGAAATCAAAAGGTTGTGCATTATGAAAAGAAAATCAAAAAAAACAACAGAAAACTGGAATCTCCTTCTGAAAAAGTATAGCGCAGATATTTTATTTTTTGGCATCACTATTTTCGTTCCGCTATATATGGAACAGGGATACCTGAATCTTACACAGGCAAAAGCACATGGTCTGTATATGACAACTTTACCGGCTATAATTCTCTTCATCATTTCCTGGTTCTGCACAAAAAAAGACCTGCATGACAAAAACAGCCCCTCAAAAGAAGCTGCTGCAATCAGGTTTTCCAAGTTTAACGGTTTAGACGTCATATTGCTTAGTTTTGCGCTGATTTTGTCTGTCTCTGCTCTGTTTTCGCAAAATATAGCAGATGCTTTCTGGGGAACTGCCGGCTGGTATGTGGGTGCTTCCACCATGCTTGCGCTGACATTGATATACTTTATCGTATCCAGGCATTGCCGGCTGACAGCAAATTCATGGCTGTTTGTGTTAGCAGCAAATATATTTATCTTCCTGCTGACTGTCATTCATTCTCTGGGCATCGACATTTTGGGGCTTCACGCCAATATCGATCCCAAACAGTTCTATATCTATAGCTCTACAACAGGGAACGTCAACTGGCTGTCCGGTTATCTGTGCCTCGTGCTTCCAGCATTTTTCGTATTTTTTATGCTGTCAACAGAGCGGGTATCCACAATCTTATACGGCGTCGCCTTAATCTTTGGCATCACCAACGTTCTGCTCTGTGCCAGTGAGAGCGTTTTTATCGGCCTATACGTCTGCGCATTTTATGCACTGCCCTTTACCTTAAGGGAAAGCAAGCGCATAAAACGGCTGGGAACATTGGTCTTAGGCTTTGGCATATGTTCGCTGCTGATTGGAACGCTCCCTGCATTTGCCGGGAAACGAAAAATAGCAACTGGGATTTTCTCCCTTTTCCTGGACTGGAAAGCAGCGCTTATTCTCTGTCTGCTCGGCTGTCTGTGCTGCTTCGCACTGCCCCTTTTATGGGAAAAAATATCGGCGCAGGTGCGCCGGGGAATTGTAATCCTTTTAGAAACAGTTATGTTCCTCTCCATGGCAGTACTGATATTCAGCTTCCTGCAGTCTTATGATGCCAGTTGGGGGAATTACCGCGGAAAGATTTGGAATGCCTCTTTCGATTTATTCCAAAATTTCGGTTTAAAGGATAAGATGATTGGCGTAGGTCCTGAAATGCTGGGTTATTATTATAATGGGCTGACCTCATATTCCTTAGTCGTGCTCACGGCACATAATGAATTGCTGCAATGGCTGCTGGCTACAGGCATACTAGGGGCAATCCTATGGTCCTCTGTTTTCCTGTGGCTGGTAATTTCTTACTTCCGCTCCCGCTGCTGGGAACAGGGGGGGATTGCATTCTTCCTGCCTCTGATGGCATATCTGGGGCAGTCAATGGTAAACAGCCCTAACGCCATGAATATCGCCTTATTCTATCTATTCCTGGCTCTGTACCGCAATGCTATCTGCAAGCGGCAGAGAGCATAAATTCTGCAGAAGCCAAATACCCCGCAGCAAGCTGACGGAATATTTGGCTTCTTTTGGCTCTGCCCAGGCTGCCTACCGCAGACGGCTGCATTCATACCTCTGCTTGGTACGCAGACATGCTTTCAATTCCTCGTAACGCAAATCAAGCGGTCCCTCCTCAACGACAACATCCATTACTACCGCCATGCTGTTTATCATGCGGTCCGTGACATCATCCCGCATATCGACAAGAATCGAGTATTTCTCTTCGATAGTATCGGCATCAAAGAATGCCAACAGCTTCTCTTCCGCAGTCAGCGGCGGCTTGGCTGGCTCTGTCCTTAGCGGCTCTTGCTCTGCCGGCTCCGCTTGGTCTGTTTCTTTTTGTTCCGCTGTTTCCTCTTTGGCTGTTTCTCTCCGCTCCGCTGCTTCCTCTTTGGCTGTTTCTCTGCGCTCCGCTGTTTCCTCTTTGGCTATTTCTTTCTGCTCCGACGGCTCCGCAGTCTTTTTAAATTCTACCCACTGGAAACGGTATTTCTGTTTCACCTGCGGATATTTCTCCTTATCCACAGGGCTGACAAACATGGCAAGCGGTCTTGCATAAGTCTCAAACGTCCCATACAATGCCTGATAAATGACCATCTTCTCTCCCGTCTCTGAATGCTGCGCGATAGTCAGAACCTGATACAGCTTATTCTTAAAATGCAAATATTTTTCTCCCGCTCTGGGGTCTCCCTGTGGCATATGTTTTCCTCTTTTCTTACAATAATTTCCATAACTATACAGACCCTCATGGCACAGACATGGCAGCAATGCTGCCATCCGCACAATATCTGCGGCATTTTTCGCTGTTGCTTACAGGCGCCTGACAAGCTTCTCAATATCGACTTTCTCTCCAATTACCATCAGATGCTCGTCGGCGTTAAACACGTAATCTGCATTTGGCAGCAATGTGCTCTTGCCTTCTCTCTTAATCCCCAGGATATTGGCATTATACCTTGCCCGGAAATTTGTCTCCTTAATGGATTTTCCCACCCATTCTTCTAACGGCTGAATTTCGTATATTGAATAATCGCCCATTTCCATATAATCATACACATGGTTGGCGCTGACTTTCATGGCAATCCGTTTGGCTATGTCACGGTCTGGGTAGACCACCTCGTCTGCACCGTTCCTGAGCAGGAATTTCGCCTGGATATCCCTGGTTGCCTTGCTGATTACATACGGTGCGCCCAGTTCTTTGAGCTGGCTGGTAATCTCCAGGCTGCTCTGGAAGTTTGTGCCAATACACACAAAACAAATGTCAAAATTCCTGACGCCGAAGCTGCGTAGCACTTCCTCACGGGTACAGTCTGCAATCTTGGCGCTAGTAACCAGAGATAAGATATCCTCGAGATTCTCCTCCCTCTCATCCACCGCCATAACATCATTTCCATTTTTCACCAAATCCATGCATAGATGCTTGCCAAATCTTCCAATTCCAATAACTAATATTGATTTCATAATCTGTTCCTCCTAATTAGCGGTAACGGCACGCGCCGCTTCGCGTCTCCTGCCAGTTCGGCGCAAAGCATTTAAAAAAAGCTTCGCTTTTGCTTTGCGCCTCTACCCAATCGTGATTCGTTCTATGGGCAGTTTCACTGTTGCATTATGTCTCTTCTCCGTAAATGACAGGGCAAAAGACATGCTGCCAATCCTTCCGCAGTACATAAGGAATATCAGCATATATTTCGAGAAGACTGTAATGTCCCGCGTAATCCCGGTGGATATCCCTACAGTTCCGATAGCGGAAAATACCTCCATCAATATATCCGATAGCGGAAGTTCCCTCTCCACGCCCGCCATCAGCAAACTGCAGGCTGCCGCCAGCAAAAGGTTGATGAAGAATACCGTCGCCGCTTTCTTGATGCAATCCTCATCCATCCTCCTGCCAAAAATATTGAGTCCGCTCTGGTTGCGCAGCGTAGACCACACATACAGGAGGATTACCATCATGGTAGTCGTCTTGATTCCTCCGGCAGTGGAACCTGGGCTTCCCCCGATAAACATCAGTACCACCGTCAGCAATCTGCTTCCTTCCGAGTATGCGCCGGTATCAATGGTATTGAAACCAGCCGTCCTGGGAGTCACGGCGCCAAATATCGATGCCAGAATCTGCCCTTTCGCATCATACGCTGCCAGATTCTCACGTTCAAAAAAGTAAAAGCAGACACTGCCTGCCACAATCAGCGCCAACGTCATTACCAGCACAATTTTGGTGTGCAGCATATATTTTTTAATATTCCATTTCTGTTTGGAAATATCATCCCATACAATAAATCCGATTCCGCCGATGATAATCAAGGCCATAATCACCAAATTTACCAGCACATCGTCATAATACAAGGTCAGGGAGCCGTATGGCTCAAACTTCCCCATCAGGTCAAATCCTGCGTTGCAGAATGCCGATATGGAGTGGAAAATGCCATACCATATTCCCTCCGCAATGCCAAACTGTGGGATGAAGCGAATCATCAGAAGCAATGCTCCAACCCCCTCAAAAACAAACGCATAGCGCACAATCTTCAGTACCAGGCGCACCGTGCCGCCAATCTGCAGCGTATTCATGCTTTCCTGAATCAAGTTGCGCTCTTTCAGCCCGATGCGCCGTTTGAGGAAAATGGAAAAACATACACCGATGGTAATAAATCCCAGCCCGCCAATCTGAATCAGCACCAAGATTACCGCCTGTCCAAAGATACTCCAGCTGGTATATGTGTCTGCCACCACCAGCCCCGTCACGCAAGTGCTGCTGGTCGCCGTAAAGAACGCATTGAGGAACCCGCTGCACGCACCGCTCTTTGACGCGATGGGAAGCATCAAAAGCGCTGTCCCCACCGCAATAATCATTAAAAATCCCAGGGCAATGGTCTGCACCCTGCTCAGTCTCTGTATCATGATCTCTCCTCTAAAAAAGGAGCATTCCGTGACCCGCAAGGACCACAAAACACTCCTTCGTGCTTAATGCTTAGTATTTGCCAAATTCACCATCCAGGGAAATGATACGCTCATTTTCTTCTGATTTATCGACTGATGTACTCTGGATTGGAGCCACACTGGAGTTGTTGCCACCTTTAAGTTTGTACTGTCCAATCATCGTACGCAGCGACATTGCCTGGTTGGATAACTGCTCGCTGGCAGCTGCACACTCTTCACTGGTTGCAGAGTTAGTCTGAACAACCTGGGATACCTGGCTGATTGCCTGGTCAATCTGGCTGACTGCCGTTGCCTGGTCATTCGATGCCACTGCGATGCTGTTAATCAGAGAAACAATATTGTCTACTTCTCCGAGAATTTCTGTCAGGGAAGCTGCTGTTCCCTCTGCAAGCTTGGAACCATGTTCTACTTTCTTGATAGAGTCTTCAATCATCTCCGCTGTCTCACTGGCTGCAGATGCACTCTTGCCGGCAAGGTTCCTTACCTCCTCTGCTACAACTGCAAATCCTTTTCCATGAACGCCTGCCCTTGCCGCCTCTACAGCTGCATTCAAGGCCAGGATATTGGTCTGGAATGCGATGTCATCAATTACTTTTATAATCTTGGAGATATTCTCAGAAGACTCGTTAATCTCTGTCATCGCGCCAATCATGTCTTTCATATGGCCATCGCTCTGCATAGCCTCATTCTTCATGCTGTGAACGGATTCATTTGCCTGATTTGCTTCTTCTGCGTTGCGCTTGGTGCGCTCTGCAATCTCTGTGATGGAAGCTGTTACTTCTTCAATTGCGCTGGCCTGCTGTGTGGAACCCTGTGCCAATGCCTGGCTGGCATCAGATACCTGCTCTGCACCCATGGAAAGCTGAATGGAAGAATCCCGGATTCCCGTAAGCATCTGGTTGTTCTCCTTGAAAATGCTGTCAAATGCATTGCCCAAAACATCCTGATCGCCTTTGATTTTTACGTCCACATCAAGATTACCCTGTGAGAGATGGTTGGCAATCTCCGCCTGATACTTAATAGTATCTACAATTTTCTTAAAATCATCTACCAATTCTCCAAATTCATCATTACGGAACTTTTCTAACTGAACATCTACCTTACCATCTGCAATCTCCATGGCTGCAACGCTCAGCATTTTCATGTTCCTTTGTACATCTTTGAGCAGTGAAGCCGCCATAATAAGTGTCAGGATAATGGCAACGAAAACCAAACCACACATAAAAAATTCTGCGTTTTGCACATAAGTTTCGGAAACATTCTTCTTCCTAACTGTGGTCAATGTATTGATGCCAGCAAATGCAACCAGCCCCGTCAAAAATATTACAATTGCAAAACAGCTAATCAGCCGTGTTTTAAACTTCGTATTTTTCATTTTCTCTCTTCTCCTTTACCTTTATGCCTCTGCAATTTCGCCTGCGGGGGCAGCATCTTCAAACGTCTCCACATCCTCATCCCGGATTAACTTCTCCGGGTTCAGCAACAGCTTCACTTCATTATCCACCCTCGCAAGCCCAAATACATACTTGCTGTTTGCGGCAGTGGACTGTGACAAGGATGGCGGAAGAATAATTTCTTTCTCATCAACGGTAATAACTCCCGCAATCTCATCTACAATCAGCCCTACGACTGTCGACTTCACGCCAGTTACTATAATGCAGGTTCGGTCTGTGTACTCACGAGGAGCCTGTTTCAGCCGCACTCTGACATCAATGACCGGAATAATCTTTCCTCGGATATTAATCAGTCCCCGAATATAATCTTCTGTCTCCGGGACTGCCGTTATGGATTGAATTCCCACAATTTCCTGCACGTATGTAATGGCGATACCGTAACATTCATCTGCAATCTGGAATGTCATGAACATGCCTTTCTGGGTATCCTCCCTGCCGTCCAAATCATCCATCAAATCCAATTCTTCTGACATATCCTACTTTTTCTCCTCTCCGGCAATCAAGCCTGCAATATCGAGAATCAATGCAATGCTTCCATCTCCAAGCTGCGTACAGCCGGATAACCCCTGAACCTTCTTGATGTAAGAAGGAATTGGTTTTACCACGATTTCCTGTTCCGCAATCAGCTGGTCAATGAATACGCAGACATTCTTGTTCTCATGCTCTAATACCACTACGATACCATCCTCAATCTCCGCTTTGGAATCATCCAGATGATAACGGCGGTTCAGACGAATAAAGGGGTAACATTCTTCACGGAGCATAATGTACTCTTCTCCGTCTGGCTCCTTCACCAGCATATCCTTGGTGACCCTGACGAATTCCTTGATATCATTGGTCTCCACAACAAACGTAGAGTTGCCAACCTGCATGACAATACCATTGATGATTGCCAGTGTCAACGGAATCTTCATCGTCATCTCGCTTCCGCCGCCCTCAACGCTGTCAATCTCCAGATTACCGCCCACAGCCTGAATATTCTTAACCACAACGTCCATACCTACGCCGCGGCCCGAATATTCCGTAACCTGTTCTTTCGTGGAAAATCCGGCAAATGTGATAAACTGATAAATCTCTTTCTCGGTAAACTCTGACATAGCACGGTTGCCAATCAGCCCATTATTTCTCGCTTTCTCATACAATTTCTGCTTGTTCAGGCCCTTACCGTCGTCCCGGACAATAATATATACCTTGCCGCCTTCATTCTTCGCCTCCAGGGTAATTTTCCCTTTGGGATTCTTCCCTGCCGCGAGTCGTTCTTCTTTGGACTCGATTCCGTGGTCTACGGAATTACGCACCAAATGCATCAACGGGTCGGATATATGCTCAATAATGTTCTTATCTACTTCCGTATTCTCTCCAATAACCTCAAGTTCAATATCCTTGCCCAGCTTCCTGGACACATCGAACACGATACGGTTCATCTTCTGGAACGTATTCGTCAGAGGCATCATACGCATGGACATGATAACGTCCTGCAGTTCTGTGGTAATCTTGGAAAGCTGGCTGGCTGACTTCTGGAAATTGGAAAGTTCCAGGCCCGGCACTTTCAGGTCCGGGTTCTGCAGCACTGTCGCCTCAGAGATTACAAGTTCGCCAATCATATCCATCAGTGAATCAAGCTTATCTACATTCACGCTGATATAAGTCTGCTTGGGCTGCTGTTTAGGCTGGTTTTTCACCAGCTTCTTGCTCTTGCCGGCCTCCTTGCCCTTTATGACATAGTCGCCAGGCGCCGGCTCTTTTTTCTCCGGCTTCTTCTCCGGCTCTTTTTCCTTGTCATCCAGTTCAATGACAATCGGATGCTCCTCCGGCTCATGGAAGCCCATCTCAAACTCCTGCTTCGTGCAGTCGTTAATCTCCACGCGTTCCATGCCGGACGTCTCACCGATAGCGGCTTTCACTTCCTCTTTGGAACACTGGCACTGTACCAACATATGGAATCCATCTTCCAGGATTACATCGCT
>CANOHX010000002.1 GCA_947565885.1 uncultured Lachnospiraceae bacterium
ATGAGAGGCGGGCTGGGCAAGAGTATTGGAAGAATGTTTTCAGGCGAATCTTTGTTTATGGCTACCTATAAGGCAGAGAAGCCGGATGCTATGATAGCATTTGCATCTACAGTTGCCGGCGAAATCCTTCCGGTTGACATTGGGGTCTGCGGCGGGCTGATTTGCCAGAAAGGAGCATTTTTATGCGCGCAGGAGAGCGTAAACCTGAGCGTTACATTTACTAAGAAGTTATCTGCAGGGTTCTTCGGAGGCGAAGGATTTATCCTGCAGGATATGTCTGGCAAAGGTATGGTATTTCTGGAAATTGACGGCAACAAGGTGGAGAAAAACCTGGCGCCGGGAGAAGTGATTAAAGTGGACACCGGAAATGTGGTTGCTTTTGAAAAATCTGTAAAGTATGAAGTTGAGACAGTCAAAGGATTAAAGAACATTTTCTTTGGCGGTGAAGGATTATTCCTCACGAAGCTTACCGGACCAGGCAAGGTGATACTGCAGACACAGAACTTTAATGAGTTTGCAGGACGTATTGCGCGGATGATTCCCAGCAAATAAGTTATAGAAGCGGCGGCATTTCAGGTAAGTAAAATAAATAAAAGTGTTGACATACTCAGTAAAAGGGAGTATGCTGAATACGAAGATTTGAAAATTCCATATTGTATTATTTTCTCTTATTCAGAGTGGTGGAGGTACATAGGATCTGTGAAGCCACGGCAACCCCATAAGGAAGGTGCTAACCTGAGCGAGTGATCGAACAATAAGAGGATTTGATTATCTTTTGACTATCAGGTTCGCTTATTTTCAATAAGCGAACCTTTTTAACGCAAAACAGAGGAGGAAGCAGAGATGGATAAAAGGTTATTTACTTCAGAATCAGTGACAGAAGGGCATCCAGATAAAGTATGCGATGCAATCTCAGATGCAATTTTGGATGCATTGATGGAACAGGATCCCATGAGCCGCGTGGCATGTGAGACAGCAACATGTACGGGATTTGTCCTGGTTACAGGAGAGATTACAACGAAGGCGCAGATTGATATTCCGCAGATTGTCAGGGACACGGTAAATGAAATTGGCTATGATGATGCAGCGACAGGATTTGACGGCAACACCTGTGCAGTTATGGTTGCCTTAGACAGGCAGTCGGCAGATATCGCCATGGGTGTGGATAAGGCTCTGGAGGCAAAAGAGAATAAGATGTCAGATAAGGAACTGGAGGCAATTGGTGCAGGAGACCAGGGCATGATGTTCGGATATGCCAGCAATGAGACGCCGGAACTTATGCCTTATCCGATTTCCCTGGCACATAAGCTGGCATTGCAGCTGACGAAAGTCCGCAAGGACGGTACATTGAAATATCTGCGTCCAGACGGAAAGACACAGGTATCTGTGGAGTATGATGAGAATGGCAGCCCGACAAGGCTGGAGGCTGTGGTTTTGTCCACCCAGCATGCTGCGGACGTTACGCAGGAGCAGATTCATGCAGACATCAAGAAATATGTGTTTGATCCAATTCTTCCCAAGGAAATGATTGATGATGACACAAAATTTTTCATTAACCCGACAGGCCGTTTTGTGATTGGAGGCCCCCATGGAGATGCAGGACTTACCGGACGTAAGATTATTGTAGATACTTATGGCGGATATGCACGTCACGGCGGCGGCGCTTTCTCTGGTAAGGATTGCACGAAAGTGGACCGTTCCGCAGCTTATGCAGCGCGTTATGTGGCAAAGAATATTGTTGCTGCCGGGCTTGCCGACAAGTGCGAGATACAGCTTGCTTATGCAATCGGCGTGGCGCAGCCCACTTCTGTTATGGTAGATACTTTCGGGACCGGCAAGATTTCAGATGAGAAATTAGTAGAAATCATTCGTGAGAACTTTGACCTCCGTCCGGCTGGGATTATCAAGATGCTGGATTTGAGGCGTCCAATTTACAAGCAGACGGCAGCGTACGGACATTTTGGTCGTAACGATCTGAACCTGCCATGGGAGGCAACGGACAAGACAGACATTTTAAAGAAATATTTGTAAGCTGGCTTAGGGAATTGCTGAATAATTGGCGTTTCCCTAGGATATTCATAAGCCAGCCCCGCCAAATCTATTCCCTTGAGGTATTTGGTTTTGGTGGGGCTGGCTTTTTTGGCTGTTTCTTCATTTTCAGTTGCGCAGGATTTGCCTGCATGTTAGAATGAGGGCAAGGCAGATTATTTCTGCAGCAATAGTTGAAATGAGGGAGCCGTAAATGAGAGAGACAATCTTATTATTTCATTTTACAGATAAAGACCGGAGAAATAAATTAATGCGGGCGCTGTTACCCTTACGGATAAAGGTCAGGGAGATACCGCCGGAGGAGTATGGCAAACAGATGGGATATCTGGCAGGACTGAAAGAGTTTGTGCAGCAACAAGATAAAGATTCTGCAGAAGAGCTGCAAACAGAGGGGCAGCCGCATATGGAAAATATACCAAGACAGAATCCATCTGAGGAATTTCCTGGCGAAATGATGGTGATGGCGGGTCTTGAAGGAGGGCGGATTGACCAGGTCTTAAGAGCCGTGCGCAAATCAGGAATTTCCGTACCTTATAAGGCGGTGCTCACAGCAGCCAATCGGACGTGGAATGCATGGGAGCTTTTCGCCGAAATCAAAAAAGAACATGAGACGATGAGTGGTAAGGATACGCTTTAAACCAGGGAAGAGGATACTGCGATGGAATGGAAGAAACTGCTCTGTGATGACAGGGTAAGGAGTTACAAAAGCAATTCGTCCAATGATTTTCGGACAGAATATGAGAAAGATTACCACCGGATAATCGGCAGTGCATCGTTTCGGCGCCTGCAGGATAAAACCCAGGTGTTTCCTCTGGACAACAGTGATTTTGTCCGTACCAGGCTGACACATTCCCTGGAAGTATCCTCTTTTGCCAAATCTTTGGGGCAGAATATTGCAAGGGGGATTATCCGCGAACAGAAAGATCCGCTATTTCTGCCTGAATATCAGGGATATATCTGTGATATCCTGCAATGCGCAGGGCTTTTGCATGATATTGGCAATCCGCCGTTTGGGCATTTTGGAGAGACGGCAATTCGCGACTGGTTTAAGGTGCATTTGCCAGAGATAAATTTCCAGAGGCACGATGGCAGCGTGCAGCCCTTGAATGAAATCCTGTCGCCGCAGATGCAGGCAGATTTCTGCCATTTTGAAGGGAATACACAGGCTCTGCGGCTGGTGGCGAAGCTGCATTATCTGGTGGATGAAAATGGGATGAATCTGACAAAGGCGCTTTTGGGTACAATCATAAAGTATCCTGGTTCTTCTCTGGAAATCAAGAAAAGTAAGCATATTAAGCATAAGAAGATGGGCTATTACTTTGCGGAATGTGCGTTGTTTGATGATTTACAGGAGAGCCTGGGCACAAATGGGAACCGCCATCCGTTGGCGTTTGTGTTGGAGGCGGCGGATGATATCGCATACAAGACGGCGGACATCGAAGATGCGGTCAAGAAAGGCTGCATTACTTATGGACAGCTTGTGAGGGAACTGCGGGAATATGAAACGAAGATAAGTGAAAAACAAAAGGACGCTTTTGTGCGGTTGACAGACAGCCTGGAGATGAAATATGAACGTGCCCTCAAACGAGGGCTGCATCATCCGGAGAGCAATGCGGTGCAGAATTGGGCAGTGTACGTCCAGGGATGGATGATAAATGCTGCTACGGAGAGTTTTCTTAAAAATTACCAGGCGTTGATGGATGGAAGCTATGGCGCACAGGGAGAGGATTTATTTACCGGTACGGATGGGGAAGCGATGATGGATGCTTTGGCAGATATTGCATACCGCTATGCATTTCAGATAACCCCGATTCTGAAATTGGAAATTGCAGCACAGCGGATTCTTAATTTTCTGCTGGACGCTTTTGTGCAGGCGGTTCTGTATTTTGACACGGCAACAGAGCTTACGGATGTGCAGAAGAAAATGATGTCGCTGGTGTCTGACAATTACATTGCAATTTACCGTCGGTTTGCAGGGAGGGCAGACAAATCCGAACTGGAATCATCATCGAAGGAGGCGGAGAAACTGTACCTGCGGCTGCTGTTGGTAACAGACCATGTCTGCGGCATGACGGACAGCCATGCGAAACGTCTGTATCAGGAACTGAATGGCATTGGGCTTTAAATCAAGGAAAACGTGATAAGAAGGAGGAGGGAACAGGATGAAAGGAAGAATTAGGAGAGGTTTTTGCATGCTGCTGGCAGCGGCAGTGATGTCAGGAGGATTGACGCAGACAGTGTCTGCCGGCAGCCAGGAGACGGCAGGGCAGGAAGAATGCAGCACACAGGCAGGGGCAGGCCGTGTGGCAGAGGAAAATGGCGTTACGGTCACGACGAGGGAACAATTTCTGCAGGCTTTGAAGGAGCATAAAAGCCCGATTACTGTAGATGAACTTATCAGCATTGCCGATGGTGCAGATACAGATAACAGGATGCTGCCGATAAAGATTCCGGGAGGAACTGTAATTCAGGCGACAGAGAGAGGTCTTATGGTTGTGCGCTGCCCCATTCAGTTGGAAGGGGATGGGGTCTGTTTCAAAGATATTGAGTTGAGATTTAATTCCAGTGATGCACTCGGGAGCGTGCCGCATCGAGAGATTTTTCTTGCAGGGCACAGCCTGATTCTTGACAATGTGAGCACCTACCTGGAGGGAGGGGCGGATCTCGGTTCTATGGGAGGTACGGAAAAGGAACTGCTTCCTACGGTGTATGCCGGTGGTTATACCGGTACGCAGAATGGAGATAATGCGTCACTGACAGTGAGAAATTCCAATGATAAGACGATGTTTCAGGCAATTTATCTGGGACACCAGGCGGAAAGTGACAATAAAGCGCCCTATCTGGGGAACGCTGTCCTGAACCTGGATGCCAAGGCAACCGTGCGGGGGAAAGTGGATGCGGTATTTAACAGCCAGGCAGAGATAACGATTTCCGGCGGCGCAAACAGTTATGCCAAGGCAAAGCAGATATACGGCAATGAAAATACAACGCTGACTGTGAACAGTTTTTTAGAGGAAGCGGTTGTGGAAAATGTAGGAAATCTGGTGATTGAGGAGGGGGCTTGTTTGTCTGCGGTAACGGATGTCCTGCACAATGTTACTTTAAAAAGCGGCGCCTGCCTTGATTTGGATAAGGTGCAGAATGCATTTATTGCTGGCAATTTTGTTGGAGCAGAGGGGCAGGAGCGGGGAATTCTTGTACTCAATGAGAATGGCACGGTGATGATTCAAGGGGAAGTCAGCGGCGTTACGACGTTCCAGACCAAGAGCCGCCTGTTTCCGGGAGTTCTTTTGGTAGGCAAACAGTATATTTTCGCTAAGCAGGGAGCATCAGCGGAAGCTAATTTTACACTGCCTCAGGCAAGCATTGATAATGGTTACAGTTTGCTTTATAACGATGGCATCTGGACCGTAGATGGGGAGGCGGCAGAAGATATATATATCAGCAGCATAGATATTCTTGCAGCGCCGCAGAAAGTTGATTTAAGGACAATCGCGGAGACGGAAGACGGTTCCATTCCCAATTCCAATTGCTATTTTGAGATAAACTGGTATGACAGGAATGGGCAAGTATTTCCAACTGATAAGGTAGAAGAGAATCTTTTTTACGAAATAGATTATGTGGTTCCCATCAAAACTGAATACTGGCAATCAGAGGATGCGGCTGTCCTGGAAAAAACGGATTGGCGTCAGCCAGTCTATCTTCTGACATCGGCAGAGAATCCGGGCAGATATTATTTACAGGCCGATGGTGATGCGGCGCAGGCCGGAGATTATACATTCCTGTTCTGTTCGGAATATTTTGAGGGAAATCTGGACACTGTGGCGGATGTAAAAGCATTAAAAGACACTGTGCTTGCTGAGCAGAGAGTGATTTTTTACGATCAGGATATTCCTGACCTGGAAGAGCATATGCATCGGTATCAGGAGAGCGTGACCAGGCCGGCAGCATGTACGGAAAAGGGAGTGAAAACCTATACCTGCAGCTGCGGGGATAATTATACACGGGATATTCCGGTATTGGGGCATCAGATAGTGATAGATGAGGCAGTAGCGCCGACGGAGACGACAGAGGGGAAAACCCAGGGAAGCCATTGCGGCGTTTGCGGGACAGTGATAAAGAAGCAGGAATTGATTCCGGCAACCGGAGGGGACAAAGATCCGGAAGAGCCCAAGGACCCGGAGGATCCGAAAGACCCAGAGGACCCGAAAGACCCGGAAAACCCCAAGGACCCGGAAGAGCACACGCATCAATATCAGGAGAGCGTGACGAAAGCAGCAACCTGCACGGAAAAGGGAGTGAAAACCTACACCTGCAGCTGCGGGGACAGTTATACAAGGGATATTCCGGCAGCGGGGCACAAGGAAGTAATAGATGCAGCAGTAGCGCCAACAGAGACGACAGAGGGGAAAACCCAAGGAAGCCATTGCAGCGTCTGCGGAACGGTATTAAAGAAACAGGAGGTAATTCCGTCAACAGGAGGGAATAAAGACCCGGAAGACCCGGAAGAACCCAAGGACCCAGAGGATCCGAAAGACCCGGAAAACCCGGAAGAGCCAGAGGATCCGAAAGACCCGGAAAACCCGGAAGACCCCAAAGACCCAGAAAACCCGGAAGAGCCAGAGGATCCGAAAGACCCGGAAAACCCAGAAGACCCCAAAGATCCGGAAGAGCACGCGCATCAATATAGGGAGAGCGTGACGAAAGCAGCAACCTGCACAGAAAAGGGAGCGAAAACCTATACCTGCAGTTGCGGGGACAGTTATATAAGAGATATTCCGGCTCTTGGACATAAGTATGCGGAAAGAAGGATTCCCGCTACGTTGGACAAAAATGGCAGCGTGCAGCAGGTCTGTAATGTTTGTTCTGATATCAAAATTCTCAGTGTAATTGATCGCGTGCAGGGGATTGCTTTGAATAAGACGAGTTTTGTTTATAACAACAAAGAGGTAACGCCTATCGTAACCGTTAAGGATGGCAAAGGCAGGATATTGACTGTCAACCGTGATTATCAGGTAACTTATGAGGCGGGGAGGAAAACCCCTGGGGTCTATACAGTGGCTGTTGCTTTCAAGGGTGATTACAGCGGCAACGCAGAAATGACCTTTACCATAAGGCCGAAAGGCTGCAGGCTTGGTAAGATTACCGCCAAACCGAAAGGATTTCAGGCAACATGGAAAAAGCAGCCAGCCCAAATCAGCGGTTATGAGCTGCAGTATTGTCTGTCAAAGAGTTTTAAGGGCAAGACAGCCAAGACCGTCAATATCAAGAAAAATAGAACAACTAAGAAAAAGGTAACAAGGCTCAAGGCGAAGAAGAAATATTTCGTGAGGATACGCACCTATAAGACTGTGAAAGTAAACGGAAGGAGTGAGAAACTGTATTCAGACTGGTCGAAAGTGAAGACTGTACGGACAAAGAAATAAAAAGCGGGTAACAGGAGTATGATGGGAGGTGGAACCATGGCGATATATTTAAATACAAACGCAGCATATAAAGATTTTGAGATGCTTAGGAATGACCGGTATTTCATAGATAAATCTGCGATGATACAAAAGGTGAGTGAGCGGATTAAGACGAAGAACCGATACTTATGCATCACCAAACCGCGACGTTTTGGGAAGACGTCGGCGCTGAATATGTTGGGGGCATACTATGGGAAAGCCTATCCATCGGGTTCCCTGTTTGAAGACCTTGAAATCAGTAGAAGTGAAAGCTATGTTTCGCATCTGAATAAATATAATATCGTGAACATTAGCATGAACTGTATGCCAGAGACTGGCAATACCTATGCAGATTATCTGGAGTTAGTGGCAGGATCGATGAAAGATGATATTAAGGAAGCCTACCCGGAACTTGCCAAGAGGGAGTTTCGTAGGCTGCCAGATCTGCTTGCAGCTACCGGAGATGAGTTTGTTTTCATTATTGACGAGTGGGATTATATCTTCAGCCATGACCTGTACCGGGAGAACCAGAGCGACTTCCTGGAATTTTTAAGGTCGTTGCTGAAAGACCAGCCGTATGTGGCGCTTGCTTATATGACGGGCGTACTTCCGATTAAGAAATACAGCACTGGATCGGCAATGAATATGTTTGATGAGTACACGATGCTGAACGATTGTTTCTTTGAGGGATACTTTGGATTTACGGAAGGGGAAGTGAAGGAACTCTGCAAAAGGCAATCCAAATTATCTTTGGAGGAAATCGCGGAATGGTACAATGGCTACGTTGCGGATGATGGGGGGAGAATTTATAACCCTCGTTCCGTGGTGCTGGCGCTGATCAATGGGAAATGCCAGAGTTACTGGACCAGGACAGGCAAGATGGATGAGGTCTTGTTTTTCCTGAAATATAATATTGGCGAAGTCCGCGATGATGTTGTGAGGATGGTGAACCATCTGCCGGTCAGGATGGAAATTTTGGAGGAATATACAGCCGGTCAGGGAAGTCCTGCCCACAGGGAAGAGATATATGCAGCAATGATAATTTTTGGATTGCTGTCTTACCATGAGGGGGAGCTGACTATCCCGAACAAAGAATTAATGTTGGAATTTCAGAAAGCATTAAAAGATGATGAATTTGGCTATGTAGCAGAGTTGGTAAGGAACTCGGAGGAAATGTTGAGGGCAACCTTAGATAAGAGGGCGGATGCTGTCGTGTCCTACCTCCATAATATCTACAACAGTGAGATTCCGATACTGAAATACAATGATGAGAACAGCTTGTCCTGCGTGGTGACGCTTGCCTATCTCTCTGCGAGGAACAAATACAGAATTGAACGCGAGGAGAAGAGCGGCAAGGGGTTTGCAGACTTCATCTTCTACCCAAGGCGGAGGAACCTGCCGGGTATTGTTATTGAACTGAAGGCGGACAGCACGCCGGAGGCTGCCATTGCGCAGATAAAGGAAAAGGAATACAGCGAAAAGCTGAAAAAAGAAGATGTGAGAAATATTCTTCTGGTTGGAATCAGTTATGACACAGACAAAAAAGGACACCGGTGCAAGATAGAAGAAATATAAAAAAGTACTTGACAGCATCACATTACTGTGCTAAACTGCATATAATTTAAAAAACAAACAAAATCAATGAGCAAAAGTAGTACCATAGGAAGGTTCCTCACAGAGAGTTATCGGTTGGTGGAAGATAACAGGAAAGTTTTATGGGAATGGATTTGTTAGATGCAAAGCGAAATTATAGTAGCGGCTGCCGTGTCCTCACGTTACAGGGGTAAGATATCATGTGTATCGGATTGAGATTATAGAATTGGTGGCGGATATTTCTGATTTTGAAATATCCGCTTTTTGTATCCATTTTAGATTGCTTTAAAATATCAGAGGTTACGCTTTCCAATTCTATAATGAAACAGGGTGGCACCACGACCGCAATCGTCCCTGGTAAGAGTTTAGAAAACTTTTACCAGGGATTTTTATCTTATAGGAAAGACGATTTCGCATTAATGTGTGAAAGCGTAAACTTTCCTATAAGATAAAAGCCCTCCGGGCAGGATGCGCACTTGGAAAAAGAAAGGAGACCGAAATGAAACGAATATTAAGAGTTTATAAACGTACAGTCAGCATTGTCAGGGAAACATCCACGGAGCTATATGAGAATCTTGTGGGGACGAAGAAAGGCTTCCTGTTGGAAAGCTATGATAAGAATTACGACAGGTATACGTTGTTCGGTGCAGAACCGGAGGAAATCATTATTTCCCGGGGGAATGCGCTGGTGATTCAGCGGAGAGGGGAGCAAGAGGTAAGGGAAGGAAACCCTTTGCAGCTGTTAAAGGAATATTACAGCGAGTTTGAGATACGCCGGGATGCAGATGGGCTGAATTTCAGCGGTGGGCTGGTAGGGAATCTGGGGTATGATTTTGTACGTTATACAGAAAAGCTGCCAGATAATAATCCAGACGAAATCGGCATTGAGACAATCCAGATGATGCTGATGACGGAATTTGTTGTCATAGACCATGTGGCGGAAACATTGACAGCTGTGGTATTGGCAGAAGACAGCGAAGAGGGCAGGGAGAGAGCGCTGGCAAAAGCGGCTGTGTTGATTCAGGAGGCAAGAACTGGTAAAGGGAAACAAGAGAAAGGCAGAACATTGATTCATGATGGAAAAATTGTCAAGAAGTCTGATACCTTAAAGACATATGGGCAGAAAGTAGAAAAAATTAAGGAGTACATCCGGGAGGGGCATATTTTCCAGACGGTACTTTCCCAGAGATGGACGATAGAGACAGGGCAGCAAGGGTTTGAACTTTACAAACAATTGCGGGAATTAAACCCATCCCCCTATCTGTATTACTTTAATTTCGGGGAGTTCGAGGTGATTGGCAGTTCCCCGGAGATGATTGTCAAACAGCAAGGCGGCAAGGTCTATACCTGCCCGATAGCAGGAACCAGAAAACGCGGGAAGGATGAGGCGGAGGATGAAGCCTTAAAACAGGAGTTGCTAAATGATGAGAAAGAACGTGCAGAACATGTGATGCTGGTGGATTTGGCGAGGAATGATATGGGCAGGATTTCTGAATTCGGCACGGTAAAGGTGACGCAGTTCATGGAGGTTCAGAATTATTCCCATGTGATGCATATTGTGTCCATGGTCGAGGGGCGTAAGAATGGGCGTTTCCATCCTCTGGACTTGGCGGCGTCATTCCTGCCGGCGGGCACTTTGAGCGGCGCGCCGAAAATTCGTGCGATGGAGATTATTGATGAATTAGAGGAAAGCAGGAGAGGTTTGTATGGAGGGGCCACCGGGTATGTGGATTTTAGCGGAGACATGGATTTCTGTATCACAATCCGTACAATGGTGAAAAAGGGAAATAAGGTCTATCTGCAGGCAGGAGCCGGGATTGTCGCGGATTCGCAGCCGGATCTGGAGTACCAGGAATGCTGCAACAAGGTGATGGCTTTAGCGAAGACTCTGGTAGAGGAAGAGAATCTGTAAGCAAGGTTAGAGAAGCCAAGGTCGGTAAGAAATATTGATAAGAAATCAGTGAAGCCAGAACCTGTAATAGATATTGATAAGAAATCAGTGAAGCCAGAACCTATAATAGATATTGATAAGAAATTATTGAAGCCCAAGCTAGTAATAGATATAGTGGAAAATTATTGAAGCCAAAGGAGAAAGATTATGATATTGCTGATTGATAATTATGATTCTTTTACCTATAACTTGTATCAGTATATGGGAATTTTTACGGAAGATATCAAGGTAGCGCGCAACGACAAAATTACCATCGAAGAAATCAGGGAATTGAAACCCGAACGGATTGTACTGTCACCGGGACCGAAGAATCCCCGGGAAGCCGGAATCTGCATGGAAGCGGTAAAAGCGTTCCTGGAGACAACTCCCATTTTGGGCATTTGCCTGGGACATCAATGCATAGGGGAAGCGCTGGGAGGCAAGGTCAGCTATGCGAAACAAATATTCCACGGAAAACAGTCTGCTATACAGCACAATGGCGAGGGTATTTTTCAGGGAATCGACTCCCCGATTAAGGTGGCGCGCTACCACTCGCTTGCCGTGCAAAAAGAAGATTTGCCGGACTGCTTAGAGGTGCTGGCACAGACGGAAGATGGCGAGATTATGGCGATGCGCCACAGGGAGTATCCGGTTGTGGGACTGCAATTCCATCCCGAATCCATTTACACGGAACATGGAAAGCGCATGATTGACAACTTTGTGAACGGCGTTATATAAATATGCAAATACAATGCCGGATAGCTTTAAACGATGAAACTTGGAAGGAGAGGCAATGATATTAGATAAGATTGTAGAAGACAAAAAATTGCGGCTGCCACAGCATAAGGCAAGAATCAGCGAGAGAGAAATGCGCAGGATTGCGGAGGAGGTTCTCCGTGAAAATCCACGTCATCCGCCTTTTTTGGCGGCGTTGGCAAAACCAGGAATTTCCATTATCGGAGAGTTTAAGAAAGCCTCTCCCAGCCTGGGAAAAATTGAGAGCAAAATCAATTTTGCTGAGCGGATTGGAGAATACAATGAATCCGTGGACGCTGTTTCCTGCCTGACGGAGGAAGACCATTTCAGCGGAAATGCCGAGTATCTGAAAGAAATCCGCGGGCTGTCGAATCTGCCGATTATCCGCAAAGATTTTATGATAGAGGAATATCAGTTTTATGAGGCGCGGGTGATTGGCGCAGACGCTGTTTTGCTGATTGCAGCGATTTTAGATGATGTGAAGCTGCGAGATTTCTGCCAGCTTACAAAGGAACTGGGCATGGATGCATTGGTGGAGGTTCATGATGAGCGGGAATTGGAGCGGGCGTTAAAATTAGATGTGGAAATCATTGGCGTGAATAACCGTGATTTGCGAGATTTTTCTATCCGTTTGGAGACCACAAAACGCTTAGCGCCATTGATTCCAGAACATAAAATCTTTGTATCTGAAAGCGGCATTGTCAGCGATGAAAATGTGAAATTTTTAAAGGACTGCCGCGTGGATGCATTTCTCATTGGCAGGGCGTTTATGGAAGCGGAAAACCCGCGGGAATTGGCAAAACATTGGAAAGATTTATGAGTTTATGGTCACAGAAGAATAGGAAACGTTTATGGGCAAATATAGTGTGCAAAAAATTATGATTGGAAAGTCCTGATAGGACCGGAAAGGCGGTCTCATATGCAAAATGAAATCGAAAAAACGCCGCAGATAAAAATCTGCGGAATTACCAGGGCAAAGGAAGCTTCTTATCTGAATGAAAGCCGTGTGGATTATGCGGGATTTGTCTTTTGTGAGAAGAGTAAACGGAACATAAGCCTTGCCCGGGCGGAGGAAATCGGCGTACTGCTAGATGGACATATCAAACGGGTTGCCGTGACAGTCAGCCCGAACTTGCAGCTGATGAGGCAGATTGAGCATGCAGGATTTGATATTTTGCAGGTGCATGGGAAGCTGCAGGAGGAAGTGGTCAGGCAGTGCAGTTTGCCAATCTGGCGTGCCTGTAACCTGCAGAAAGCGGAAGATTTGCAGAAGCTTGAACAGCGGGAAGAAATTAGGGGATATGTGATAGATGCGAAAACAGCGGGAAGCGGCAGGTCTTTTGACTGGGCTGCTTACAGGGAAACAGTGGAAACGATGAAAAAATCTGTTTTCGCTGGCAGAAAGCTGATTCTTGCCGGCGGGCTGAATGCAGAAAATGTTGCGGAGGCGGTGGAGATTTTTAAACCGGACATTGTGGACGTCAGTTCAGGCGTGGAAAACCTGCAGGGAAAGTCAAGAACTTTAGTTCTGGAATTTTCGGAAGCAGTGAGGAATGTATAAGAAAAGAAAGGTGAGAGGAACATGAAAAAGAAAGAACGATATTATGGAGCGTTTGGCGGACAGTTTGTGTCAGAATCCCTGATGAACACATTGGAGGAATTGGACGCTGCATATGAGGAAGCAATTCATGATGAGGAATTTTTAAAGGAATATGCGTATTATATGAAGCAGTATGTGGGAAGGGAGACGCCGCTTTATTTTGCAGAGAATCTGAGCCGGGAATATGGAACGAAGATTTATCTGAAACGTGAGGATTTAAACCATACCGGGGCGCACAAAATCAACAATGTCCTCGGGCAGGTTCTGCTGGCAAAGCGAATGGGCAAGAAGAAAGTGATTGCGGAGACAGGGGCAGGTCAGCACGGCGTGGCAACTGCCACCGGGGCGGCGCTTTTTGGCATGGAATGTACCGTCTATATGGGCGAGGAAGACATGCGGCGTCAGGAGCTGAATGTATTTCGCATGGAGATGTTGGGGGCGAAAGTGGTGTGCGTTAAATCAGGGAGCCGCACCTTAAAGGATGCCACCAATGAGGCAATCCGTACCTGGTCCAAGACGGCGGAGGATACCTTTTATGTGATTGGCTCTGCCTTGGGGCCCTACCCATATCCGAAGATGGTCAAAGAGTTCCAGAGCATCATCAGCCGTGAGGGCAAGAAACAGATTTTGCAGGCGGAGGGCAGGCTGCCGGATGTAGTGATGGCATGTGTGGGCGGGGGGTCTAATTCCATCGGCATGTTTGCAGAATTTATTGAGGAACCGTCTGTGAAATTGATTGGCGTGGAGGCGGCAGGGCTGGGGATTGAAACCGGGAAACATGCCAGCGCCATGGCTCTTGGCAAGCCAGGAACGCTGCATGGAATGCGCTCTTATCTGCTGCAGGATGATGACGGAAATATCCAGGTTGCCTATTCCATTTCGGCGGGGCTGGATTATCCCGGTGTGGGACCGGAACATGCCTACCTAAAAGACAGCGGCAGGGCAGAGTATGTATCAATTACAGATGAGGAAGCGTTGGCTGCCTTACACGAGCTTTGCAGACTGGAAGGTATCATTCCGGCGATTGAGAGCGCCCATGCCATCGCTTATGCGAAGAAACAGGCGAAGAAGATGAAACAGGATGAGATTATGATTGTATGCCTGTCCGGCAGGGGTGATAAGGATGTGCATACCATATATGAGCTAAGGAGGCAGGATTGCAATGAATAGAATTGAACAGAGAATGCAGGAATTAAAAGAGCGTGGGGAGAAAGCCTTTATCACTTACATGACGGCGGGGCTGCCGGATATGGCTGGTTGTAAGGAGCTGATAAAAATACAGGAACAGTCTGGCGTAGATGTACTGGAACTTGGGATTCCATTTTCCGACCCGGTGGCGGACGGTCCGGTTATCCAGAATGCTTCCTACAAATCCATCCAATTAGGGACCAATGTGAAAAAAGTGCTGAAGATGATGAAAGAGATCCGCGCGGAGGGCGTGGAAGCGCCCATTGTGTTTATGATGTATTACAACACGGCATTGCATTTTGGGTTAGATGCGTTTGTGGAGGAATGCATTGCTGGAGGCGTGGATGGTCTGATTATTCCTGATTTGCCGTTGGAGGAGCAGGATGATTTAAAAGAATCCCTGAAAAAAGAGGGAGCTCCGATATTGATTGAGCTGGTGTCCCCGGTATCGGCGGAGCGCATCCCTAGAATTGTGGAAGCTGCCAGAGGCTTTGTATACTGTGTTTCCGGTATGGGAGTTACCGGGCAGAGCGGTAATTTCCACAGGGAAGTTGTCCGTTACCTCTCACAAGTAAAAAAGGTATCCCAAATCCCTGTAATGATGGGGTTTGGCATAGAGAGGGCGGCGGACGTGGCTCCAATGAAGGAGGTCATTGACGGAGCGATTGTAGGTTCGCATTTCATCCGGCTGTTAGAAGCAAATGATTATAAGCCGCAAGCGGCGGCAGATTACTGCCGGGGGTTTAAAGAGGAACTAAACGCTCTGTAGCGCCGCATGGAAGATAGCAGATTAGAGTAAGAATGGAACCAATGGAGAGAAGAAAACAGTAAAAAGCGGAATCCATGATGAGAATGGAAAGGAATAGGTGAAAATTATGCAGAAAGCGATTCAGAAAATAGTAGACAGGCAGGATTTAACACAGGAAGAAGCAAGACAGGCGATGAACGAGATGCTGAACGGCGAGGCGACTCAGGCGCAGATTGGAGCGTTTCTTACGGCAATGCGCATGAAAGGGGAAACATTGGATGAACTGACTGGTTTTGCTGCGGTACTGAAAGAGAAAGCGCAGCATATTGCGCCGAGGGCAAAGAATTATGTGGATTTGGTTGGTACTGGCGGAGACCGTACATTTACCTTTAATGTGTCTACCACGTCGGCGCTTGTGGCAGCGGGCGCAGGTCTTACGATTGCCAAACATGGCAACCGTTCCATTTCCAGCAAGAGCGGTGCAGGTGATGTGCTGGAAGCGTTGGGCGTCAATATCACGGCGGAACCGGATATAGTGACAAAATGTGTGGAAGAGGCTGGGATTGGATTCATGTATGCGCCAAGTTTTAATAAGTCAATGAAATATGTGGGGCAGGCGCGTAAGGAGATGGGGGTACGGTCTGTGTTTAACATTTTAGGACCGCTTGCGAATCCCTCGGATGCCAAATGCATGGTGGTAGGAGTTTATGACCCAGCGCTTACGGATTTGATGGCAAAAGCGATGTGTAATTTAGGAGTGGAGCGCGGATTTGTGGTGAGCGGTGAAGACTGCATGGATGAATTTACGCTGACCGGAAAAACGACTGTTTCTGAAATTATAGATGGGGAGGTATATACTTATGAAGTGACGCCGGAGCAGTTTGGGCTTTCGCGGGCTTCCCTTGAAGAACTGCAGGGCGGCGACGGCAGGGAAAATGCAAAGATTACCGCAGGAATCCTCAGGGGGCAGGTACAGGGGGCGAAGCGGGACATTGTGCTCTTGAATGCGGGCGCGATCCTTTACGCTGGCGGGATTGCCCAAAACGTTGCAGATGGAATCCATATGGCGGCAGTTTCCATCGACTCCGGCAAGGCATACCATGTCCTCGAAAAGCTGGTGGAATTGTCGAACCAGTAAGTTGGTAAAAATATTTAGCTGCCGCTTTCTGGATTTTTGTCGAAGCGGCAGCAGTTTGTTAAAGTATGAGAAGTATAAGGTTTTAACGACCAATTGTAAGGTTTCTTGCGCTCTCATATTCAGAAACCTCTATATTCAAAGCTTTACAGGCTTCTTCCACAGACATGCTCAAAGATTTCATTAAGCTTGTCACACTGGAAACTAATTGGCTGGCACGCCCTTTTTCCAAGCCCTCTTCGATGCCTTTTTCCATGCCTTCTTCGATGCCTTTTTCCAAGCCCTCTTCGATGCCTTCTTCCAAAATGCTCATTCCAAGCCCTCCCATATGAGACACCTCCTCCTTTAATTCTGTATTAGTAGAAAAATCAATATATTTTTGCACAGTGTCAAAAAAGTTTTTCTTATGTGGATAAAAGAGTGCGCCAAGGAACTCTAAGATGCCTTCTTGCAATGGATAATCTGCTTTTCCAAGGCGGATAATGATAAGGGTTAATAAATCAAAATTCTCTTTATGGGGACAGCAGTTTCCGCTATTTTTGTAATTCTCCATCTGATAATGAGAAATACTGTATCTTTCGTCGGGGGGTATGTTATCCCGGCAAATCCAAATACTGTAACATTTTTCTAAAGAATTGTAGTCGGTATTTGGGGTAATTAATGAAAGCTGTGAGGATAAGCTGCGTGCAAGGTAATATATCCCTCGTTTTTCTATGGGGTATCCAGGTTTATAATTCCGCTGTGGTTCGATATCAATATGCAAATTTACCCGGACATCTCCAGATAATTCTGGATTTTTGGATAAAAACCGGATATCAAAATTAGAAGTCTTTTCGTTTAGTTGTACAAATTCATTATTTTCCCCATGGATACGTGTATTTGTCCTTCCGGTAGTAACTTCATTATCTGAGGCGATAGAGTCTGCTTCAATAAATTCCATAATTTCTTGCGTTGTGTAGCTTTCGTATTCACTGACTACGCCTTTTAAGATAACGGCAAGAACTTCTTTGTTTTTAAGAATATCTTTGCTTACAACATCCATTCCCTCTAAATTAGCCGATAACTGGAGGGAATTCAGTACCTCTAAACTGCCATCTACTGTATTGTTCAAATATTGCCCCTTTCATATGTTGAGTTTGTTATTTGCATCCATTTTATCATACTGCACAGTGTTCGTAAAGAATAATCACAGCCATAAACATTGACCGAATATTATCTTTTGAATTCTTTGGAAATATTGTTTTCATCAGCATTTTAGTAAAAATTAGATTGTCCCACAAGCGGGCATATGTTAAAGTTAAGGTAGGCAGTAATGATAGTTCAGTGATTGGAAGAGGAGAGGGACACAGATACAGCTGTTCCATTAAGATATGGTGCGAGGAGGAAAGGCAATGAAGAAAAGAAGAATTGCTGTCTTTAATTGTTTTCTATGGGTTTTGATTTTTGTATCAGGCCTGGCAATGGAATGCAAGGCAGAAATTGTATATGAAGCGAAGTGGAAAGGATTTACCTATTCGTCATATTATGAAGAGGAGTTTGGCATATATTCCCATAGCCGGATAAGGATAGATAATTATGAAGGAAATGCGAGGGAACTGACCATACCGAGAAAAATTAAAGGAAAGAAAGTCATGGAGGTAAACAGCCTGTATGGCGCAAAGAACCTGAGGACACTGCATATCCCGAATGGGATAGAAGTGCGGTACGCCTTATCATTAGCGCCTAAACTAAAGAAAATCACGATATCAAAAAATAACAGGAGGTTTAAGGTCAGAAACAATGCGCTCCTGAATAAAAAGGGGACGAAATTGCTGGGATACCCTGGCGGGCATAAGACGATGAAAGTGCCGGACAGTGTAATTGCTGTTGGTGATATGTCATGCTGGTACGCGGGTTTTACGAAGATTCAATGGGGGAAAAACACGAAAAGGATAGGAAGGTATGCGTTTGAACACAATCATAGGCTGAGGACGCTTTTAGTAAATAAGAATGTTGAAGCCATTGAGCCTTTTGCTTTTTATAACTGCCGGAATCTGAGAAAGGTGATTTTAGGTCCGAATGTGAAACAAGTGTCATATTCTGCTTTTGAGGATTGTGGCAAACTGAAATCTGTCTATATCTATAATGAAGATTGTGAGTTGGATACCAGTTATGAGGGTAGTTTGTTTCCCAAAGGAGTTACGATTTATGGTAAGGAAGGTTCTACAGCGGAGAAATTTGCTGCAAAGTTCAGATTGAAGTTCATAACGATAGAATAGAATCGGTATCGCAAGGGACAAAGAGCCAGGAAACTGCAGGAGTCAGATTTCTGGCTCCTCTTTATTTGTACAATGTGCTGAAAGTAAAAGTTTTTACTGAAATTTTTAGTGGAATCTGCTATAATACTGCGTAACTAAAAAATGTTTTTTATTAGGAAAAGAGGAGGATATTGCTTATGCGAAAAAGATTTAAAAGAATTTTTAGTGCGGCACTGGCTGGAATTGTATTTTGTACGGCAATTACTTTCTGTCCGGTGGAAACAAAAGCAGCAGACAAAGCAATTGATGTCTGGGAGGGAGTGAGCAGCGCGGACTGGATGTCGAATCTGGATGATGACTTAAAGATTTCGCAGATTAACCTTCCGGGAACGCACGACAGCGGAACGAAAAAGGTAAAATTTTTGCTTTCGGATATCGCATCTGCACAATGCCAGGATACAACGATTACAGAGCAACTGAATAACGGCATACGATTTTTGGATATACGTTTGGAAAATGACGGAGAAAAATTACGGCTTGTCCATGGGACTGCTGATTGTAAATCAGAGGATGGAAGCAACCTGTATTTGGACGAAGTATTACAGAATTGTTATGATTTTTTAGATGCACATCCAAACGAAACGATTATCATGAGCATGAAAAAGGATGATGGAAAAGCTGAGGATTCCCAGATTGAGACATATATCCATAATTACATTAATGCAAAGCCGGAATATTGGTATCTGCAGAACGGCAGTCCCATATTAAGAGACGTCAGGAAAAAAATTGTACTGGCAAGGCGTTACCACAGTTCAGACGATTTTGCAAATGATAAAGGAGTAAGGCTTTTTTGGAGTGACCAGAGCGGCTCTGCTGTAGTGAATCCCCCTTGGTCCGGTCCCGATAGAGTCAGCAGGTATGGATGGCTGCGTTTCTGCGTACAAGACCGCTATGAATATAAGAAAGATAATAAATGGGCGGCTGTCAAACAGGGGCTGGACAATCCGCCGCATACGACAAATGCGGTTATGAAAGTGGAGGATGACAAGGAAATCACTATCACTCCTGAGACCACTTATTTCATGAATTTTACGAGCACGGCAGGAGACAACAATCCAAAATCATCGGCAAATACCATCAACGCCAATTTCCTCAGTTACAATGACGGAAATCTGGAATATGGCAAAAGCTATGGCTGGATTATTATGGATTTTGCCACGGAGCAGTTGGCAAGACATGTCTATAAGAGCAATAAATCTGAGAAATTGGAAGTTGCAAGTACGGTTAAAGCGTTAGAATCCGCTATCCCGGCGGAAGTGGCAGCTGATATGATATTGCCCTCCGATGGAAAAGAAGTTGGAGGGGTGGCAGGAACATCCATTGCCTGGAGCTGCAATCCGGCTGACGTCTTTAAGGTAAACGGCACAACCGCCTCCTTGGTTTGCCCGGCTTCCGGGGATGTGACCGCAACCTTGAAGGCAACGGTTACCCTTGGAGGTTACTCGCAGCAGAAAGAATTTACCGTAAAGATAAAAGGAATGGACGCCGTGTTTGCAGACCTTGGAGTTGCCCTCAGGGAAGCAGAAAAATATTATGAGGATGCCGCAAATGCTAACTACAACATGGCTTCTTTGAAAGAGGCTATTGTGATGGCGCGGGCGCTTGTACAGGCAGGGGCGGAAAAGGTCACGAATACGCAGGTAAAAGCGGCAACGGAAACACTGCAGGCCCTTATGGAGAAAGGATTTGAATTAAAGAGTACCGCAGACCTTAAGGAAAATCTGCTTGGCTGGTATCCGCTGACTTCCAGCAGCCATGACGTATCGGGCAACCATAATAACGGAACGGCAACAGGGGTTACATTTGATAAAGAAAACGGAGCAGCATTTTCAGGAGGTAATTCACGTACCAGTTATATTTCCCTGCCGGCGGCTATGTTTAACCGCACAGCAGACAATGATAACCTTACGGTGTCTTTCTGGGTCAAAGACAGCCGGGGTGAAAGAAGCAATGCGTTTGGATTTGGCAATGGCACGCAATGTAATCCCGATAATGGAGGTTCCAAACACTTTATTGTCAATACCAACGATGGCGGCAAGCTGTTGGTGAACGCCTGTCCCAGTGGATGGAAGGGAAACACGAACAATATTAAGACGGAAGCATTGCCGGCGGATACCTGGTGTCACCTCACGGTTGTCATGGCGGGGAAAACGCTGAGTTTATACAAGAACGGCGTTGAGGTAAAGACGATAACAGCAGATTATGCAGTGTCCGAGATGGGAAATGTGGCGTTTGCCTATATCGGCAATGCAATCTATGCTCATAACGGAGACAAAGACTTTAAAGGAAATATCAAAGACTTCCGTATATATAACTGCGCAGTTGCGCCGGAACAGGCAGCGGCTATCTATAACGATAAAGATGCAGCAGATACCTCCACATCCAGTGAACATCTGATTGCTCATTACCCACTGACGTCAGACAGCAAAGATGTATCTGGCAATCAGTACGATGCCGCGGCAACCGGGGTCAGCTTCAGCGCAGAAAGTGGCGCAGCCTTTACTGGCGGTGAGGCAAGAACAAGCTATCTTTCCCTGCCGACGGAGATATTTGATCGTGTTTTAGGAAATGACAGGATGACGATATCATTCTGGGTCAAAGATGACCAGGGGAAGAACCACAATGCGTTTGGGTTTGGCAATGGCTTAGACTGTGCGGAATCGAAACATTTTATCGTCAACACAAAAGAAGGCGATGACATAATGGTAAATGCCTGCCCGAGAGGGTGGAATGGCAATGAAAATAATATTAAGATGCCAGCGCCTTCCGCAGGTACCTGGTGCCACCTTACGATTGTGATGGATGGAAAAACAATGAGTGTTTACAAGGATGGCGAGAAAGTAAATACCATAACAGAAGATTATTCACCAGCGGAGATGGGCAGCGTTGCATTTGTTTATATCGGCAATGCTATTTATGCACATAATCCATATGGCGCTGACGCTGATTTCAAGGGAAACATCAAAGATTTCCGCATCTATGATTTTGCCCTCAGCGAGGAAGAAGCGGCTGGCTTTATGGAAGAATCCATGAAAGAAGAATTGCTGGCAGATTTGCAGGCAGCCCTGAATCTGGATATTGCCAAAGGGGAGGACGGCAGCCTGTCCATGACTATTACGGACGGTGCGCTCACGCTTCCGGCTACGGCGTGTGGCGGCGCGGCAACAATTAGCTGGGTATCTTCCAATACCGATGTGATTGACAATACCGGGAAGGTGACCTTGCCGGGAGCAGAGGAACCGATAGCAGATGTTAGGCTGACGGCAACGGTCACGATGAATGGGCAAAGCACAGAAGTCGTATTCCATTGTTCCGTGTTTACAAAGCCTGACATTGATACGGCAGATTTACAGGCAGTCGTGTCGTCGCTTGAGATAGTTGCAGCAGGATTAAAGGAGGAAGATTACACTGCGTCAAGCTGGCAGGCATTGCAGCAGGCGTTGGAGACGGCAAAACAGCAGCTTAAGAAACCTACCAGCGAAGCAGACGTCAATGCAGCGGCTGCAAATTTACAGGCAAAGAAGAATGCGTTGGTAAAAATTGGGGATAAAACTGCCCTGAATACCTTAATTGATACCGTGGAGTCCCTGAAGCAGTCAGATTATACATCGGCGAGCTGGACAGCGCTTCAGGCAGCTCTTGTTGAGGCAAAAGAAACGGTTAAGAGCAGCGACGTGTCGCAGTCAGATGTGGATACAGTGAAAAGTAAGTTAGAATCAAAGAAAAATGCCCTGGTAAAACTTGGTGATAAGACGGGCTTAAATGCAGCGATTGCGGCGGCAGAACGGTTAAATGAGGATGATTATATTGCTGAGGGCTGGGCGGCATTTCAACAAGCGCTTGCAGAGGTAAAGAATACAGCAGAAGCGGAGGAAGCGACTGAGCAGGAAGTGAGCGCTGCAGAAACGTTGCTGCAAGAGGCAGTAGATGCGCTGCAGAAGATAGCTTGTACTGTAACTTTTGTTCCGGATAATGGTACTGCTAATATTACGGTATCGGTCGGAAAAGGGGAAAAAGCAGACGCTCCTCAGGAACCAGAGAAATCAGGTTATATTTTTGAGGGCTGGTATGCAGAGGGTGAGGAGACAGCGTTTGATTTTGAAAATACGCCAATTCGCACAGATTTAACACTGACCGCAAAATGGAAAGAGAGCCAAGGCGGAGGAGACAACCCAGGAGATAACCCGGGAGGGGACAATCCAGGGGATAACCCAGGAGGGGACAATCCAGGGGATAACCCAGGAGATAATCCAGGGGATAACCCGGGGGATAACCCAGGAGGGGACAATCCAGGGGATAACCCGGGGGATAACCCAGGAGGGGACAATCCAGGGGATAATCCAGGAGGAGACAATCCAGGGGATAATCCAGGAGGGGACAATCCAGGGGATAATCCGGGAGATAATCCAGGAGGGGACAATCCAGGGGATAATCCGGGAGGAGACAACCCAGGGGATAATCCAGGAGGAGACAACCCAGGAGATAATCCAGGAGGAGACAACTCAGGGAATAATCCAGGAGGAGACAATTCAGAGGGTACTGCGCCGGGAGGAGGTCATTCAGCAGATAAAAAACCGGCTGTTGTCTCAATTGGCAATGCAACTGTAAAATTATCTAAAGAAACGCTTACCTATAATGGGAAAGCACAGAAGCCTGCGGTGACAGTGACATATAACGGAAAAGAACTGACCGCCGGCAGGGATTATGATGTTTTTTATAGCGGTAATAAGAAAGTTGGTCAGGGCACGGCAAAGATTTCCGGAAAAGGAAATTATAATGGGCATAAGACGGTAACATTTACTATCATGCCGCAGAATAATAAAATTTCTAAGCTTACCAACAAAGATGGCGGTAAGCTGGTAGTGAAACTTGGCAAATCCATTAAGAAAACCGGCGCAAAAGGATACGAGATTTCCTATTCCTTAAAGAAAAATTTTAAGGGCGCAAAGAAAGTTAAGACAACAAAATTATCTTACACGCTGAAGAATTTAAAGAAAGGCAAGACTTACTATGTGAGGGTTCGCAGCTTTGCCAAAATAGGCGGCAAGATGACGTATAGTCCTTACAGTAAGCCTGTAAAGAAAAAGATTACTAAGTAAGAAGGTATCATGAACCATTCCTTGCAGACAGAAAAAACAGCAGCGTTGACACAACTTATATTTCGTGATATTATGCTGTTTAGAATCTGACGACTAGTAGGAAAGACAAAGACGGAGGAGAGCTGAGGAGTCAGCATTTCTTCCGTTTTGTCTTTTTAGGGGCGCTTCTGTGCCGGTTTCTGCCTTGCGTAAGTCGGATTATGGGAGGGAAGATGGCGAAAGAAAAAGAAATCAAGACCAATGCCATGCGGATTTTGGATAAGAAGAAAATACCTTATGAGGTACTTCAATATGAATGTGATGAATTTATTGATGGTCTTCATACCGCGGAGAAGACAGGAGCGCCGCCGGAACAGTCTTTTAAGACGCTGGTGCTGCAAGGGAAAAGTAAGCAGTATTATGTGTTTGTGCTTCCGGTCGCGCAAGAAGTGCAGTTAAAGGCGGCAGCGAAAGCCGCCGGTGAGAAGTCCATAGAGATGATTCCGGTCAAAGACATCACTGCTATCACTGGGTACGTGCGGGGCGGCTGCAGCCCGCTGGGCATGAAGAAACAGTATCCCGTATTTCTCCATAAATCCGCCTTGGAGTACGAGAGAATTTATATCAGCGGCGGCAGGATTGGGACGACCCTGTATCTGCCGGTACAGGCCTTACTGGAAGTTACCGGCGGCAGGATTGAAGATTTTTAGGGGAACGCTGATTTAATCAGCGTTTCCTTAGAAATATATCAGATGGCAAATTTATATGAGAAAGGAAAAAACATGGCGTATCAGATTGTAACAGACGGTTCCTGTGACCTTGGTCAGGAAATCCCCCAGAAACTTGGCATAAAAGTCGTGCCTTTTTACGTGACGTTTGATGGGAGGAATTACAAGAAAGAAATTGAGGAGATAGGCGTCCGGGAGTTTTATCAGCAGATGGTTGATAATCCTGACAAGTTTCCCAAATCTTCCCTGCCATCGGTGCAGGATTATGTGGAGGCGTTTACTCCCTATGTGAAAGAAGGCAAGGACATTCTCTGCCTGTGCATCACTGTTAAGTTCAGCGGTTCTTATAATTCCGCGCGGACAGCGGCGGCGACTTTGCAGGAAGAGTATCCTGATGTAAAGATTGAAGTAGTGGACACTACTGTGAACACGGTTCTTCAGGGACTTTTAGTGTTGGAGGCAGCGCGGATGCAGAGTGCGGGGCTTTCTTTTGAGGAAACGGTGGCAGAAATTGAGCGTATCAAGTCTACTGGCCGGATTATCTTTACGGTGGGAAACTATGAATATCTGATTCATGGAGGCAGGATTGGCAAGGTTATGGGTAACGCGGCTTCTACATTGGGGATTAAACCTTTGATTATGCTGCGCGAAGGGGAGATTTTTCCTACCGGTATCAGCAGAAGCCGGAAGAAAGCCATGAAGCGCCTGATTGAACAGACCAGGGACCATTTTAATAAAATAGGCGAATCCCCGGATGATTACCAGATTGTTGTGGGTTACGGTTACGATTATGAAGAGGCTGTATCTTTCCGTGAAGAGCTTCTTGCCTCATTGAAAACATATTCAGGTATTGAATCTGTGGACATTTTTCAGATTGGGGCGACTATCGGTGTCCATACGGGACCTTATCCCATTGGGTTAGGGCTGATACGGAAATTTGATAAAAAATAAATAGACATAAGATTTTGCGCGCAAAGCGTGTAAATGGGAGGAGACCATGCAGATTATCATAGTAGGCTGCGGAAATGTGGGAGCAACCCTGACTGAGCAGTTAAGCAAGGAAGGGCATAACATTACGGTGATAGATATGGATGGAAATACCGTGGAAAAGGTGGCGAACCAGCATGACGTCATGGGCATTGTGGGAAATGGAGCCAGCCTGTCGGTACAGTACGAAGCGGGAATTGAGGAAGCGGATTTGATGATAGCCGTGACAACTTCCGATGAACTGAACCTGCTTTGCTGCCTGATTGCCAAGAAGGCAGGAGACTGTAAGACCATTGCCAGGGTGAGGAACCCTGTGTATAACAAGGAGATTGCATTTATCAAGGGTGAGCTTGGGCTGTCCATGGTCATCAACCCGGAATACGCGGCGGCGTGCGAGATTTCCCGGCTCTTAAAATTCCCTTCTGCGATTAAAGTGGATATTTTTGCTAAGGGCAGGATAGAACTTCTGAAATGTAAATTAGGCGAAGGGTCCGTACTGCATGGGCGGCCGCTTACTTATATCTCAGGAGGTCTGGGCTGTGAAGTGCTGATTTGTGCAGTGGAGCGGGGGGAAGAGGTATTTATCCCGGATGGTAGCTTTGAACTTCGGGAGAAAGATATCATTACTGTGGTGGCATCTTCCCGGAATGCCAATGAGTTTTTCCGTAAAATCGGCATGGCAATGAACCGCATTAAGAGCTGTATCATTGTAGGGGGCGGCGAGACTACCTACTATTTGGCGAAACAGCTTCTTCCTATGGGGATTGGCATTAAAATTATCGAACAGGACAAGGAGCGCTGCAACGAACTCAGCGAGCTTCTGCCCCAGGCCATGATTATCCATGGAGATGGGACTGACCGGAATCTCCTTGATGAGGAAGGGCTGCCGCGTGTTCAGGCATTTGTATCCTGGACAAGCTTGGATGAAGAGAACATCATGCTCAGCCTTTACGCCAAAAGCGTGTCCAAGGCAAAGACCATCACCAAGGTCCATCGTATATCCTATGATGAGATAATTGACAGCCTGGATTTGGGAAGCGTGCTTTACCCTAAGAATATTACGGCAGAATATATACTTCAATATGTGCGGGCTATGCAGAATTCCATCGGCAGTAATGTGGAGACGCTGTACCGGCTGATTGAGAATAAAGTGGAAGCCCTGGAATTCAGGGTAAATGAGCAGTCCGAACTGGTGGGCGTGCCATTGAAAGAGTTGCGCTTAAAGGACAATCTTCTGATTGCCTGCATTAACCGCAAAGGCATTATCATAACGCCGGGCGGACAAGATTCCATCATGCTTGGGGACACTGTGGTGGTAGTCACTACCAACCAGGGATTTCATGATTTGAAGGATATTTTACGGTAACGAAGGAAGTGGAGAAAGTGCTATGAATTACTCGATTATCAGATATATTCTCTGCCGTGTCCTGGAATTTCAGGCAATGTTTTTGGCTCTGCCTTGCGTTGTGGCGCTCATCTATAGGGAGAAAGAAGGCTGGGCATATCTTCTGGTGCTGGCCTCCTGCCTGCTGCTGGGTGGTCTTGGCAAATTGAAAAAGCCCAGGAGCACTGTGTTTTATGCAAGGGAAGGTTTTGTGGTGGTGTCTTTGAGCTGGATACTTTTAAGTATTACGGGAGCGCTGCCCTTGTTTTTGTCAGGGGAATTTGCCAGCTATACCGACGCGCTGTTTGAGACAATTTCCGGTCTGACTACTACGGGCGCCAGCATCCTTGCAGATGTGGAAGCGTTGTCTAAGTGCAATTTGTTTTGGCGCAGCTTTACTCATTGGATTGGCGGTATGGGAGTGTTGGTGCTGATTCTGGCTATCCTTCCGCTGGCCGGCGGTTACAATATGCACCTGATGCGTGCGGAGAGCCCGGGACCAACGGTCGGAAAACTGGTACCGAGGGTTCGCCACACGGCGCGTATCCTCTATGAAATGTATATTTTTCTGACGGTTATTCAGATAATATTGCTTCTGCTTACCGGCATGTCTCTTTTTGAGGCGATGACGCTGTCTTTCGGTACGGCAGGCACGGGAGGATTCGGTGTGCTGAACAGCAGTATTGGCAGCTACCCGATGGTTTCTCAGGCTGTGATTACGGTATTTATGATATTGTTTGGCGTGAATTTCAACGTATACTACCTAATTCGGGCACGCAAACCTAAGCAGGCATTCAGACATGAGGAGATGCGCTATTATCTGGGCATTATTTTGGTGGCAGTTTTGCTGATTACCGTCAATATCCACGGCAGTTTCCAATCATTGTTTGAAGCTTTCCACCATGCAGCGTTTCAGGTAGCATCAATTATCACCACTACCGGGTATTCCACTGCGGATTTTAATCTGTGGCCACAGTTTTCAAAAGCGATATTGGTTATCCTCATGTTTATAGGTGCGTGTGCTGGCAGCACTGGAGGAGGAATTAAAGTCTCCCGTGTGATGATAATGCTGAAAATGGTCAAGAATGAATTGTCCCATCTGATTCATCCCAAGCGTGTGCGGCAGGTGACATTTGAGAATCATGTGGTGAATAAGGAAATCCTGCGCTCAATCTCCGTATTTTTTATTGCGTATGCTATTATTTTTGGAGTTTCTGCGCTCTTGATTTCGTTGGACAATCTGGATTTTACTACGAATTTTACGGCTGTGGCGGCAACATTGAACAACATTGGTCCGGGTCTGAATGAAGTAGGGCCAGCCAGCAACTTTGCCGTGTACTCCCAGCCAGCAAAATTTGTGCTGATGTTTGATATGCTCGCAGGGCGGTTGGAGCTGTTTCCGCTGCTGCTGCTGTTTACGCCTTATACCTGGAAGCGTTCTTGACAGAAGGAGGTTCCGGCGTCTTTCGGAAAATATGGAGCAAATTTGGGAGGGATGTTATGGTGCTTTCGGAAATAATGAAGCAAATTTGGGAGGGATGTTATGGTGCTTTTGGAAATAATGAAGCAAATTTGGGAGGGATATTATGCGGCAGATGGAATTTAAGATGGAACGTACGGGGCTGCTGAAAGAAGGGGATGTGCTTCCGGTTACAGAGGGGAAACTCCCGACTTCCTATTACTATACCCTTGGCAAAGCATACGCCATGTCAGCGAATTATCCCTCTGCAGAGAGGCTGAAATCGAAAGAGGGAAAGGTGACGGAGATTAAGGAGACGGCGAAAGGTTATTTTGTGACCGTGGAATTTGAGGAATGAGAAGAGAGATATGGAATCAAGAGTGGCAATCATAGGAATTATAGTGGAAGAGGAATCTTCAGTGGAGGAGCTGAATCAGATTCTCCATGAATATGGGAGTTATATCATTGGCAGAATGGGTATCCCCTATCCGAAAAAGAATATCAATATCATCAGTATCGCTGTGGATGCGCCGCAGAGCATGATTAGCGCGCTTTCCGGCAAATTGGGAAGCCTACAGGGAATCAGCAGTAAGGCAGCGTATTCTAAAGTATAGCAATGCGGAATGGATTTCAAAGACAGGAACAGCAGCTTATCAGATATAAAGGAGGAAGCAGCATGGGATTAAACAGTACACCTTCTGCGGACCGTATGCATATCGGCTTTTTTGGGAGAAGAAATGTAGGAAAATCCAGTGTCGTCAATGCGGTAACGGGGCAGGAACTTGCCGTGGTGTCCGAGGTAAAAGGAACTACCACGGATCCGGTGCAGAAGTCGATGGAACTGCTGCCGATGGGACCGGTGGTCATCATAGACACGGCAGGAATTGATGATGAAGGGGAGCTGGGACAACTGCGTGTGCGAAAGACCAGGCAGATTTTGAATAAGATAGATGTGGCAGTCCTGGTGATAGACGGCACGGTGGGCTTAGGGGAAGCGGAACAGGAACTAATTGGCATTTTTCAGGAGAAGAAGATTCCCTATGTGCTGGCAGCCAATAAGGAAGACATACGGAAAGAAGATATGGCGTTGGAGGAGAGTCTGCCTGGGGAAGCGGCAAATATGATAAGAATCAGCGCCCATACGGGATTTCAGATAGAGGAACTGAAAGAGAAGATTGCGCATCTTGCCGTGAAAGAGGAGGCAGAACGACGGATTGTAGGAGACTTGCTGAAGCCTTTGGATTTCGTAGTGCTGGTAGTGCCCATTGATTCAGCAGCACCCAAAGGAAGATTGATTCTGCCGCAGCAGCAGACAATCCGGGATATCCTGGAGTCAGGTGCGGTGTCTGTTGTAGCCAGGGAACATGAAGTGGAAGAGACGTTGCAGCGGTTAGGTGAAAATCCTGCTATGGTGATTACGGACAGCCAGGCATTTGCAGAGGTCAGCGCTGTTACGCCTGAGGATATTCCGCTGACCTCATTTTCCATCCTGTTTGCCCGCTATAAAGGAAATTTACAGACTGTCGTCGAGGGAGCGGCGGCGATTGAAGACCTGCAGGATGGGGATAAAGTTTTGATTTCTGAAGGCTGTACGCATCACAGGCAATGCGATGATATCGGTTCTGTAAAGATTCCGCGCTGGCTCTCGGCATATACAAAAAAGAAGCTGGATATCTGTCTTTCTTCCGGCACGGAATTTCCGGAAGATTTATCGGAATATAAGTTAGTCATTCACTGCGGCGGCTGTATGCTGGGAGAGAGGGAAATGAAGTACCGTCTCAAATGTGCGGCAGACCAGGGAGTGCCTATCACGAATTATGGAATTGCCATTGCCTATATGCAGGGCATCCTGCAGCGCAGCGTAGAACTGTTTCCAGAGGTTTCAACGAGTTTGCGCGAAAGGCGTTGAGGCAGACGCACTCCGCGTTTTCATTTTACATAGAATCCCTTGAAATCATTTTTCCGTCTTGCTATAGTAATACAGGGGAAATGCAGACCATCTGAAATTGCATAAGATTTCACGAAAGATGAATCAAGGGGATAAAAAATCCAGAGAATTATTGGAGGTTTTTATGCCCTGATTTTTTGGAGGTACCGAAAGTGTTTCATTGCTTGAATTTGTTGGATACCGAAGAAGAAAAGGATTTTTTAAGGGAATTATTTGAAACCTACAAGGATGAAATGGCTTATACCGCCTATGTAATCCTGGAAAATAAGCAGGATGCGGAGGATATGGTACAGGATACCATTGTTGCGCTGATTCCCTACTTGCATAGAATGAAAGAAGAGCCTCCTGAGAAGAATTGGAATTTCATAGTGACAATCATTAAGAACATGTCTTTCAACCGTTATAAGAAGAAAAAGCGTCAGTTTGAAAGGGAACTGCCGATAACGGAAGAGATTTTGAGGGATATGGTGAATGTGGAATTTGATGCGAAGGTTCTGCAGATAGAACAGAGGACAGTTCTTATGCATTTTTTGGGACGGATGAGTGAGACTTATAAAGATGTGCTCCTCTTGCGTTACTATCACGGCTTGAGCACGGCGGAAATCGGAAAACTTCTCGGCAAATCGCAGGATACGGTCAGGCATATCATCTATCGGGCGAAAAAGAAGCTGCAGAGCATGATGGAAGAGGAGGATTTGTTTGGAAGCAGCTGAATTAATTTACAGACTACAATTTTTAGATGGTGAACAGGAGAAAGATTTTTTCGAGGAGATATATGAGGCTTACAGGGAAGAAATGTACCGTAAGGCTTATCGTATTTTAAAGAACAGACATGATGCGGAGGATGTTGTGCAGGAGACGTTCGTCACCTTGATGGACAATCTAGACGTACTGAGAAATAATCCGCCGCAGAAAAATTGGAATTACATACTTACGGTCCTGAAAAATAAATCTATTAACCTCTGCAAACAGAGAAAGAGGCAGACAGACCAGGAAGTAGAAGACGAGGCGTTGGAAAATGTTTTTGACGAAGCGCTGGATGACAGGTTTGAGAAGATGGAACGGCAAGAGCTTATCGCAGAGGCGTTAAAGCATATGAATAAATCTTATCGTGACATACTGCTTCTGCAGTATTACCATGACATGAGCATCGCGGAAATAGCCAAAGTCCTTGGCAAAAGCCCGGACAATGTCGGGCATATGTCTAGGCGGGCGAAAAAGAAACTAGGAGAGCTGTTGAAAAAATATGGGGTTGAATCATTCTGACATGTGAAAGCGGTGGCAGTATAGCCTTAAAATTCTGCAGAAATTGGCGGAGGATTGCAATATGAAATACAAAGGACTGCTGTTTGATTTTGATTATACATTGGGAGATTCCACAGATGGCATTGTAACCTGCGTAAATTATGCCCTGGAATGCCTGGGTTACCAAACGGCGGAGCGTGAAACGATACGCAGGACCATTGGCCTTCATTTGGAAGAAGTTTACCGCGTGTTGGTAAAGGAGCAGGGGCAGGCGGTAAAGGAAGTGGAGGGACCTCGGTTTGCGAGGTTATTTATGGAGAAAGCAGACCAGGTAATGACGGAAAAATCCAGTTTTTATCCTGGTGTGCTAACCTGTATGCGGGAGTGGAGAGAACAGGGATATAAGCTTGGTGTTGTGACGACAAAATACCGTCACCGGATAGAAAGCATTTTAGAAAAATACCAGGAAAAGGGGCTGTTTGATATCATTATTGGCGGGGACAGTGTAAAACATCCCAAGCCGGACCCGGAAGGGCTTTTGCAGGTGTTGGAAATCTGGGGAATGTCCAAAGAGGAAGTGCTTTATGTGGGTGACAGCCTGGTGGATGCCAGGACCGCTCAGGCAGCGGGCGTAGACTTTGCCGGGGTAACAACGGGCACTACGACAAAAGAAGCGCTGGAGCAATATCCGAATATAGGGATATTTGACAAAGTGGAGACATTGCCTTTGTAAATGGAAAAGAGTATCGCGTTATCATTTAAATAGATGATGGAGCGATACCCTTTCATTTATTTCCTGTTTTTTAACGCTGCTTCCACAAATCCTTTGAATAATGGATGCGGGCGGTTCGGTCTGGACTTAAGTTCCGGGTGTGCCTGGGTAGCAACGAACCAAGGGTGGTCTGTAAGTTCTACCATCTCGACTATCCGGTTGTCTGGTGACAGGCCGCACAGCTTCATGCCATGTTCCGTGAGGATGGAGCGGTAGTCATTGTTGACCTCGTAACGGTGGCGGTGTCTCTCATGGATAGTCTGTTCGCCATATACCTGATATGCCCTGGAGGAAGTATCCAGCACACAGGGATAAGAGCCGAGACGTAAGGTTCCGCCGATATCTTCGACATCGCTCTGGTCAGGCATCAGTGCAATCACTGGATGAGTGGTATTGGGATTAAGTTCAATGCTGTGTGCGTCATGGAAACCGCAAAGGCTTCTGGCGCATTCGATGATTGCCACCTGCATACCCAGGCAAAGCCCCAGATATGGTATCTCATGTTCACGTGCGTATCTGGCAGCCGTTATCATGCCCTCCACGCCGCGGTCCCCAAAACCGCCGGGAACTAAAATGCCCTGTATATCGCCAAGAATTTCTTCTACGTTATCATCATTTAATAATTCGGAATCTACCCATTTGATATTGACGGTGGCGCGCTCCGCAATGCCGCCATGTTTTAGCGCTTCCACAACGGAGATATAGGCATCGTGCAGAGCCGTGTATTTCCCAACCAGGGCAACATTTACCTCTTTGTCCGGATAACGCAAGGCGTCAACCATGTCAATCCAATCGGTAAGGTTAGGCTCTGGGCACTCTAGATGGAGGCATTCACATGCCACCTGTGCCAGGTTTTCCTTCTCCATGGCAAGCGGGGCCTCATACAGGTATTCCACATCCAGGTTCTGCAGCACGCGGCTGCAGGGGACGTTGCAAAATAAGGAAATTTTGTCTTTGATTCCCTGGTCTAAAGGATGTTCGGAACGGCAAACAATAATATCGGGCTGGATTCCCATACCCTGCAGTTCCTTGACGCTTGCCTGGGTAGGCTTCGTCTTCATCTCGCCGGATGCGCTGATATAGGGAATCAGCGTTACATGGATGAGGATGGCATTCTCATGCCCCACTTCATGCTGGAACTGGCGGATGGATTCTAAGAAAGGCTGGCTCTCCATATCCCCTACGGTTCCGCCGACTTCGATGATGGCGATATGGGTCTCCTCTGTAGTAAAATTCCGGTAAAAACGGCTTTTGATTTCATTGGTGATATGAGGGATTACCTGTACCGTGCCGCCGCCGTAATCGCCGCGCCGCTCTTTCTGCAGAACGGACCAGTATACTTTGCCGGTAGTGACGTTGGAATTTTTACTTAAATTCTCATCAATGAAACGCTCGTAATGACCTAAATCAAGGTCAGTCTCTGCCCCATCATCGGTAACAAAAACCTCGCCGTGCTGGATGGGGTTCATTGTTCCGGGATCGATATTGATGTAGGGGTCAAATTTCTGCATGGTAACCTTGTATCCGCGCGCTTTCAACAAGCGGCCCAATGAGGCGGCGGTAATTCCTTTTCCGAGGCCGGAAACGACTCCGCCGGTGACAAAGACGTATTTTACGGGCATAGGTAATCCTCCTTAATTCTGAAATGTGTAGTTTGTCCAATAATTAATATATTATACAACCTAAGCCCAAAGAAATCTAGGACTTTCCTAAAAAATTCATAAAAAGTTTAGCAAAGAAATATTGATTTTCAAAGGGAATGCACATATAATAAAAAGAGTATCGCGTGATTAAGGGCTGCGGTATTCAGGAGGAAACCAATGGAGAACAAAGGAAATAATAACAATAATAATGGCAGAAAGAATAATGGCGGGAATAACAGGAATGGCATGACGATAATGGTCTTTATCCTGGCAGCGCTTCTGGTGCTGTTTCTGACAAGCCTTTTGAACAGCTGTGCGAAGAGCGCTACCAACAAGGAAGTTTCTTATTCGGAATTCATTCAGATGATAGAGGATGACAAGGTAGAGGAGGTCAAATTTACTTCCAACAGAATCAAGATTCTGCCAAAGGGTGAGAATAAACTATACCGCATAACTTATTATACGGCGGAACTAAGGGATGAAGAACTTCTCCCGCTGTTAAGGGAACATAACGTGAAGTTCAGCGGAACTGTGGAGGATGTGTCCTCAGCAATCCTGTGGAACATGGTAAGCTATGTGCTGCCGCTGGTGTTAGTTTGGATACTATTATATTTTCTCATTTTCCGCAAAATGGGCGGCGGCGGAGTCATGGGCGTTGGCAAGACGACAGCCAAAGTCTATGTGGAGAAGTCTACCGGCGTAACATTTAAGGACGTTGCAGGACAGGACGAAGCCAAGGAATCCCTGCAGGAGGTGGTAGATTTCCTGCATAATCCCAAGAAGTATACAGATATCGGAGCAAAACTTCCGAAAGGCGCGCTACTGGTGGGACCTCCCGGTACAGGTAAGACGCTGCTCGCCAAGGCAGTAGCAGGCGAGGCAAATGTGCCGTTCTTTTCCCTTGCGGGATCGGATTTTGTAGAGATGTTTGTTGGCGTCGGCGCATCCCGCGTAAGGGATTTGTTTAAAGAGGCGCAGAAACAGGCGCCCTGTATTATTTTTATTGATGAGATTGATGCGATCGGCAAGAGCCGCGATACCAGATATGGGGGCAATGATGAGCGTGAACAGACTTTGAACCAGCTTTTGGCGGAGATGGATGGGTTTGATACGTCCAAGGGTCTGCTGATATTGGCTGCAACGAACCGCCCGGAAGTTTTGGACAAGGCGTTGCTGCGCCCTGGCCGTTTTGACCGCAGGATAATTGTGGATAAGCCGGACCTCAAAGGGCGTGTGGATACCTTGAAAGTACATGCCAAAAATGTGCTTATGGATGACACGGTAGATTTAGATGCCATTGCGCTTGCTACTTCGGGGGCAGTGGGTTCTGACCTTGCCAACATGATAAATGAGGCTGCTATCAATGCAGTGAAGCAAGGCAGGAAGCATGTAAACCAGGAAGACCTTTTTGAATCGGTTGAGGTAGTCATTGCCGGCAAGGAAAAAAAGGACCGCATTATGGGTCCCAAAGAGAAGAAGATGGTGGCATACCATGAGGTGGGCCATGCCTTGGTGACGGCATTGCAGAAAGATACGGAACCGGTACAGAAAATTACTATTGTACCGCGTACGATGGGTGCGCTTGGCTATACCATGCAGGTGCCGGAAGAAGAAAAGTACCTGATGACCAAGAATGAACTTGTTGCGCGTCTTGTGACTTATATGGGCGGACGTGCTGCGGAGGAGATTGTCTTTGATTCGGTGACGACCGGGGCTTCTAATGATATTGAACAGGCGACGAAGATGGCGCGGGCAATGGTAACGCAGTACGGTATGTCAGACAGGTTCGGGCTGATGGGGCTTGTGACGATTGAGGATAAATATCTGGAAGGCAGGGCAAGCTTAAATTGCGGCGAGGAGACAGCAGCACAGATTGACCAGGAGGTCATGAAGATTTTGAAAGATAGCTATAATGAAGCTGTGCGTCTGCTGCAGGAGAACAGGGATATTCTGGATGAAATTTCTGAATACCTCTATGAAAATGAGACAATTACTGGCAAGGAATTCATGAAGATTTTCCGCAATTTAAAGGGGATTCCGGAACCGGAGGAGAAGACGGATGCCCAGAAAGCTGCGGAAGAATTCAAAGCGGAGGGCAATACTGGTTTTACTTTCCATGAGTCCAAGGAAAAAATGCCGGAATCCCGAGGAATGTATCTTGAAGAGGACGATGATTTGGTAGTAGATACCCTTGAAGAGCCTTTGCCGGAAGAATTTATGTTTGGGATGGGACAGAAGCAGGAGAAAGATATACAGATAATCCCTTTGCATAAATCTGCGGCGGAAGAAGTGTCGGAAGAATTATACGATGCGGAAGATTTGACGGAAGCTGGTATGGCAGAGGTATCAGTAACTGGCGCAGTTCAGGAAGAAGCTGGAAAGATGCCGACAGAGGAATCGGATGCAGCTTGGGAAAGTATGGAGGAATCAGATGCCATGCCGGAAAAGCTGGAAGAAGCAGATACGATTTCAGAAGAGCCGGAGGAAGCAGGTATAATTTCAGAAGAGCCGGAGGAGGCCGATACAATTTCGGAAGAGCCGGAGGAAGCAGGTATAATTTCAGAAGAGCCGGAGGAGGCCGATACAAATACAGAAGGGCCGGAGGAAGCCGATACAAATACAGAAGGGCCGGAGGAAGCCGATACAAATACAGAAGAGCCGGAAGAAGCAGATACAAATACAGAAGAGCCAGAAGAAGCAAATATTATGGCTAAGCCACAAGAGCCAGAAGGAGCAAATATTATGGCTAAGCCACAAGAGCCGGAGGAGGCCGATACAAATACAGAAGAGCCAGAGGAAGTAGATACGATAACAAGAGAGAATGGGGAAGTGGAAACTATCTTAGAGAGCATGGTGGAACTTTCAGTGAAAGAAGAGGATACGCTCTGGGTAGAGCCGGACGTGGTATTTATAGAAGCAGTGGATAGTGATTTACAGCCTGATGTGGAAATTCTGGAATCGGAATCTGAGGGAATAGGAGAGCAAGAAGTGCCCCATTTGTCAGCCTTGGAACAGTTGGAACTTGCTAAGAAGAGATTGGAGGCAGAAGCGGAGGAGTCTGTTTCTGAGGGATTGGAAAATGCTGAGGTAGCAGCTACGGATTCTAAACTGAAAGACATGGAAGAATGCAAAGAGGAGACCATGGATTTTGCATTGGAGAACATGGAAGAATGCAAAGAGGAGGCTATGGATTTTGCATTGGAGAACATGGAAGAATGCAAAGAGGATAAGTTGGAAGCTGCCAGAAAAGAACCGGAGGAGGCAGAACAGGAAGACTATCTGGACAGATTGTTAAAAGGAATGGAATGATGTTTGACATTCAGGAAGAATTAAAGAAGCTTCCCCAGAAGCCTGGGGTATATATCATGCATGATGCAAAAGATGCGATTATCTATATTGGAAAAGCAGTCAGCCTCAGGAACCGGGTGCGCCAGTATTTCCGACCTAGCCACAATGAGGGTTTGAAAAAGGAGCAGATGATTCGTCAGATTGCAAGGTTTGAGTATATCATCACCGATTCTGAGCTGGAGGCTCTGATTCTGGAATGTAATTTAATCAAAGAACACAGACCGAAATATAATACTATGCTGCGGGATGATAAATCATACCCATATATTAGAGTGACGCTGGGAGAAGCTTTTCCCAGAGTCCTCTTTTCACATCAGATGAAAAAAGACAAATCACGGTATTTCGGTCCCTATACCAGTGCTGGGGCGGTGAAAGATACGATAGAATTGGTGCGAAAGCTATACTGCCTGAAAACCTGTAACAGAGTGCTGCCCAGGGACATTGGCAAGGAACGTCCTTGCCTGAATTACCATATCCACCAGTGCATGGCGCCTTGCCAGGGGAAGGTCAGCCAGGAGGAATACCGCGGGCAGATTGAGCAGGTAATTGAATTTCTCAATGGCAATTACAGACCGGTCATCAAAGAATTGGAAGAAAAAATGCAGCTTGCCTCTGAGGAGATGAATTTTGAAAAGGCCATTGAATATCGGGAATTGCTGAAAGCGGTAAAGCAGATTGCCCAGAAGCAAAAAATTACCAGTTCAGACAGCGAGGACAAAGATATCATTGCCATGGCGTCGGATGGGGAAGATGCAGTGGTACAGGTGTTTTTTATCCGGGATGGAAAATTGATTGGACGCGACCATTTCCATGTGACTGTAGGAAGTGAAGATACCAGGCCTCAGGTCCTGTCTACTTTCATTAAGCAGTTTTATGCAGGTACGCCGTTTATTCCAAGAGAACTTATGCTCCAGGAGGAGATAGAGGAAGCGGAGGTAATTGCGGAATGGCTGGCACAGAAACGCGGTCAGAAAGTCTATATCCGCGTGCCTAAAAAAGGTACGAAAGAAAAATTGGTGGAGCTTGCAGCACAGAACGCCCACATGGTGCTGTCCCAGGACAAGGAGAAAATGAAACGTGAAGAGGGAAGGACTATCGGGGCGCTGAAAGAGATTGGGCAATTGTTGGGACTTGAGGAATTGAAACGTGTGGAAGCGTACGATATCTCTAATATCAGCGGCTTTGAATCGGTTGGCTCCATGGTCGTCTACGAGAAAGGCAAGTCCAAACGCAGCGATTACCGTAAATTTAAGCTTCGCACGGTCACGGGACCGGATGATTATGGTTCCATGCATGAGGTGCTGACACGCCGTTTTTCGCATGGCATGCGGGAGCAGGAGGAACTTAAAGCCCAGAAGATGGAAAATGATTACGGCAGTTTCACGCGTTTTCCAGATTTGATTATGATGGACGGCGGAAAAGGGCAGGTAAATGTTGCGCTGCGCGTATTGGAGGAATTAGGGCTGCATATTCCGGTATGCGGAATGGTAAAAGATGATAATCACAGGACACGTGGGTTATACTACCATAATAGGGAGATTCCCATTGACCGCCATGGAGAGGGATTTAAGCTTGTCACACGGATTCAGGATGAGGCGCATAGGTTTGCCATCGAATATCACCGTTCCCTGCGCAGCAAGGAACAGATGCATTCTGTACTGGACGACATTCCAGGAATTGGTGCCACCAGGCGCAAATCGCTGATGAAAGCGTTTCCCTCGCTGGATGCCATCCGAGAGGCGGATGTGGGGATGTTGGCGGCCCTTCCTGCCATGAACCAGCAGTCTGCACAATCGGTTTATGATTTTTTCCACCGCCAGAATATTGATGGCAGTGGCGTTGTATGATAAGATGTAGTTAACAATTTTGAATATTCAGCAACATTACCGAAAGATGTGGATTATTTACCCCTAGGGTGGAGAAAGGAAGATGCAGATGTATAATGGGAATGGAGTAAGCGTAAGTAAGATAGTGGAGAAGATGGAGCTCAAGGTCTTGAATCCGGAAGTGGATATTAAGAAACGCAAAGTGACTACGGCAGAAGTAAACCGCCCGGCATTGCAGCTGGCAGGGTATTTTGATTACTTTGAAAAGAGCCGTGTTGAGATTGTCGGCATGGTGGAATACACATATATGCAGAAGCTGGAGAAAGAAGAGAGGCTGGAAATCTATAAAACATTTTTTGCCCACAATGTCCCTTGTGTAATTTTCAGCCGCAACCTGCAGCCGGATGAAGATTTGCTGCGAATTGCAACGGAGTATAGCACGCCGGTATTATCAACGGATTATGGGACGTCTGAATTCATGGCAGAACTGATTTATTATCTGGGCGAAGCGCTTGCACCTTGCATTTCCATCCATGGCGTATTGGTAGATGTATATGGCGAAGGTCTTCTGATTATGGGTGAGAGCGGAATTGGCAAGAGTGAGGCGGCGCTTGAATTGATTCGGCGCGGACATCGTCTTGTCAGCGACGACGTAGTGGAAATCAGTAAGATTAACGAGCATACTCTGGTGGGCACGGCGCCAGACGTTACCAGATATTTTATTGAGCTGCGAGGTATAGGCATCATTGACGTTAAGACGTTGTTTGGCGTAGAGTGCGTGAAAGAGAAGCAGAACATTGATTTAGTGATTAAACTGCAGGATTGGAAGAAAGAAAATGAATACGACCGCATGGGATTGGATGAGGAATACACAGAATTTCTAGGAAATAAGGTGGTATGCCATTCCCTGCCTATCCGTCCTGGACGGAACCTTGCCGTAATCTGTGAGTCAGCGGCAGTAAACCACAGACAGAAGAAGATGGGGTATAACGCAGCGCAGGAGCTGTACCGCCGTGTGCAGGCGAATCTCCAGAAAGGTTCACAAGAGGAAGATGAAAGCGAAGAGAATGATTAAGACTTGGAGGAATTGCACAACAATGGAAAGAAAAAATGCATGGAAGAAATATCCACAGGGGAAGCGGGAAGCTATCTTTGCCTTTGCGGAGGATTATAAGAAATTTATTTCCGACTGCAAGACAGAGCGGGAATGCGTTACAGAATTGGTTGCCCAGGCAGAGAAGGCTGGGTTTGAAGATTTAGAGAAAGTGATTGCCGATGGACGCAAGGTGCAGGAGGGCGATAAACTGTATGCCACGAATATGGGGAAGACGCTGGCGCTGTTCGTAATCGGAAAGCAGCCTTTAGAGAAAGGCATGAATATTTTGGGGGCGCATATTGATTCGCCCAGGCTGGATTTGAAACAGGTACCGTTGTATGAAGACACGGAAATGGCGCTCTTAGACACGCATTACTATGGCGGCGTTAAGAAGTACCAGTGGGTGACGCTTCCTTTGGCGCTCCATGGCGTTATAGTGAAAAAGGACGGAACGAAAGTAACGGTTAATATTGGTGAGAAAGACGACGACCCGGTATTTGGCATTAGCGACCTCTTAATCCATCTTGCTTCAGAACAGCTGGACAAGAAAGCTGCCAAGGTGATTGAGGGCGAGAATCTGGACCTGCTGGTCGGCAGCATTCCCTTTGAGAGTGAGGATGAGAAAGAAAAAACCAAAGATGCAGTAAAGATAAATGTACTGAATATTTTGAAAGAGCAATATGATATAGAAGAAGAGGATTTCCTGTCAGCGGAAATTGAAGTGGTCCCGGCGGGAAAGGCCAGGGATTATGGGCTTGACCGCAGCATGGTCATGGGTTATGGTCATGACGATAGGGTATGCGCCTATCCTTCCTTTGCGGCAGTTCTGGAAGCTGGGGTATGTGAGAAGACAACCGTGTGCCTGTTGGTGGATAAAGAGGAAATCGGCAGCGTGGGCGCAACCGGAATGCAGTCTCGGTTTTTCTTCTATGTCGTGGCGGAGATTATGGAAGCGATGGGCAGTTACAGCCAGGTCTTGTTTAACCGTGCAATGACGAATTCCAAGGTGCTGTCCTCCGATGTGAGCGCAGCCTATGACCCGTTATATGCGTCTGTAACTGAGAAGAAAAATGGAGCTTATTTTGGAAATGGTCTGGTGTTTAACAAATATACCGGCTCCAGGGGCAAGAGCGGCTCTAACGATGCCAATCCCGAATATATGGCAGAACTGCGCAGGATTATGGACGATAACCAGGTGTCTTTCCAGACTTCCGAACTGGGTAAGGTGGACCAGGGAGGCGGCGGGACAATCGCCTATATCCTGGCAAATTATAATATGTCGGTGATAGACAGCGGCGTGGCCGTGCTGAATATGCATGCACCATGGGAGATTATCAGCAAGGTGGACCTCTACGAGGCAAAACTGGGGTACACTGCATTTTTGAAAGAGGCTTAATGTGAGTGATGTATTTTGGAAACAGTTACAGCAGATAGCAGGAAGCGACAGGTGTTTCCGGCAGGAAGATATGGGAAAGCATACATCGTTTCGTGTGGGAGGACCTGCGGAATACTATGTCTGCCCTGGGAGGGCTCAGATAGGAGAAATCATTTCACTGTGCAGCGTGCAGAAAGTTCCCTGGCTAGTAATTGGAAACGGAAGCAATCTGCTGGTGGGAGATAAAGGAATCCCTGGCATGGTTATTGAATTAGGCAAAGAATCTTCACAGGTAATAGTCCATGGCAGCGAAATAAAGGCGGAAGCCGGGGCGCTGCTGTCTGCGGTTGCCAGAAAGGCTGCAGACCACGAACTTACCGGTTTGGAGTTTGCCTCCGGGATACCTGGAAGCGTGGGCGGAGCCGTAGTCATGAACGCAGGAGCATACGGCGGTG
>CANOHX010000003.1 GCA_947565885.1 uncultured Lachnospiraceae bacterium
CCTTCCCCCACCACCATCTTCTAAATAACTCCCCAATCAAATCACCTGTTCCATCACCAGCAGGATTTGGCTGTGGGGCATCTCCTCGCACTCCGTCCTGCCCTCCTCAATCGCCTTGATGCAGGACAATACTTCATATTCATAGCCATTAATCTGTTCCGGAACCTGATAACGGGCGGTCAGCTTCCGCTCCAGGTCATACACACGAATTTCTTCACAGTTATTGATGTTCTGCACTTCCAGGTAACCTTTGTCGCCGCTGATTACGCCCTGGCGGTCAGTCTGCGCCAGCATATCGCTGTGCAGCACAGCCATCTTGCCATCGGCAAACGTCAGCGTGATGCTGTTCATCCAGTCCACGCCCCGCGGCGACAGGATGGCGGAGGCATTTACCTCCTTCACCGGTTCATGAAACGCCATCAGCGCAAAATTAATCGGATAGACACCCAAATCCAGCAACGCCCCGCCGGCCAGTTCCGGGCTCTGCATACGCTCCACATGTGGAAGGATATAGCCGAGGTTCGCCGTCAGGGAGGTCACATTTCCCAGAACTCCCTCTGCCAGCAGTTCATCAATCATCTTGCGGCTCGGCATATAGCGCGTCCAGATTGCCTCCGCCAGCAGAAGCCCTTTTTCTTCTGATAACTGAATCAGTTCCTTTGCCTGTCTGGCATTGACGGTAAATGCCTTTTCCACCAATACATGCTTGCCGTGCTGCAGACAGAGTTTGGCATGTTCATAGTGGTGGGAATGCGGCGACGCCACATAGACAAGCTCCACCTGCGGGTCCTTCGCCAGTTCCTCGTAAGAGCCATAGGCTTTCTCAAATCCCCACTGCTTTGCAAAATCCGCCGCACGTCCATAATCCCTGGACGCCACGGCGTAACGTTCTATCTTCTCAATCTCCGATACTGCCTTTGCCATGCTGTGGGCGATATGCCCCGGCGCTAAAATTGCAAATTTCATAAGTCAGAAGCTCCTTCCTGTCAGTCTTTACAGAATTCCTCTATTACACAAGTATGTTCCTTTGTCACTTTGTCATAATTCACACCTACCAACAACAGATTTCCCTGGTAATCTGATAGATTTTTACAATACTGCCTACGTTTTATCTGGCTGATTGCTCCTTCGACCGTCTGATTCCACTTCAATTCCACCACCAGCGCAGGTTTATCTGGAAATCTCTTCCGCGGCAGAAATACCATATCAGCAAAACCTTTGCCTGTGGGAAATTCCCTGTATATGTGATAATAATTCCTTGCTGCATAAAGCGCAAGGGAAATTGTATAACTCAATGCATTTTCATCATGGTACTGCAGATGGGAAGTCTCAAAATGTGCCTGTGTAATCCCTTCTGCGACTTGCTGCGGCTTTTTCTGCCAAATTGCCTGTAACGTTTCTGTTGAATGTTTCAACGCCTTTGACATTTCTCCCCATTGGGAAACGGAAACTGCCGTCACATATTCTCCGCGAATTTCATTGTTGGGAATAGACACACATTTATGATAAAAATCATAACCTAAATATCCCAGATGTATCAGCAAAGTCAATACATCGTCTTTCGAATGGAATGTAGTCATGTCATTGCTGAAACTGCCGGTATTTACCGGCACAGATTCTCCCGCTATCATGCTCAGCACATCGTCTTTCAGCCCCTCAAAATTCATGTCAATATACATCCGCAAGGCTTCAAAGGTCTCCGTCTGATTCCAGTAACTGTCGCAAATCCCCGATAACAGCGCTTCCACTACAGATTTGGGGCTGTAAACAGAGTCTGCCTCTCCGAAATGGTAACCATCATACCATTCTTTCAATTCCAGCGGATTCATATGATACCGTCTGCATAATTCCTCCACCTCTTCTTCTGTAAATCCGACATACTCTGCCAGCTGCCTGGGATTCATCATAGAATATTCAGAAAACATATTCAACGCGGAATGCGTTCCGTATTTCTTAATCGGTAAAATTCCCGTCATATACGCCAGGCAGATATTTTCCCTGTCTTTCAGCAAATCCCTGAGGAAATCGAGGTATTCCTCCTGCGCTTCTTTCCGCTCCTGATACCCTCGGAATATACAGTCCCACTCATCAATAATTACCACAAACGGACGCTTTGTATGCTGATATATATCCTGCATGGCGCTAATCAAATCCGTCTTATCAAAGTATCTGATGTCAGGATACTCTTCCAACAATTCCCACAATACCCGCCGTCTGAGCAAATCCAGCATATCAGGTATCAATTTGGTCCTGCTTATAAATTCCTGCACATTAATAAATATCGTATCATACTGATTTCGGTGTTCCTTATACGATGGGTGTTCTGCAATCTCCAGGTTCTGAAAAATCTCACCCGCATCACTTCCATAGCTATAATACGCTGCCAGCATTTCTGCCGCCATGGACTTGCCGAACCGCCTGGGACGGCTGACACATAGATATTTCTGCCTGGTTCCCAATACTCTATTGGCACATGCAATCAGTCCAGTTTTATCCACATAAATTTCAGAACACAAGGACTGTTGGAATTTTTCGATACCCGGATTCAGGTAAATGCCCATTCATTTCACCATCTTTCACCTCAAATTCTCAACTTCATTATATACAATATCCATGCGTATGAAAAGCATTACTTTGAATTTATGCAGGCTTTACTTTTATGAACATCCCTAACTGACATACTCCCCATACGTCCCTTTCGTATCGCGCTTGACCTCATAAAGCGCTTCATCCGCCTGTGCGAGCAGTTCGGATATCGCAGAATTATCATCCGCTGTCCAGGCAAATCCTGCAGAGGCGCTGATTGTCCTGGTCTCTGTGTCCGATAGGGCAATTTGGTTCTCATTCAGTTTCTCAAAAAAACCATTCAGGCATTTCACAATCTCATCCCTGTCCTGACAGGCAAAAACCATCATGCAGAATTCATCTCCCGAACGCCTTGCCGTCAGGAAATGTTCGCGCGGCATACTGCTCATGACCGCAGCAAAACTCTGCAGGTAACGGTCGCCCACATCATGGCCAAAGGTATCGTTAATGCCCTTAAAATAATCCAGGTCCAGCATAACTACCGCACAAACTTCGCCGGCCTTGATGTCATGAACTTTCTCCTCCGCCAACTGTTTAAAATGCTGGAATTTGTACAGGCCAGTCAGCGGGTCATGGGTATTCTCATAACGCATCCGCTTTTTCTCCATGATATCCGCCGTGACGTCTGTGATAACGCCAAGCTTTCCTTCCAGAGATTCCGACATATGAATCCGCACATATTTGTCATCATTGATTTGGTAGACATCCGTCTCCCCCTCCATGGGATTAGCGGTAATTTTTTGGATATACGCGTCAAACTCATCTGCATTTTTACAGAACTCCGCAACCTCTTTATTGGAAATGCCAAGAAGCTCTCCCAATCCTAAGGTGACAAAGACACGGTTGATTCCATTTTCATACTCAAATGCCGCCAACGGAATCCCACTGATTTCAATAATCGCAGATATCCTGTTCGAGATGCTGACAATGCTCGTCACCATCGTATTGATACCTCTGCTCAGTTCCTCAAACTCACGGTTCCCCCCTACGGATACCGTAGTATCGAGATTGCCATCCGTGATGGAAGAAAGATTGTCATTGATTTGGTGGATACCGTCAATTACCTTGCTCCTGACAAGATAATTCAGCAGCAGGATGACAGCCGCTTCAATAAAGAGCAGGTAGAGGAGCGTGATGACAGTATTTTCCATCATCTTCTTCATCAAATCCTCTGCCGGCAGGGCAGCGCAAATCAAGACGTCCTCATTCCTGCGGCTTACCACATACCTCTGCTTGCCATCCGTCCCTGTTTTATACGCGCCCAGCTCGCATTCCAAAAGCGAATCCAGCTGATAATACTGCCCCACAGACCCCTCTTGGGAATCCGATGAATGGCCAAGAACCTCCCCCGTTTCACTGTCAACGACAAAAAGTTCCTCCCCTACGTCCGTAGGAAATCTTGAAAACATATAATCGTAAGTATTCCTTGACTGCGCTTCCATCTGCCTCTTGGGTTCAAACCCAACCTGGACAACGCCTTTCTGCCCTTTTCTTGCTACTCCTACATACTGCCTGATGATTCCAGCCGCTGCATTGGGCTGCGGCTCCTGAATCAGGTATGCATCCTCATTATCGCTCTCCAGAAGGTCGAGGAACGGTCGCGTCTGCGCATGGTCCGCCATATCGATGCCGACATACTCCGAGACAGAAGCGGACACAATAATCCCATTTTCGTCTATGACATGGAGCTCATCTACATCGAGCAGCTGTGCAAGATACTGCATCTTGGAGACATCCATGGCAACATCTTCCTGCCGGTCCACTACATAAGCTGCCGCCCTCGCCCTGGTAAGATAATCCTCGTCCAGGTTTCTTTTCAGCAGCTCCAGCTCTCTGCGGTTATTGTCAATCGTATGTATCACCTGCTCGATTTTCGCCTGAAAGCTGTTAAACTGCTGATTTTCCAAGCTGTGCTTGCTGAGCAGCACATTGATAATAAGAATCATAAAAATCGCCGATGTCATAATGACAAACACATATTTGATAAATGTTTTCTGCATAAGACCACATCGCTTTCTGCTTAATGAATTAATTGCCCCGATACAAAATATAAATGTTTCGGTACACCAGTACAACGAAATATTAAATATCAAAGATTTAATTTTCGTTATACTAGGTCATATTATATCATGCCCTCTTGCTCTATTAATTCCTGTTTTTTCACAAAATAACCTAAATTTTCGCAAAAAGCATCATATGGAAAATGCCGTCTTCGCAGTAACAGCCGATGTTTCCTCCTATCTTATCAGAAAAAGCCTGAACGCTCTGCATCCCCAGGCCATGCCCATGACCGGCCTTACTCCGTGGAAATCCAGTGTGCGCGTCAAAGAGTATCTCTTTCTCATATTCATTCTGTACATGGATAAGCACATGGTCATCGGCACAATCAATTTTTACCTGTACACGCTTTTCTTTCTCCTCAAACTTCTCCGCACACCTTATGGCATTTTCCAGCAGATTGGCAATTACAGTGGCAAATTCATATTCATTAAACGGAAGCTCCCGCGGCACCGATACTTCCGTCTGCACGTAAACACCCGATTTATGCGCCCTCTCCAGCAAATGGGACAGGATGGAATTCGTAATCAGGTTATCGCAGTATTTGACAATTTTATTCTCATCTGAAATAACATTGATATGTTCAACCAGCTTCCTGATTTCATCATACTCGCCCTGCTCCAAAAGCGAATCAATCATACTGAAATAATGCCGCATGTCATGCCGCAATATTTTAAGGTTCCTCTCGGACTTTTCCAACAGATAATATTGTCCTTCCAGCCCTTTAATATAGGAAGAAAAAAACACATTTTTCCAGTAAATCCCGAATCGCTCCGATTCGCTCTGCAGATACCTCAATACCACCACATAAGATATGAACATCGTCAGGATAAACAGGATAACGCTGGGAATATTCTGGGGATTGTCCTCAAGAGTATAGGGGAAATATACGAGACTGGAAAACCCACAATAGAAAAATACCGGAATCAGGCAAAGCTTCCACCATCCTTGCATAGATTCCCTGTCCTGGTAGCGAATCCATATCTCCCTGATTCTGAAATATAAGATTGCCAGAATTCCCGCATGAACTACAATGCTGCCAACAATGGTAAAAAACAAACTTCCCGTCCAGATATGCAGTATTGTTGCCGTTACGCCTCCCGCTATCACATAATTGGAGGCGCTGAGGCTCATAAACAAAGCCCTGCTGTCCCTCTTCTTGGAAATCAGCAGACTTGTAAGCTGCGTCACCAGTATCTGGAACACTGTCAGCACGGCACAAGACAAAGAGCTGTTTGCTAAAATATTAAACTGCAGATAATCCGATAAGCCCAGAGCCAGGAACGCCAAAAAGCAAATTCCCGCCGTCTTCCCCTTAGAATAACGATGTTGAATAAAAAGATATATAAACAGCATCAGAAATATATGGCTTATCAGATAAGAAATATTCCTATAATACATGTCTCAGCCCCCTACATATAACACTCCGAGATAAACAGGAGATATTGGCGCTTTACCTCGGCCGCCCTTGTCTTACTGACAGGAATCCGCCTGCCATTTTCCATCAGAATATTTCCCTGCTCCAATTTTTTAATATGATTCATATTGATAAGGAATGATTTATGAACCCGCAGGAAACTTCTGTCCCTGGCAATTTCCCTGATTTCCTCGTCAAAGGATTTGCGTATGAAAATACTTCTCACCGGTTCCTGGTCTGTCAGAAAAACATTGAGCATCCGCGAATAATTCTCAATATATTCTATTTTAGAATAAGGCACTGAAACTGTCCCCATCTTCGTCTTGACCGGAAACAGGATTTCCTCATTTGCCTTGTAATAGGACAAGGCAAAATCCATCGCCTCAAAAAAATCTGTTTCACTGACTGGCTTTAACAGATAGCGCGCGGCATGTACCCCATATGCTTCCAATGCAAAATCATCCGAAGAGGTAAGGTAAATAATAACGCTCTTGCTGCCCACTGTACGCAGCAGACTGCCAATATCAATTCCCGACTTCTCGGACATAATCATATCCAGTACATAAACGTCCGCCAGCTCTCCTCTGGAAATCCGGTCATATAATATGCAGGCATCCGAAAAACTCTCTATCTCAAGACGGATGCCTGCAGCCATATACATTTCCAGCAGCTTCTCCACATTCTGTAAATCCCTGATGCAATCATCGCAGATTACTACCTTCATAATAATTTTTCCGCTACCAGTACACCAAAAATTATATCTTTATTATATTTACGGTGTACTGGGCGACGCACTCCTTTCACAACTAGATTATGGTGAGGATTCCCACTGATTTGAGCAGCAATATCACTAACAATACTGGCGCAATATATTTTACCATTACAATATAGAGCCCACGCCTGCCAAACTTGGCTCCGCCCTTTTCCACCTCATCGACAATGGTTTTGGGCTTTATTATCCAGCCGACCAGGATACAGGTGCCGATTGCCACCAGCGGCATGAACAGGTTATTGCTAAGGTAGTCCATGATATCAAGAATCTGCGCTGTCGCGCCATTGGGCAGCTTAAATTCAAAGTACCACTTATTATAGCCAAGGCACACGGCAATCCCGCCGATAAGCGCAATGCCCATCTCAATAAGCGATGCTTTCAGCCTGGACAGATGGAACTTGTCCATCAGACTGGAAACCACTGCCTCCATTACGGAGATAGCGCTTGTCAGCGCCGCAAACAGTACCATGGCAAAAAACAGGCAGCCAATCACATTTCCCACCTTGCCCATCGCCGCAAATACTTTGGGCAGTGAGACAAACATCAGGCTGGGGCCGGAAGCCTCCATGCCCTCCCTGCCCATAAAAGTGAACACTGCCGGGATAATCATGACGCCGGCAAGGAATGCCACAACCGTATCAAAAATCTCAATCTGGTTGATAGAGCGCACCAGATTGTCATCATCTTTCACATAGGAGCCATATGCCACCATAATTCCCATGGCAACGCTGAGGCTGAAAAACAACTGTCCCATGGCGTCCAAAAGCACAGTAAAAAATCCTTTTACCGTAAGCCCGCTGAAATCGGGCACTACATAAATCTTAAGCCCCTCAAGCCCGGTCCTGGTAACGCCCTGGTCGTCCGTGTGGGAAATCGTCAGTGAAAAAATGGCAATTCCCAGCACAAGCAGGATTAACACCGGCATCAATACCTTAGAAAACTTCTCGATGCCATTGTTGACTCCGAGAATGATGATAATGGATACCACGGCGAGGAAAATCACCAGCAGCACCATCGGAGAAACCTCCTGGGTAATAAACCCCGTGAAATAATCATCACCTGCTGCCTGCAGCCCCTCACCCGTGAGGAATGCAAGAAAATATTTCAGCACCCAGCCGCCGATTACACAGTAATAAGGCAGGATGATAATTGGTACCAAACAGGCAAGCACTCCCAAAAACCCCCACTTGGACTGCAGCTTGCTGTATGCGGTCAATGGGCTCTGCTTGGTCTTCCTGCCAATCGCAATCTCCGTCACCAGCAGCGTAAAGCCAAATGTCAGCGCAAGGATCAGGTAGATGACAAGATACAGCCCGCCTCCGTCCTTCGCCGCCAGATATGGAAATCTCCAGATATTCCCCAGTCCCACGGCGCTGCCGGCTGCCGCAAGGACAAAACCTATCGAGCCTGAAAATGAATTTCTTTTTTGTTTCTCCATAATTTCCTCCACTCCTTCTGAAATAATATACTCTCTATTGTACTGGCTTTTAACAGAATTTACAATCATAACTTTCCAGAGTTTGGATTTTTTGTTAGAGAATCACAAAAAATCGTGTCGTAAAATCATGGAATAAGTGGACATTTTATTACAGATTTGTTAAAATACTATTTATAAAAAGCAAAGGAGAGTAAATAAAATGAATGAGAACAAAGATTTTAAACCTTTTGTTCCCGCCAACAAGACAATGCCGGAATTCACGGTGACCTCTATCATTCTTGGAGTCATCCTGGCTATAATGTTTGGCGGAGCAAATGCATACCTCGGCCTGCGTGTGGGCATGACGGTATCTGCTTCTATTCCGGCAGCGGTATTATCCATGGGAATTATCCGCGTAATTTTAGGGAAAGAATCCATACTAGAGAATAACATGGTGCAGACCATCGGTTCTGCCGGGGAATCTGTGGCAGCGGGCACGATTTTCACCTTGCCGGCGCTGTTCCTCTGGGCTTCCGAATGGGGCACTTCTTCCCCATCGCTGGTAGAGATTGCCGTAATTGCATTTATCGGCGGCGCGCTCGGTATCCTGTTCATGGTTCCCTTAAGAAAAGCATTGATTGTGCAGGAACATGGAACGCTTCCTTACCCTGAAGGAAAGGCATGTGCCGAAGTGCTGATGGCAGGAGAAGAAGGCGGAGCCAAAGCCTCCACTGTATTTGCCGGCCTGGGCATTGCTGCTGGCTATAAATTTATCACCGATGGCCTCAAAGTATTCCCCAGCGAGGTACATTATGAGATTCCGGCATACAAAGGCTCCGGTATCGGTATGGACGTGCTTCCGGCGTTATTAGGCGTTGGCTATATCTGCGGTCCCAAGATTTCCTCTTACCTGTTCTGCGGCGGTACCCTGGGATGGTTCGTACTTATGCCTCTGATTGTGCTGTTTGGCGGCGATATCGTAATGTTCCCGGCAGACGTGAGCATTGCAGAACTCTACGCCGATGGCGGTTCTTTCGCCATCTGGACAAACTACATCAAATACATCGGCGCCGGAGCCGTTGCCTGCGGCGGCGTCATGAGCCTGATTAAATCACTGCCTCTGATTGTCAAGACTTTCCGCGAAGCCATGAAAGGGTTCGGCAAAGGCGAGGTTACAGATGAGCGCACAAACCAGGATTTAAATATCAAGACCATCCTTATCGGCATTGCCGTCCTGACGCTTGCCATCTGGATTGTACCGGTAATCCCCATCAACTTATTCGGGGCATTCCTGATTGTTATCTTCGGTTTCTTCTTCGCCACAGTCTCCTCGCGAATGGTAGGTCTTGTAGGAAGCAGCAACAACCCGGTTTCCGGCATGACGATTGCAACGCTGTTAGTTGCTACCATCGCTTTAAAAGCAACCGGCATGACCGGACAGCCCGGCATGATTGCCGCTATCGCTATCGGCGGCGTTATCTGTATCGTTGCGGCAATCGCCGGCGATACTTCCCAGGACTTAAAGACCGGTTACATCTTAGGCGCAACGCCCAAGAAACAGCAGATTGGCGAGCTTGTGGGTGTGTTTGCCTCCTCCCTTGCCATCGGCGGCGTTCTCTACCTGCTGCATCTTGCATGGGGTTACGGTACGCCACAGCTTCCGGCTCCTCAGGCAACTTTGATGAAGATGATTGTCGAGGGCGTTATGGATGGCAACCTGCCCTGGACCCTGATTTTTATCGGCGCGTTTATCGCCATCGTCGTAGAAATCCTCGGCATCCCGGTGCTGCCATTTGCCATCGGCTTATATCTGCCCATCCATTTGAGCACACCTATGATGGTTGGCGGTATCGTGAAATTTATTGTTGACAAGAAAAAGAATGCCAGCGAGAAAGAGAAAAAAGATGCAGACGCCAACGGCATCCTCTTCTCCTCCGGCCTGATTGCAGGAGAAGGCCTGGTAGGTATCCTGCTCGCTATCCTGACAATCATTCCGGTTAACGGCAGCAACGTCGGCGACATTATCGCCTCCGCACTGCCAGGGATGATGCCCATACTTACCAACGCCAATTTCGGCAACATCGTTGGCCTGATTGCCTTTGCACTGCTGACGTTATCCCTGTGGTCTTTCTGCTACCGCAATGTGAAGAAAGCAAAATAACTGCCGCTTTTTGGCTCATGCCAAACAGCGCAAATGGTTAAAGGAGCATCCGTGAATAAAAAGAAAAAAAATTTTATGGACTTCATACCTGTCTGCAATCCCATATATACCTGGGATGCAGACAAAAAAGGCATTGTCACCGTCCATGTGGAGAACCGGGGCTTTTACAACTGGCTTGCCCAGAAAGTCTTCAAACGCCCCCGCACCAGCCATATTGCCCTCGATAAATACGGAAGCTATGTATGGCTGCAGATGGACGGCAAACGCAATGTACATGACATTTCAAAGCTTGTGGCCGCGCAGTTTGGCGAGGAGGCGGAGCCTCTTGTTCCACGGCTTGTCAAATATATCCAGATTCTGTACCAGAATAAGTTTATCGGATATGTAAAAAAGATTTAGTTATTTCTATTTTGGCAGACATCATATTATAGGAGGGTAAAAAACTTCCTGATTAGGAATCGCCAGAGACGGCATTTGCCGATTCTGGCGATTCTTCATTTTAGCATCCTATTATCTGAGGGCAATATTTTAGAGTGTAAAGCTATTACTTGCGCTCTTTCCATTCTCCTCTCAAATAGGAGGACTCCGTTTCACGCAGTGCGGTTTTTAACTGCTCTTCAAGTCTCTCTGTCTCCCGAAAATCCTGTCTCTGCCTACGCATTTTTTCCATATTCTCATATTCCGCCCTGGGCAAATATGGGTTAAAGGGTTCTGCAACCCATTCCTTAATCCAGCTATCGAAATCACGGTTAATGTCTGTAAGAATATCTTCCGTCAAGTTCCTAATATTATAATCCTCATAGACCAGCAAATTCCCTTCATCTTCACAGGCTGGCAAAATGCTGGTATGATGCATATCTGCAGTCACAACTGCTTCCCCACATTTTTCCGAATAAAACAAAAGCGTGACCGGCAAGTGATGGTCCAATCCATATTTACAAGCCGAAAGCCAGTCAAATGGGGCGTTCCCGCACCCCAGATAACTGAGTTCCATCTCGAAATCAAACAAGTGTATGTAACTCCAGCCCGCATAAGGTTTTTCTAACATCACAATCTTCCTCCTCCATTCTGGACAATTGCTAATTAATCCGATTCAAGACATTTCCACCGGGGCAATGTCGTATCCGGATCAATAAATTGAAAGATAAACCGATAGTCCTCTTTTCCAATCTGCTGTCTGCACGCAATAATATTTGTGCCAGAATCGTCCACTATCCCACGAAACTTCTCTTTCACCTTTAATATTCCGCCTACCTGCTCTTCACTCAGTTCTTTCTGCCAATCAGAATATAAATAATTAAAAAACGATTGCTTCATGGAAGGCAGAGATTCATTTTTCTGTTCCTTATACCCTGGGACATATGTATAGTTCAAAAAATAAATGTCCGGCTTTTCTGCCATTTTCTCTGCACTCACTGCTTCACCCAACTCGTTCTGAGCATCAATGAGCCCAAGCTTTTGATAAGACGAAATCATGCAGGACAATTCTTCTCGAATCCGATTATATTTATCTGGATTTTCTAAGAATCCTATGATTTTTTTCATATGGTCTATCAGACCGCTCTTTTCTCTATATGAGCCCTTTCCTGCCTTAAGCTCTATCAAGGCAACTGCGTGTTTTCCTGTATTATCTGCTTTACGCCTTACCGCTATCATATCTATCTGCCCATCTTCTTTACGAACCTGCGTGTATTCCATATCCAGAAAATACCACTCCGATAATGGGTCTGCATTATTCATGTTCATAATCCATTGCTGGCAGACTCTTTCCAGCCTTTTTATCCCATCATGGACACCCGAAGTATGTTTGTCTATCCGTTTTCTAATATCCTCAAAGTTACTGCAAAACTCCTCAAAATTCATCTTTTTATGGTTGACATCCTTCTCTGGAACATAATATTTTGCAGTATCATATGTAACATTTGATACAGAAATTTCGATTTTTGCCATGCGATGCCCTTTATAATACAAACCCAGATAGTCATCACGGATTCCAAGGAAATACCGATAACCCTCTTTGTCCTTTTCGGCAATTTTCCTCTTGATAAAATCAAATTGCCTTTTATGGTTGACCTCTAATTTCTCCAGTAACATTCTGCAATCTCTCATCGTCAGTGTCCTTTCTCTCTTTGCTTCAGTCACATTCCTGCTCTAGCAGCCATTGGGGAGGCGCTGGATATCTGCCAGGGTAATCATAGTAATATCCACCAGGACCCTCTTCATCTTCCGGCTCATAGGACACAACGTAACCTACCTCCTGCAGCAGCTTAAAATCTCGCTGGCGCGTACGGTCTGATAAAGCCGGGTAGTTGCTGCGATACCAGCCTATAGGGTCCCTTATCTCACTCCTTATCACCTGAACCATTACTTTACACAAACGTATAATCCTTTCCATATACAGCCTTTGCTTCTTATTCTCAGGAAGTTCAGGCGGAGAAAACACTCCAACGCAGGAACCATGAATCACATCGCCATCTGCAGGTATGTATGCTTTCCACTTCTGAGAATAACAAACCTGCAGGATACCGGCTCTTTTTAACAATTGAATATCACGGTAAATGGTTTTTCTGCATGTTTTAATTTTGCAGTACTCCATAGCCTCATTGATGACACGAAAAGAAACTATGTTACAGGTATAGAATAAGTCAAAAAGATGTAATATACGGTGTGCCCTGCTCATCTTGCCCTCTCCACATGACAGAAAGACGTCTGGAATACGCCTTTCTGTATTATATCAATGAGTATACCATAGATTTCAAGCCTTAGGGGGTTTTCCATCCAATCTTCGTGTCTTTTTACTTATATCAAGTAACAAAGCCTCCATGTTTATAATAGGAACAGCCATCGGACAATGGGCATACAAGCTTGTTTAACTCACCGATTGCAAGATGGCAGAACTTTTCCTTCTCCTGCGTATGGATGGGGATAATTGCATCCGTTGGCTGCACCAGCCGGATCATTTTCTCGATATCTTCGCGGTATGCATGGCCGCTGGTATGCAGTTTGAGATGTCTCGGCCACCTGTCATACAATGTTTTCAATTCCGGCTGATAAGCATCTCCTTTTTCATCCAGATATCCATTCCACATTGAATAAATCAGCAGCGGGTCATTTTGGGGATTCTCCTGCCTGAAATATTCCATCCGTTCTGTGTATGCCTCACTTGTCCCAACCAGCATGACAAAACCATTCTTCTTCATAAACTCAGGCTGCGACATACCAAGTTTTTCATTATACCCATCCATTTTTTCAAAAGGATAAGCTTTCCAAAAGGACAGCCGCGGATTTTCCATGCCTGCAGTTTTCCGATAAAGGCATAACTGTTCATAAACATAGTGGTTGACGATAAATGGGCGACCCAGGCGAAGCGCAGCATTGTGGAAAGATGCCAGGCTCTCCACATTCGTGGAAGAACAGATTAAAAATGCATAGCGGTTCTGAGGTTTCTTCAGTTCTTCATATGCCCTGCGCTCCAGTTCCTCCTCTGACAGCGCTTTCTCTGACAGACGGCTCATCATTGTCCCCTCTGTCAAAAGAACGTTGATCTGTTTTCTTTTCAAATGTTTTGACAAACGCCGGAAGAAATCTTTCCCTAGCCTGCCATGGGTTCTAAAATCCCCTGTATGTAAGATACATATTTCCGAAGTTTCTATGAGAAACAGAAAGGAATCGTATGCAGAATGGTCTACCCTTACCGGGGTTATTTTAAAATCGCCCAAACAAAAGGTTTCCCCATCACGTAAATCCTGCCAGCGGCCGCTGTCCTGCAGAATCTGCAGGACTTGCCTATGCTCCGCCTGTAAATCTGCCGGCGCAGATGTATTTCCTGCCAATGTTTTATGTATATTCGTCAAGATTTTTCTGGCGGTTGTTCCCAGCCCCAGCCGAACCTGGCTGTTTCGTACATCTTTTTCGGGTATTTCTTTTAGCAGTCCGATATGGTCACCGTGATGATGCGTAAATAATACGCCGTCACATTTTGCTTTTTGAATCATCTGTACCATGTCAGAATCTGTAAAATCCCCTTCCGTTCCCGGAATCTCTGTGCCAAAATCAATAAAAATATGGGTATTTTCTGTGTAAATTTCTGTAACTGTGCCACCAATTTGATTTGTGCCGCGGTGGATTTTAATTCCTACTGACATAAACTACACCTCCAAATCATTAACTTTCCTTTAGTTTCCCTATCCTGCGCAGACGTTTGATGGTTCCCAGCATCATCAGAACCGCTCCCAAAATTTCTTCTTCCTCCTGCTCTCCCAATTCTGCCACCTCTTCCATTCTCCGGGATTTTCCCACCTCAAACAGCCCTCTCCCATATCCGCAATTGAATATTTTCAGCTGTGCCTGATTACTGAGTCCGTAGAGACAGCGGTTTATCATGCTTCTCCTTCTATAATCTTCCTGCCGCAAAATGGCATCAATCGACAGGTCCGATAAATTCTCAATAAGCTCTTTTTCCAGTTCATGGAGTTTTTCAAGCAGTTTGGGATTGTGGAAAACCGGGCGGGCAGCATAAAATTTTTGAGCTGATTGTTTCCCTTTTGATTCTTGCCTTTGCAGCCGTTTCATGGTTCCTGACAACACGAAAACAGCTCCCAATACTTCCTCTTCTTCGCGTCCTTTTCTTCCTATCACATAATCCATGTACTCGAAGCTTCTAAGGCGAGAAGCGAAAGAATCATAATTATCAAGTATCCTTTGACGCGATTCGTCGCTCAATACATAGAAGCAATCACATAATATCTCAAATTCCATTTCATTTAAAACTTTCTCAAAAGATAAATCCGGCAGTTTTCCAATCTCTTCTTCTAATGCGTGAACAATTTCCAGCAATTCCTTATTTATAATCACCGGAGGGGAATGTAACAGCTTTTCGGCTTCTTGTCTCTGCAATGCCTCCTTTTGCTTAAATAAATACATTTGCTTCTGTTGTTTTTGCTTACACTTTTTCCTTTTATTATTTATCTTTTCAACTCGCCTATCAAATTTCTCATGGCAGCCTTCCGGGAGCAGCGTGCGCAGACTTTCCATCACCGTAGCAGACGGATACCCGGAATAAATGTAATCTGCCCCCAAAAGATAAATGTAAAAAACCATAGCCAAAATCCCCTGAGGGTCTTTCTCCCAATATTCATTTGCCGCTGCTTCAAAGGTAAGCACTGCATCTGTCCCCTCTGACATCTGCCGGAGGATTCTTTTTAGGAATTCATTTACCGTCTTCTTTTCTATATATTTATAAACAGCCAGCATTCCCTCTGTCCTGACAGTTTCCCCAATTTCCAGCATCAAAACCGCCGCGGCAGTTAGCCGTTTTTTATCTTCTTCTCCGGTTATCCTGCATTTTTTCATGGCGTCTTTTCGCACATCATCTAAAATTTTATCCATATTCTTCCTCCGGTATATTCATTTGATATAAAATATTTTTTCATCCTCCAGCCGGATACAGGCCAGCCCCGCATCTGGATTTTTCCTGCGGAACACGCATCCGCAGTCTATATCATAGAAAATGCAGTCTGTTTCTTTATCATAATACCGGAACACGTTTCCCCTGTTATAAGCAAACGCTCCTTTGGCAACCGTAGGCGTATGCCCGGCTATCACCATCCCATGCTGTTTCCCGCCCAACCACAGGGATTCTTCCCTTGCATATAGATAAAATTCCTTCAGGCTGGAAAATGAAGATTCTATATTCTCCATTTTCTCAGCATATCCCGCATGGACCACTATACACGTTCTGTCTCCTACTGTCAGTTCCCTATAATATGGCATTTCACGGATGATTCCCACCCATCTGCACAAATCCTCCAGAGCAATCCCAGAATCATTGACTAGGCTGTTTATTGTGCCATACAAGTCAAAGTACGAACCAGCCAGCCCCTCATTATTCAGAAAATACTTTACAGAACTGTATAACGCCGCCGTCTCCTTATGGGAACAGTAATCTGTTCCCAGCCCCTCTTTCTCATCCAGCCTGAGCATCAAATCAATACATGATGCAAATTCTTCCTCATGGTTGCCCCTGATAAGCCAGACATTGGCAGGACAATGTTCTATCCATTTGAGCATCTCATAGCTGTGTCTGCCTCTGTCAATAGAATCCCCTGCCAAAATCAGGCTGTCCATATCTGAGAAATCAATTTTCTCCATCATCTCAAGGAATTCTTCATAACAGCCATGAATATCACTGATTACATAAGTACCCACTCAACACGCCCTCCTAATCTTATACCCGCTCCAGCCAGTCAAACGTACTATATAAACTGCACCCATTAATTTGTAAACCGGACAAATCTATACAGGGTAGATTCGTTCCATCTAAATAAACGGAAAAATCTACAGGTTTGCCGTCACTACTATAACTAAAAAAATGATACCAACACCCATTCGCGTCCTGCTTACTGTCCAGAATCCCATAAAAAGGTTTCTCCATGAAAGGCAACTGCAATTTTAACCGGCTCCTATCTTCAAAAGGCAGCGGAAACCGAAATACATATGCACCACAAAGACGGGATTTTGTATCTTCACTGAACCCATAAAATTTGGGACTTTCTTCCCCTACAAACACGTCCTTAACCTGCCACCGCCCATTTAGCCAAAACATCGTAAAATCAAAGGGATTTCTAAGCCCACCTGACTGCGGAATATGCAGTGCATAAATATAAGCATAAAATAACTTTTCCGTTCCGTCAAATAGAATCTCTGCTTCTTTTACTAATTCCTCTACCATTTGAAAAAAACCACAGACACAACACTTTTTCCTAATACTGCCACCCTCGAGATACGGCATGACAGCTTCTAATATGAAAACTGTTTTCTCCACAGGATGGAAGATATCTGCCATACAGCTTTTATAGATACTGTATGTCTCATAAACCAGCTCAGATTCTTCTTTATCTCCTGTCATTGACAGCTTTTTCAGCATTTCCGCTTTCTGATGTACTGATATGTAGGCCTGTAAGATTATCTGCTCTTTGCCAAAAATATCCATACAGTCATTTCGCCGCAGAAATCTCCTTATTTCCGGAGACCTGATTACAGCATACACATCAGGTTCCTGTTTTCTTGCCATATCAGCCAAAACCGCTGCACCACTTAACGGTTTCTTCTCTGCCTCGCTCATATGCCTTATCTTCCTATCTCCCATTTTTTCTCTGCCGTTTCATGTAATCACTCATCCCAAAAACAAAATCCAGGATTAGCCCGATATAGATAAAAACGGATATAGAAACAAAAGGTGTCAGGGCATAAAACGTTACTACTTTCTTCCGTTCCTCCTCCTGCAGCAGAGATGTACAGCCTTCCAGAGGTTTTTCTTTCAGATTATTACTTACTCCTGCCACACAGAGGATAAATACAATTACAAACAGGATGCTGGCCATGATTCTCAAAAATCCTACGTGTTCACTGCCCAGCAAAATGAAAAGCAGAACCGGAAGGCAGTAACCATATGCTGCCGTCCCTGATGGCAGCTTCTTCCAGTAATCAATTTTCTTTAGTTTTTTCCTAAGCTCCCAGCCGTACCATGTGGCAAGAAAATACAAAAAGATTAAGACAATATAAACAAATCCCATCACAATACCTCCTCTTATTTAATGGTGAACCCACTATAACACATCCTTTTTCATAAAAAAGACAAGGTATTGTCGTATTTATTTAGCGCCCAAAGGCAGCAAGACCTTTGGGCGCTAAATTTGTACGTCTCTTCCGCTTCAGCAAGCAAGCGCCTACTTCGCTCCCGCCAAACCTTTTACCTTCACCTCCAAGGTCCTGCTCTCCTTATAAGGACGGAATAACAGATAGAGAAACCCGGCAATCAAAAGGATTGCCACGATTGTTCCCACGCCAAAGACGCCCGCCGTCATCCAGGCGCCAATCTGGTAAATGCACAGCGACACAAGATAAGCAAGGAGACACTGATATCCAATGGCAAACCAGAACCACCTGATATTGTTCATCTCACGCTTGATAGCTCCCATCGCCGCAAAACAAGGCGCACACAACAGGTTAAATACCAGGAAAGAATATGCTGCCACTGCGCTCATATGACCTGCCAGCGTACCCCAGATTTCTGAACCGTCCTCTGCAACCTCTGCAAATCCGAAGAGAATCCCGAAAGTCCCAACTACATTCTCCTTTGCCACCAGGCCGGTGATGGCTGCCACCGCCGATTTCCAGTCGCCCCAGCCAAGCGGCGCGAATATCCAGGCAAATCCATTGCCAATCATCGCCAGAATGCTGTGGTCAATCTCCATATCTTCCAACATACGGAACTGTCCGTCCACCCAGCCAAAATATGTCGTAAACCAGATGAAAATCGTAGACAGGAGGATAACCGTTCCTGCTTTCTTGATGAAAGACCATCCGCGCTCCCACATGCTCCTGAGCACATTGCCCACGGTGGGCAGATGGTAGCTTGGCAGTTCCATCACAAACGGCGCCGGCTCCCCGGCAAACATCCGTGTCTTCTTTAAGATAATGCCAGAGCAGACAACAGCTGCAATACCTACGAAAAATGCACTCCAGGATACCCACCAGGCATTGCCGAAAAACGCTCCGGCAATCAAAGCAATAATCGGCAGCTTTGCGCCGCATGGAATGAACGTGGTCGTCATAATTGTCATCTTGCGGTCCCGGTCATTCTCGATTGTCCGCGATGCCATAACGCCCGGCACGCCGCAGCCAGTGCCAATCAGCATAGGGATAAAGGATTTTCCAGACAGCCCGAATTTACGGAAAATACGGTCCATGATAAATGCCACCCGCGCCATATACCCGCAGCTCTCCAAAAATGCCAGAAACAGGAACAGCACCAGCATCTGCGGCACGAATCCCAGCACTGCGCCCACGCCTGCAACAATGCCGTCTACCACCAGCCCCTGCAGCCAGGCGGCACAGCCAATTGCTTCCATTCCATTGGAGAGAAGCTCCGGTATCGCCGGGATATGGAGGCTTTCCATACCGAACAGGTTCCAGCCATCGCTGAACACGCCGTCATTTACCCAACTTGTCGCCCAGTCTCCCACCGTGCTGACCGATACATAATAGACAATTGCCATCACAAATGCAAAAATGGGCAATGCCAGAATACGGTTCGTCACCACCTTGTCAATCTTATCGGAAATACTGACTATTTCTTTCCTCTGCCTGGTGTAACAATCTTTGATAACGGAAGAAATATATACATAACGCTCATTGGTAATGATGCTCTCCGTATCATCGTCCATTTCTTTCTCCAGGGCAGTGATTTCTGCCGTCACATCGGGCACATGTTTCATCTGCAAGGCAATCTTGTCATCTTTCTCCAGCAATTTCACGGCAAAAAAACGCCTCTGCTCCCTGGGCACTTCTGCGCCAAGCTTATCCTCAATGACAGTCAATGCACCCTCTACTTCCGGCGCAAATTCATGTACGGCTTTCGCAGAAAGCTTTTTCTGTGCCAATTCCACGGCTTTCTGCGCTGCCTCTTTCACGCCCGTACCTTTGAGGGCAGAGATTTCCACCACCGGGCAGCCCAGCTTCTCGCTCAGTTTCCCGATATGTATCTTATCTCCGTTCCTGGCAACAATGTCCATCATATTCACAGCCATCACAACCGGGATTCCCAGTTCCATCAGCTGTGTACTCAGGTACAGGTTGCGCTCAATATTGGTCCCATCCACAATATTTAAAATAACATCCGGACGCTCCCCTATCAGGTAATTCCTTGCCAACACTTCCTCAAGCGTGTAGGGGGACAGGGAATAAATCCCCGGCAGATCCATGACGACCACGTCCCTATTCCCCTTCAGCTTTCCCTCTTTCTTCTCCACAGTAACGCCCGGCCAGTTTCCCACAAATTGATTGGAACCGGTAAGCGCATTGAATAATGTTGTTTTCCCACTGTTGGGATTTCCTGCCAATGCAATTTTTACTGACATTTTTTCTCTCCTATCCGCATTTTGTTACGTCTGTCTCTTCATTTTCTGCCGCCGCATGTTTGCTACGGCTATTTCTTCACTTGCTGCCGCCGCATGTTTGCTACGGCTATTTCTTCACTTGCTGCCGCCGCATGTTTGCTACGGCTATTTCTTCACTTGCTGCCACCGCATGTTTGCTACGGCTATTTCTTCACTTGCTGCCACCACATGTTCGTTTCATCAGACCATTATTAGTCTAAACTAACCATCAATTAAAAAAAATAATCACATTACCTCAATCATTTCCGCGTCCGCTTTCCGCAGCGATAATTCATATCCGCGCACGGTTACCTCCACCGGGTCCCCCAGAGGCGCAACTTTCCTTACGGACACGTCCACGCCCTTTGTAATTCCCATGTCCATAATCCGGCGTTTTACCGGACCCTCGCCATGCAGTTTCGCAACTTTTACTGTCTTCCCACAGGGAATCTGCCTTAATGTCTTCATCATTCTTCCTTCCTTTACTGTCAAATCATGATTTTATTTGCCATATCCCGATTGATGGCGACCCTTGACTCTTTGACATTCACAATCATATTGCCGCCAATTTCCGATACAACCGTTACCTTTCCTCCGCTTACAAAGCCGAGGTTTTCCAAAAATCTCCTGGTCTCCTCCTTTCCGCCAACTTTCTTGATGATATTAGATTCTCCTGTTATTGCCATGGTCAACGGCATCACTACCATCTCCTTCTTTTATCTTAATCATTATTTTTATCTTTTGTTAGTATAAACTAACTTTTATTAGTTGTCAATAACTTTTTGCCATTTCAAAACTAATTGCCATTTTACATTCTATCAGGTATACTTATGATAGTAACTGTCAATCCATATGCCAGAGGGTTATAAAAATGAAAAATACGGAATCTGCTGAAAACTATCTGGAAACTATTCTGATTCTGAGCCAAAAGCTTCCGGTAGTCCGTTCTATAGATGTTGCCACAGAACTTGGCTTTAAGAAATCAAGCGTCAGCGTCGCCATGAAACATCTGCGTGAAAATGGGCACATTGTGGTGTCATCCGCCGGATATATCACCTTAACGGAAGCTGGCAGAGAAATTGCCGACATGATTTATGAAAGGCACAACTTCCTCTCTTCCTGGCTGATAAGCCTGGGCGTTGATGAGAAAATTGCCCTGGAGGATGCCTGCCGGATAGAACACGTAATCAGCAAGGAAAGCTTTGCTGCCATTAAACGCAATGTGGGAGGATTTCAGACAAACAGTTAGTAAAACAAATCGGGGAAACTTGTGCTTTACAAAATACATAGCACAAATTTCCCCAATATTTTTCAGCAGACTTAATAATCCGCTTACATAATGATAATATTATTACATCTCATATCTCTTCCCAAATCGTATATCTTCCCGCTCTCAATCCCTACCACCTTAGGGCGCAGGATATAGCCCGGGTTATTCTGTACCACTTTCGCCTTCTCACCATTGCTGAGCTGCACAATGGTATCCACCGGATACAAAATCATGCTTTCCAAAAAACTTTTCATGACATTAAGGTCCAGTTCCTGGGTCATGGACATAATCATCTCCACGGCGTCCCTCTGGGAAAATGCTTTCTTATAGGAACGCTCCGTCACCAGCGCATCGTAAATATCTACAACCGACAGTATCTTGGCATATAGGTGCATCTTTTCTGCGGTAACGCCAAGCGGGTAGCCCCTGCCGTTCATCTTCTCATGATGCTGCAGGACTCCCAGCAAAATGGCCGGCGAATATCCTTCTTTCTCTTTTAAGATCTCATAGCCATATACGGAATGCTGTTTCATAATCTCAAATTCTTCATCGCTCAGCCTTCCCGGCTTATTGAGCACTTCGTTGGGGATTTTTGACTTCCCGAGGTCATGGAGCAGTCCGGCAATGCCAATCTCATATACTTCTTTCTCATTCAGGCCATGCTGCTTCGCCACAATCATTGCCATCGTGGCGACGTCCACACTATGCTTAAATGTATATTCGTCGCTAATCTTCAAGGTACTGATGTCAACCGCTATTGCCTCGTTGTCTGAGATGGCGCGCATCAATTCCCCGGTTATCTTATCCGTGGCGTCTGCAAAATCCTGTGTTTCCGTATTATTATAAAGATACTGGATGCCTTCCGCCACACGCTTTTTCACACTTTCTGTCAGCTTAACCTTTGCGCGGTCTTCCACCCTGGTCTTTTCAATGACGCTTTTCGCCAGAAGCGATATGTTCTCCTCCTCAGGGTCTTCCTCGCCTTCCCTGATGTAAACGCCGTTAATTCCAAGCTTTTGCAGGGAATCAATCAGATATCCGTCCATTACCGCCCCGCGGGCAATCAGAATACGACCTCTGCGGTCAACAATCGCCTGGTCAATTTTCATTCCTTCTTGTAAGTTTCTGGTCCTCGTGAAAATTCGTTTAACCACAATTTACCTCTGCATTTGCTGCCAACACACGGTTATTTGTCTTCCTGTTCCATACTTACGCACGGTTATTAGATACCAAAGCGCACAAGCATACTATTGATTATACACTATCTTTGCATAAATTCCAACTATGAATTCCAACTCTGCAAAACTATGAGAAGCCGTTGCTCACCCGGAAATTTTCATTTTCTGGGATTTTATGCCGCTATACTCGTTCTTATCCAATACCCTGTATGCCTTTACCCTGTAATAGCGTTTGACATTTTTCTTTATCTTCACGCTCTTATCAGTATAGGTGGTCTTAGATTTCGACGTAATTCTTGCAATTTCTTTATAACCTGAATTTTTCTTTGCAGAGCTATAAATAATATATCCGGTAGCTCTGGTATTTTTCTTCCAGGTCAGTTTGGTGTATTTCTTCGAGGTAAGGCTCACTTTGACTGTTGGCGCTTTCAGAATTATCCCTCTGGCGCTGACGCTCATGGGACTTGAACATTCCGAGTAGGCATTCTTGGCCACAATCTTATAATTGTAATATTTATTTACTGCCGCCGTCTTGTCTGTATAGGAAGCTTTGCTGCTGGTGCCAATCCACTGATAGGTACCATTCTTAGTGGTAGCGCGGTATATATCATAACCGGACGCTCTGTCCACCGCATTCCAGGTAACCTTAAGGTTGCCAAACTTTGAATCCGATGCCGGATTGCCCGTCGAGCTCACCTTGATGCCAGTCGGGGTATCGCAGGTTACATAGAGGACATACGACGCCGTATCTGTACTGTCATCCTTATTCTTGACCGTTATCGTAGTCTTGCCGGATGCTTTCACCGTAACAAGGCCGGTTGACGCATCCACAGTCGCTACCGCTTTATTGCCCACAGACCACTTCAGATTGGTCTGATTTGTCTGCGGCAAAATGAGGATTTTATCACCCTTTCCCGCCAAGTAATACTCCTTAGCAAAAGACAAGGGCTGCTTTACGATAATGCTGCAGAAATCCTGCAGGCCATCCGGGGTTGCTGCACAGACAATCGTATTTCCCGGACCTACCGCCTTTACCTCCCCAGTTATGGGATCCACGGACGCCACGCTGGGGTTGAAACTCTGATATGTGACCGCTGCAGCCTCCGGCGTGCGTCTGGTAACCTTTGCCTGAAGCTGTGACGTCTTTCCTTCTTGCAGTGAAATCTCTTTCTTATCCAGGACAATAGAATCTGCCGGCAGGAAAGATATCTCCATCAGCTGGTCGTTCGTAATATTGCAATTCGTTAAATTCGCCTTAAGCGGGTTGGGCAGCGTTCCAAAAATCCTGTTATAAAAACAGCAGGCTGCGAGGTAATACCCTGCATAAGTTGGATGCCTGGCATCGTTTCTCACAAGATTTATTTCAGGATACAGGAGATTTATGCGGTAAGAATGCATCCCCACCATAACCGCCTCAACCCCATACCTATGTTCCAATTCCTTAAACGCTGCCGCCAGGTACAATTCCATTTCACCGGTTGTCAGCAGCTTAGGCGTACCGTTGACATCAATTTTTTTGCCATCGCTAAAGGCCGCATTCATATAGAGCAGCATTGTTGCCTCCGGTTGGAAAAGTTTTACCATGTGCTGCAGCCTTTCAACTGCCGGAGCCATCAAATCCTCAAAATGCTCTATCGGCCCCGTCGTCTGCTCCTGGAAAATGACATAATCCCAATCCCCATCCACCAGAAGCGTAACCAATTCTTTGTAATAAGAACTGTAACTCTCATTCATTCCTGCATAATAAGAGAGCTTTGCCCCTCCATGCGCTAACGTCGTTACCTCCATGCTGCGTCCCTCTCCGGCTGCCAGTTCCACTAACGGCTTTTCCACTGAGTAAGTAACCGTGGTTGACACCGGGGTCCTGGAAAAACTGTTTCCTACAATCAGGACGCGCGTTGTTTTCTCCGTGCCCGGCTTTGTTCCATCGTCAGGAGATACCATCAAATCCGCAGTGCTGGAAAAAGTCAGTTCCGATCCCGCATACACTTCCATGCATCCCATACTGCTCAGTATCAGGACGCACAGCAAGCATACAAATTTCTTCATCCCATTCCCTCCTTGTAATTAACATTAAAGTTCCTCTATAAGTTCGTCCTTACCAGTTTCGGTTTATATCCCCCCCTCTCCAAAGCAGCCATAATCTGCTGCTTATGTTCTGTGCCAAATGCCTCCAAAGTAATTCTCAGTTCCACCGCCGCATTGCGGTTGGTGGTAACAAACTGATTATGCTCAAGCTTAATGACGTTGCCCTGCTCCTTTGCCATTGTCTCGGCAACCTTGCTCAGCTCTCCCGGCTTATCTGGAAGAAGCACCGATACCGTAAAGATCCGGTCACGGAAAATCAATCCCTGCTGCACAACTGAGGACATCGTAATCACGTCCATATTCCCGCCGCTCAAAATAGAAACTACGCGCTTACCTTTTACTTTCAGGTGGCGCAGCGCCGCAACGGTCAGAAGTCCAGAATTCTCCACAACCATCTTATGATTCTCTACCATATCGAGAAACGCCACAACAAGCTCGTCATCCTCCACGGTGATAATCTCATCTATATGCTTCCTGACATAGGGGAAGATAGTTTCCCCCGGAGTCTTTACTGCCGTACCGTCTGCAATTGTGCTGACGCCAGGCAGCGTCACCACTTTTCCCGCCTCAATAGAAGCCTGCATACAGTTTGCCCCTGCCGGCTCCACGCCAATCACTTTAATCTTGGGATTCAGCAGCTTGGCAAGCGTAGAAACGCCGGTGGCAAGACCGCCTCCGCCGATTGGCACCAGAATGTATTCCACTAAAGGCAGCTCCTTAAAAATCTCCATAGCTATCGTTCCCTGCCCAGTGGCGACCGCCAGGTCGTCGAAAGGATGGATGAATGTATATCCATGTTCTTTCGCCATTTCATAAGCTTTATTACACGCCTCATCGTAAACATCCCCATACAATACCACATCTGCACCATAACCTTTGGTTCGGTTCACTTTAATCAACGGTGTGGTCGTAGGCATCACGATGGTAGCTTTCACATTGAAACATCTTGCTGCATAGGCAACTCCCTGCGCATGGTTGCCCGCAGAAGCCGTAATCAGGCCCCGCTGACGCTCTTCCTCGGAGAGGGTGCTGATTTTATAATATGCCCCCCGCACCTTATATGCCCCGGTAAACTGCATGTTTTCCGGTTTCAGATACACCTTGTTGCCAGTCTGCTCACTCAGGTAATCGCTATATACCAGCTTCGTCTCCTGCGTGACTTCCTGCACAATCCTGCTTGCCTCTTCAAACTTATCTAGTGTCAGCATTTTATATCCTCCTGTACCCAATCTATTCCTCCTGTCCGCTCTCCCCATCTCGGGAAAACAGTGCGTTGACAAATTGTTCCGCATCAAATTTCTGTAAATCGTCTATCGTCTCGCCCACCCCGATATACTTCACCGGGATGCCCAGCTCCGACTGAATTGCCACGGCAATCCCACCTTTGGCTGTGCCGTCCATTTTAGTTAAGATAATGCCGGTAATGTCTGCAACCTCAGAAAACTGTTTTGCCTGGGCAAGCGCATTCTGTCCGGTAGTCCCATCCAGTACCACCAGCGTCTCCCGGTATGCGCCAGCATATTCTTTTTCCAGGATACGGTGGATTTTCTTTAATTCTTCCATGAGGTTTTTCTTATTGTGGAGACGTCCTGCCGTATCGCAGAGCAGCACATCTGCATCCCTCGCCTTGGCGGCCGCCACCGCATCATAGACAACCGCTGCCGGGTCTGCGCCTTCCTGCCCGCCAATCATCTCCACACCGGCACGGTTCGCCCATTCGCTGAGCTGTTCTCCTGCCGCCGCACGGAAAGTATCTGCTGCCGCCAGCACGACTTTCTTTCCCTGGTCCTTGAGTTTGCCAGCAAGCTTGCCCACAGACGTCGTTTTGCCTACGCCATTGACGCCAATCACCAGCACCACCGATTTCTCCTGTTCGAAGCGGTATGCCGTCTCGCCGACATCCATCTGCTCCTTGATACTGGAAATCAGCAGTTCCTTACACTGCGCTGGCTCTTTGATATGTTCTTCTTTTACTTTCTTCTTCAGATTCTCAATAATTTCCGTGGTCGCATGAACGCCCAAATCCCCCATAATGAGAATTTCTTCAATCTCCTCATAGAAATCCTCATCTATATTGGAAAACCCGCTGAATATGGAATCTATTCCAGATACAATATTATCCCTCGTCTTGGTCAGGCCCTGTACCAGCCGCTTAAAAAAACCTTTTTTTTCCTCTGCCATAATTCCAACCCTTTCTTACCTAACATTTTTTATATAGGAAACGAACAAAACGTTTACGTTTCCTATAACTAAGCATCCAAATCCTCCTCTATCAAGTTCACGGAAACTAATGTCGATACGCCTTTTTCCTGCATGGTGATTCCATAGAGTCGATCCGCTGCAGCCATCGTTCCCCGTCTGTGCGTGATTACGATAAACTGGGTATTCTTCGTCAATTTATGTAAATATTTAGCAAAGCGCCCCACATTAGAGTCGTCCAGCGCCGCCTCAATCTCGTCCAAAAGACAGAACGGCGAAGGCTTGAGGTTCTGGATGGCAAACAGCAGGGAAATAGCTGTCAGCGCTTTCTCACCGCCAGACATCTGCATCATATTCTGCAGCTTCTTTCCCGGAGGCTGGGCGCTGATACGGATACCGCATTCTAAAATGTCCTCATCCTCCACAAGTTCCAAGGTCCCCTTTCCGCCACCGAACAATTCTTTAAATACTTTATTGAATTCTGTCTGGATTTCTGCAAATTTCTCCAAAAACTGCTTGCGCATCCCCACATCCAGCTCTTCAATAATGCCAAGCAAGGTCTGCTCTGCCTCTACCAGGTCATCATGCTGGGTCTTCATAAAGACGTAACGCTCGGATAAGCTCTTGTAATCTTCAATGGCATTGACATTGACGTCTCCCAGTTTGCGGATTTCATCTTTGATGTCTGCAATCAATTTTTTCAGTTCTGCGGGATTGTTAAATTCTTCACTGCGCAAATCCATAGCGTTGTGCAAAGTCAGTTCATATTCCTCCCACATATAATTGCTCTGGTTCTCCGCAGATTCCTGCAGTTTATCTTTCTGGCTGTTCAGGCGGTACAGTTCTTTGTCCAAATCATTGATACGTTTGGACAGTTCCTCCTGCTTCTGGAAAAATCCGCGGTAGGACTGGGACATCTCCTCCCGCTGTTTCTGCCCTTCCTCCAATTTCTGTTCCAGCTCAGTGTGCGCCGTATCGGAAGCCGTTATCGTCTCAAGGATTTTATCAATATCCTGCTGTTTTTTCCTGATGTCCGCCTGTGAATCGTCCTTTTCCTGTTTTGCCGCCTGCAGGTCTGATTCTAATTTTTCCAATTCTCCCTCGATTCGGGAAATATTTTCTTGCAGGAAGCGCACTTTCTGCAGGAGGTTCGCCTCCTCCAACTGTACCTGGGAGACAGACTTCTGGCTCTCCTCGGCAAGGTGGCTCTGCCTGTCTAAAATCTCCTGCAGGTTTCTGTTTTCCTCTTCGATTTCTTTCTCTCTCTGGTCTGCCGCCTGGATTTCCTGCTGGATCATGCTGCGGTTCTCGCTGATTTCCCCCAGCTGGTATTCAATCTGCCGGCTCTCCGTCTGCAGGTCCGTATACTGGCTGTCGTTTTCTTCTTTCTGTTCCCTGGCACGGTCTAAATTCATTTTCTCGGTATTCTGCAGAAGCATTGCCTCCTGCAGGTCTTCTCGGAGCTTAAGCCTGTCTTCCTTTAACAATTCACGCGCCGTCTGAATTTCTTCCAGGCGTTCCTTGTTCTTTTTGAGGGCTGCTGCAAGTTCCTGTGTCTGTTTCTGCAAATCTTCAATCTCACGCTTCCTGCCAAGGAGATTGCTGGTATTTTTAAATGCGCCTCCAGTCATAGAACCACCAGGATTCAAGGATTCTCCCTCCAACGTCACAATCCTTAAGCTATACTGGTATTTCCGCGCAAGGGCAATGGCATGGTCAATCGTATCTACCACATAAGTTCTTCCCAAAAGGTATGTCTTTAATTCCTGGTAACGCTCGTCGGCATGGACAAGTTCGCTGCCAATGCCAATCACTCCCGGCTCTTTTAAGGCTGCCTGGTTTACCTGGGGCGTTTTCTTGCCCACACTGGTCAGCGGAAGGAAAGTTGCACGGCCGTATCGGTTCTTTTTCAGGTATTCAATCATCTTCTTTGCCGTTGCCTCGTCGCTGGTGACGATATTCTGGATACTGCCGCCCAGCGCCGTCTCCACGGCAACCTCATATTTTTTATCGACTTGGATTAAGTCTGCCACAACCCCTAAAATCCCCGGCTCCTGCCCTTTTCTTTCCATAACCCGGCGGATGGAATTTCCATAGCCGTCATAGCGTTCCGCAATATTAATCAAGGACTCCAGCCTCGACTTCTCCCGGTGGTAACGCGCCAGTTCCTGCTCCATTTCCTGTGAGGCCTGCGACTGCTTGGACTGCCACTGCTGATTCCTCTGTTCCAGCTCCTGCTCCTTTTTAAGGAGGTCCAGATAACGGTCTTTGGCTTCCTCATACTTGCGCTCGCACTCGTCCACCATGAACCTTAAGCTTTCCTCTTCGCTCTTCTGCTCTATCAGCCGCTTGCTCAGCTGCGCCTTACGAATGTTCACCTGCTCCTGCATAGTGTCATAGCGCTGCTGCCTTGCCTTGGTGGAAGCCTTATTATTCAAAAGCTCAATCATCTCATTTTTGCCGCTTTCGATTCCACGGCTGCAGCGGGCAATTTCTTCCTGGATTTCCTGGTACTGTGCCATCACCTGGATTTTCTGTTCGCCGACGGAACTCAGCTGCCGCTTAAACTGCCCCATCTCTCTGGCAAAATCTGATTTCTGCTTAAGGCGCTCTTCTTTGTCCGTATCAATTTCCTGCTGGCGCGCCTTAAAATGCTCTTCGCTCTGCTCGGCTGCATGAATCTGTTCACGCAGGACATTGATCTGCCCTTCCAGTTTCCCTTTAAGGACCGTGGTATTGCCCAACTCTTCCCGCAGCTTGGCAAGCTTTTCATCCGCTTGCGCGATATCTAGCTCCGTCTGTTCATATTCTGCCTTGATATTTCCATAAGAATGGTTGGTATCTTTTAACTCTTGGTCAACGATTTTTATTTTGCCCTGTAAGTCCTCAGACTGCTGGCTTATGCGCTCCATATCCATGAGGAACATATTGACATCGTACGTTTTTAACTCCTCTTTTTTCCTGAGATAAGCCTTTGCCTTCTCCGCCTGTTTCTCCAGCGGCCCTACCTGTTTCTCCAGTTCAGAAAGGATATCGTTGACACGCACAAGGTTCTGCCTCTCATCTTCGAGTTTTTTCTGCGCCGTTGCCTTACGCCGCTTATACTTAACGATTCCTGCCGCCTCATCGAACAATTCCCGGCGTTCCTCCGGTTTCCCGCTGAGGATACGCTCAATCTGCCCCTGCCCGATAATGGAATATCCTTCCTTGCCAATCCCAGTGTCATAGAACAGTTCGTTTACATCTTTCAGTCGGCAAGTCGTTCCGTTGATAAGGTATTCGCTCTCCCCGGAACGGTAGACACGCCGCGCAACCGTGACTTCGTTGTAGTCTACGTTTAGCTGCCTGTCACTGTTATCTAAGGTTATCGCCACAAAAGCGTAGCTGAGCGGCTTACGGTTCTCTGTCCCAGAAAAAATAACATCCTGCATACTCGAACCTCGCAGCTGCTTGACGCGCTGTTCGCCCAGCACCCAACGCACGGCATCTGCTACGTTGCTCTTTCCGCTTCCATTCGGACCGACAATTCCGGTAATTCCATTATGGAATTCAAAGAGTATCTTATTGGCAAAAGATTTGAACCCATGGACTTCTATGCTTTTTAAATACATGTATTTCCTCCATTATCCTGGTCTCCCTGCCCTTTTAACTGCAGCAGCGTCTGGTATGCCGCCTCCTGCTCCGCCGCCTTTTTGGTCCTTCCTGTTCCCTGCCCATAAGCCGTATTGCCAATCCGCGCTTCCATCACAAATTTCTTATTATGGTCGGGCCCTTCCTCGCAAATCAGCTGATAATGCAGTTCCCCATCGCCTTTCCCCTGTACAATCTCCTGCAGGATAGTCTTGCTATCAAAAAAGAGCTGCTTGTGCTCAAGATCGTTCAGCACAAACTGCGAAATAAACTCTTTTGCACTAGCAAGACCACCGTCCAGATAGATTGCTCCAATCAATGCTTCTAATGTATCCGATAAAATGGAAGCACGCTTCCTGCCGCCGGTCAGTTCTTCTCCCTTACCCAGCAGGAGATACTTCCCCAGCGCAAGCTCCCTTGTACAGAAAGCCAGCGCCTGTTCACACACGATGCCGGCGCGCTGCCTGGTCAGCTCCCCTTCCGGATTCTGAGGGTATTCATGGAACAAAAAATCACTGGTAACTACCTCCAGCACGGCATCGCCCAAGAATTCCAGCCGCTCATTGTCCGCCGGTCTGTTAATCTGCCGCTCATTGGCATAGGAACTGTGCGTCAATGCCTGGGTAAGCAATTTCTTATTGTGGAACTCGTAGCCAATTCTTTCTTCAAATTCTTTCTGTAAATTCATAAGTCATTCCTTTCCGGCAAATAAGGATAGCCCGGGAGAAATCTATGGCAATTTCTTCCAGGCGCTGTTATCCCTTATCAGTGTAAGCATTTTCATTAATTCAATGCATCCTTAATCTGCTCAACGGCATCTCCAACTGTCACAATTTTCTCCGCTTCCTCGTTGGCAATCTCAATATCGAACTCTTCTTCCAGCCCCATGATAATCTGAAAAATATCCAAAGAATCCGCTCCCAGATCATCCACGAAAGTAGTCTCCATTGTTATCTCTTCTGCATCGACATTCAATACTTCTGAAATAATTTTCTTAATCTTTTCAAATTCCATGACTTCCTCCAATATTCCTTTTGATTTTCTCGTTAATTTCCTGTTCTTTGAAAGTAACGCACTGAATGATAGAGTTCGTTACCTCCTTTGCTTTAGAACTTCCATGAGTCTTGACAACCAGACCATTCAGCCCGAGAAGCGGCGCGCCGCCGTACTCACTGGCATCGAACGACTTCATAGTCTTTTTCAATGCCGGCTTCACAAGCAATGCACCAATCTTGCTTCGCAGCGTCTCCATCAGGCCCGCCTTTACCATACTGAGCATAGTCGCGCCCACTCCCTCATACAGCTTGAGGATGACGTTCCCTACAAATGCCTCACAGACAATGACGTCCGCATCGCCGGCCGGGATATCGCGTGCCTCAATGCTTCCCACGAAATTGATATCCGGGCAGTTCTTCAGAAGCGGAAATGTCTCTTTGACCAATGCATTTCCTTTCTCCTCCTCTGCGCCAATGTTTACGATGGCAACCCTGGGATTTTCAATGCCCAGAACATTCTCCATGTAGATGGAACCCATTTTGGCAAACTGCACAAGATGCGAAGATCTGGCATCCACATTAGCTCCGCAGTCAACAAGCAAGGACACGCCTTTCTTCGTGGGAATCAGCGGCGCCAGCGGCGGACGCTCCACGCCCTTAATCCTGCCGACGATAACTTGTCCTCCCACCAATATGGCGCCGGAACTTCCTGCAGAAACGATAGCATCTGCTTTTTTCTCTTTCACCATATTCATGCCAACTACGATGGATGACTGCTTCTTCTTACGGATAGCCAACACGGGAGGCTCTGCAGTCTCAATTACTTCCGGGGCATGGACTACCTCAATCTGGCTGCCCTGATAGGAAAGTTTCTCCAGCTCTTCCTTTACAATCTCCTCCCTGCCAATCAGGAACACCTTAATATCCTGCCGTAATTTTACGGCGTCTACAGCCCCTTTCACTATCTCTGCCGGCGCATGGTCTCCGCCCATGGCATCGACTGCCACTTTTATTATTTCCTCCATGAAACTTCCTCCTTACGGCGCAACAGGAAAAAAGTGCCTGGGCACTTCATATTTCCTTATTCTGCTAATGCCTCCCTAAGAATATACTATAAGTAATCTAAGAAGTCAACAACCCACTGCAAGGCTATATTCCCCATTTGTCAATCATAGTTCTTGCGGTTCCTCTCATCTTCCAGCTTGCGCTCTTCTTCCGTCATGTATTTGCGGAAAATCCATTCCAGGATGTAACTTTGAATCCAGCTATAGATTGCCGGAAGCAGCACAACCAGGAATGGGAACAGATACATCAGGAACCCTGTCCCTGCCGCTAACGCCATCATTAAAACTGTCATGGGAAAATGTATCACAGGAAAAAGAATGGCATTTTTCATGGACTGCTTCCTCGTGTTCTCAAAACGCGCCATATAAGGAAACAGATAGGAAGTCCACACAAACCACACAATCATTCCTACGAGAAACACCACGCCCAACGCTGCCGGTATGCTTCCCGCCTTAGCATAATAATCCATAATATACCCATCAACGCCCAAAAGAACTGCCAATACCAGAGCTATCAGCCACACTGGCGTTGTCTGCTTAAAATTGTCCCGGAACGATTCTATATAATCCCGAAACACATATCCCCTGTCATGATGCAGCACCTTGTACGCAGTGTGGTATGTGGCTGTCATCGCCGTGCCGATTGTAAAAATGGGGAGGCAGCTTACCAAAAATAACAGGCTAAGGCCGATACAGTCTGTGAATTTGGAAATAGACCTCATAAGCCCGCCATCATAATTAAATAATCTCATATTTTTCCTTTCTCTTGCACGCGTGCGCATATTATTTTCTATCTTACAGGAAAGTGCATTGCCGCAGCAATACTCTCCCTGTAAGATAACAAAAAACCTCTCCTGTGTGGAGAGGCTCTTTCGACTAATCCTGAGGGATAATCTCTTTTTTGTTATAGCTTCCGCAGCTCTTGCAGACTCTATGAGGCATCATCAGCTCCCCACATTTGCTACATTTCACTAAATTCGGAACAGACATTTTCCAGTTTGCTCTTCTCTTATCTCTTCTTGATTTGGAAGATTTATTTTTTGGACATATAGACATGATCACACCTCCTTAAATTGGTTAAAAATATCCTGGATTGCCGCCATTCTTGGATCCGGCTCTGTTTTCTGGCACTGGCATTCTGTCAAATTCAGGTTGGCGCCGCACCGTTTGCAGATGCCCTGGCAATCCTCCCTGCACAGAACCTTCATTGGCCAACTCACCAAAATTTCTCCAAAAATAAGTTGATCTACATCCAGCTTTGTTCCTGTCATATAATTTGTTTCTGCCATGTCCCACTCTGCCTCGTCTTCACTGAGGTCTAACTGCTTCTCTATCTTGATGGGAATCACCCTGTCCACCTCTTCCAGGCAGCGGTCGCATGGGATTGCGATTGTCACTTCCGTCTCCCCCCGAATAAGCAGCCGCTTATTGTTCTCGTTGGTAAACGTCAGCACAAACGGTGTGCGCTTTATAATTGGAAACTGACCCAGTTTGGAATGAAAAGCTTTCAATTCAATTTCTGCCTGTTTCGACATTTCCTTATCTTCACTGGAAATGATATCTGATAAATCTATCTTCATCACAGTCTCCTATCCACACTTGATATATTATACCCAGCAAAATACGGTTTGTCAACCATTTCTTTACATTTTTATCTTTGCGCGGATGCGCTGCAGCGCATTGTCAATCGCTTTGGGCTCCTTGCCAAGCTGCTGCGCAATCTGCCGGTAACTCAGCCCCTGCAGGTAAAGCTGTATGACCTGCCGCTCAAACCTGCTGAGGCCATCCTTTATCTTCTCCCGGATTGCCCGGGCATCTTCCCGCTCAATGAGAAGCTGCTCTGGATTGGAATATTCAAAAGATTCCAACACGTCTAAAAAAGTCTCTTCCCCTTCCTGCCCCATCTGTGCATTCAGCGAAACATAAGTGTTCAGGGGTAAATGCTTTTTTCTCTGGGATGCCTCCACGGCATGGTAAATCTGCCGGGTAATGCACAAATCCGCAAAATGGTAAAAGGACGCGTCTTTGTCCACATTGAAATCCCGGATTGCCTTAAACAGCCCAATCATCCCCTCTTGAATCAAATCATCCGTGTCCCCTCCAATGAGGAACATGGCATTTGCCCGCTTGCGTACCAGGTTCTTATATTTGTCCATAATGTAATCGGTAATTTCCTGCTGGCCGCTGCGCAGCTGCTCAATCAGTATTTCATCCGCCTGATTCGCAAATTCTCTCTCTTTTAGCACTTCTTTCCCCTCACTGCATCCTCTGCCTCACAATCTCGTAAGCGAGAACCCCAGCGGCCACGGAAGCATTTAATGAATCAATCTCCCCTGCCATGGGAATGGCAGCGTTAAAATCACAATTCTCCTTGACCAGCTTGCCAACTCCATCTCCCTCGCCGCCAATCACCAGCCCGATGGGTCCCTTTAAGTCCAGCCGGTACATTGTCTCTCCGTCCATATCGGCACAGACAAACCAGATTCCCTGTTCCTTTAATTCCTTAATAGTCTGGGACAGGTTGGTTACTTTCGCCACCGGCGTATAATTCAACGCCCCGGCTGAAGCTTTCGCCACGGTTGCCGTAAGCCCTGCCGCCCGGCGCTTGGGTATAATCACGCCATGCGCGCCGGCGAGGTTGGCCGTACGGATAATCGCCCCCAGGTTGTGGGGGTCTTCGATATTGTCAAGCAGGATTAAAAACGGATCCTCCTGCTTCTCTTTGGCTGCCGACAACATGTCCTCCACCTGCGCGTATTCATAAGCCGCCGCATAGGCGATGACGCCTTGATGCTTTTTCGTCTCAGAAATCTGGTCTAACCGCTCTTTCTCCACATAGTCCAGAATGGTATCATGCTTTTTGGCTTCCCGGATAATTGTCCTGACAGGCCCATCCTGGCAGCCTTTCTGCACAAACAGCTTGTCTATGGTCTTCCCGGAACGGAATGCTTCCAAAACTGCATTCCTTCCCTCAATGGTCAACTCTTCGTACCTCAATCTTTTACTCCTTTCCCGATCCTGTTAAGCCCGGTTGTAATCAGCTCCATCATCCGCTCCATCTTATCTTCCAGATACAGATAGCCCATCAACGCCTCGAAACCAGTCGCCCGGCGGTAATCTCCCACAGTGGCATTCTTTGCCATTGTAGAAGACTTGGCATTCCTGCCCCGCTTATATACTGCCAGTTCCTCCTCGGTCAGTTCCGGCAAAAGTTCTCCCACCATCTCTGACTGGCTATGTGCTTTCACAAGCTGGCTGGTATGGCAGTGAAGGTCATTGACATGGGCACTCCTTTCCCCCACCACCATAGAACGGATGACAAGGTCATAGATGCCATCTCCAATATAAGCCAGTGTAAGGGGAGAATAACTGCGGATGTCTTTTTTCTCTAAACCAAATTTTCCTAAAATATATGAATTTATGCCCTTTTCCATTTTACGCCTTCCCTGGTATCCTCCAGGATAATCCCTTTTTCCGACAGTATCTCGCGGATTTCATCTGCACGTGCGAAATTCTTCTCCTTGCGCGCCGCCTGACGTTCTTCAATCAGCTTTTCGATTTCCTCGTCGAGGATTTCCTCTTCCTTGGCAAGAATGATGCCCAAAACATCGCAGAGACTCTCAAGCCGCTGATAAAGCTTCTCCAACAATTCCCTGGAACTCCCCTCTGCCACATTCGTATTACAGTATTTCACGAATTCAAAAACAGCGGAGATTGCATCTGCCGTATTGAAGTCATCATCCATGGATTTCTCAAATTTCTCTACGAAAGCTTTGCTGCCCGCAAATACTTCCGCTTCCTCCTGCGTCATCACAGACGCAGCAGTATTTTTCTGCAGATGCTGCAGATTCTGCGCTGCATTTAAAATACGTTCCAGACCGTTCTTCGCCGCCTCCATAAGTTCCGCGCTGAAATTCAGCGGGCTGCGGTAATGGGCGCTGAGCATAAAGAAACGCAGCACCTGCAAATCGTACTTTTCGCCAATTTCGCGGACTGTAAAGAAATTTCCCTCGGATTTGGACATCTTCTTATTGTCAATATTTAAAAATCCATTGTGTATCCAGTATTTGGCAAAAACCCTGCCGTTGCAGGCCTCGCTCTGGGCAATCTCGTTCTCATGATGCGGAAAAATCAGGTCCTCGCCGCCTGCATGGATATCAATTTCCTCGCCCAGATATTTCTTCGCCATCACGGAGCACTCAATATGCCAGCCTGGCCTGCCGTTGCACCAGGGGGACTCCCAGTACGGCTCCCCCTCTTTCTTAGGCTTCCACAGTACGAAATCCAGGGAATCCTCCTTGTCCTCGCCAGTCACCTTGATGTCCCGATGCCCTGCCTGCAGGTCGTCTAAATTCTTATGGGAAAGTTTGCCGTACTCTTTAAATTTCCTCGTGCGGAAATAGACAGTGCCATCCTCCACCACGTAGGCAAACCCTTTTTCAATCAAGGTGGAAATCATTTCCAACATACCGCCAATCTCCTGCGTTGCCAGCGGATGGACCGTGGCAGGCCGCACATTCATGGCAGCCATGTCTTTCTTGCATTCTTCAATATAACGCTGAGAAATTTCCTGCGCTGACACGCCCTCCTCCACAGCTTTCTTGATAATCTTATCGTCCACATCCGTAAAATTGGATACATAATTTACTTCATAGCCCTTGTACTCCATATAGCGGCGCACCGTATCAAACACCATCATCGGACGTGCATTTCCGATATGGATGAGATTGTACACGGTAGGTCCGCACACAT
>CANOHX010000004.1 GCA_947565885.1 uncultured Lachnospiraceae bacterium
AAGCTGGGAGGAGCCCTGATGCCTTGTGGAGCAGCCAAAAGGCAGAGCGAAGCTGGGAGGAGCCCTGATGCCTTGTGGAGCAGCCAAAAGGCAGAGCGAAGCTGATAACCAGAAATGATAAAAAGGAGTTACCATACTATGGCAAAGACAGAGAGAAAATATATCAAAATACGGGGAGCGAATGAGCACAATCTGAAAAATCTTGATGTGGATATTCCGAGGAATGAATTTGTCGTGCTGACTGGCTTGAGCGGTTCGGGGAAATCTTCCCTTGCTTTCGATACAATCTATGCGGAGGGGCAGCGGAGGTATATGGAATCCTTGTCTTCTTATGCAAGACAGTTCCTGGGGCAGATGGAGAAGCCGGATGTGGAGAAGATAGAGGGCCTTTCGCCGGCAATCTCCATTGACCAGAAATCCACCAACCGCAACCCGAGGTCTACCGTGGGGACAGTCACGGAAATCTATGATTATTTCCGTCTGCTCTATGCCAGGATAGGTATTCCGCATTGTCCTAACTGTGGCAAAGAGATTAAAAAACAGTCAGTGGACCAGATGGTAGACCAGATTATGTCCCTGCCGGAAGGGAGCAAAATCCAGCTTTTGGCCCCGGTGGTGCGTGGGCGCAAGGGAATGCACCAGAAATTGTTTGAACAGGCGAAACGCAGCGGCTATGTGCGGGTGCAGGTCGATGGGAATGTCTATGATTTGTCCGAAGAGATTTCTTTGGACAAGAATGTTAAGCATAATGTCGAAATTGTGGTTGACCGCCTTGTGGTGAAGCCGGGGATTGAGAAACGTCTCACCGATTCTGTGGAAAATGTGTTAGAACTCGCTGAAGGGCTGATGGCTGTGGATGTCATTGGCGGGGAGATGATTAACTTTTCACAGAGTTTTTCCTGCCCGGACTGTGGCATCAGCGTGGACGAGATTGAACCCAGGAGTTTCTCTTTTAACAATCCCTTTGGCGCCTGTCCAGACTGTTTTGGTTTGGGTTATAAGATGGAGTTTGACGTGGATCTGATGATTCCTGACAAATCGTTAAGCATTGCCGGTGGCGCAATTCAGGTGATGGGCTGGCAGTCCTGTACGGACAAAGGCAGCTTTACCAATGCCATTCTGGTTGCCTTGGCGAAAGAGTACAATTTTGAACTTGATACGCCTTACGAGGAACTACCGGCAAAGGTGCAGGATATTTTGCTCAATGGTACCGGAGGAAAGGAAATGAAAGTCCATTACAAGGGGCAGCGCGGCGAGGGTATCTATGATGTGGCGTTTGAAGGGCTTATCCGCAATGTGCAAAGACGTTACCGGGAGACGGGTTCCGACACCATGAAGCAGGAATACGAACAGTTTATGCGTGTAACGCCCTGTAAATCATGCGGCGGGCAGCGCCTGAAACGCGAAGCCCTTGCCGTGACAGTTGCTGACAGAAATATTTATGAGGTCACATCCATTTCGATAAGAAAGCTTCAGGAATATTTGGCGGAGATGGAATTGACAAAACAGCAGCAGTTGATTGGCGCGCAGGTGCTTAAGGAAATCAAGGCGCGCGTGGGATTTTTGGTGGATGTGGGGCTGGAATACCTGACGCTTTCGCGTGCTACGGGAAGTTTGTCCGGCGGGGAGGCGCAGCGTATCCGCCTGGCAACCCAGATTGGTTCCGGTCTTGTGGGCGTGGCGTATATCTTGGACGAGCCGAGTATTGGACTGCACCAGCGAGACAACGACAAGCTGCTGAATACGCTAAATAACCTTAAAAATTTGGGAAACACATTGATTGTGGTTGAGCATGATGAGGACACCATGCTGGCAGCGGACCATATTGTAGATATCGGTCCGGGGGCCGGGGAACATGGAGGAAAATTGGTTGCGCAGGGGACGGCGAAAGATATCATGAAGAATCCAGATTCCATAACCGGTGCATACCTTAGCGGCAAGATAAAGATTCCGGTGCCAAAGACGAGGAGAAAACCGACAGGCTTCCTTAAGATTAAGGGTGCGCAGGAGAATAACCTGCAGAATATCAATGTGGAGATTCCGTTGGGAGTGATGACCTGTATCACCGGAGTATCAGGTTCCGGGAAGTCTTCGCTGACCAATGAGATTCTCTATAAACGTTTGGCGAGGGATTTGAACCGTGCCAGGGTAATTCCGGGAAAGCACAAGAGTATCGAGGGAATTGGACAGTTGGATAAAGTGATTGACATTGATCAGTCTCCGATTGGCAGGACACCGCGTTCTAATCCGGCAACGTATACTGGCGTATTTGATCAGATTCGTGATTTGTTTGCGGCAACGCCGGATGCCAAGGCCAAAGGCTATGCCAAAGGAAGGTTCAGCTTCAATGTAAAGGGCGGAAGATGTGAAGCGTGCTCCGGTGATGGTATTCTGAAGATAGAGATGCATTTCCTGCCGGATGTGTATGTGCCTTGTGAGGTCTGCGGCGGCAAGCGTTACAATCGCGAAACGCTGGAAGTCAGATATAAGGGCAAGAACATCTATGATGTACTGGATATGACAGTGGAGGAAGCGTTAACATTCTTTGAGCATGTACCTTCCATCCGCAGGAAGATTGAGACTTTGTATGACGTAGGGCTTTCCTATATCAAGCTGGGCCAGCCGTCCACGACGTTGTCCGGCGGGGAGGCGCAGCGTATTAAGCTTGCTACAGAACTGAGCCGACGCAGTACCGGGAAGACGATTTACATTCTTGATGAGCCGACAACCGGGCTGCATTTTGCAGATGTGCATAAGCTGACAGAAATCCTGCAGCGGCTTGCGGAAGGCGGCAACACCGTTGTGGTTATCGAGCATAACCTTGATGTGATTAAGACGGCGGACTATATTATAGATATGGGACCGGAAGGCGGAGATGGAGGCGGAACAGTCATTGCAAAGGGGACGCCGGAAGAGGTGGCAGCGGTGGAAAACTCCTACACCGGTCAGTATATCCGCAAATATCTGCAGAGATAAACTGCAGTTCAAAAGTCAGAGGAAAGAATGTCTAAAGAAAGGCAGCAAGATATTCTCTCTATAATTATGAAATAGAAATTAGTTAATTGCACTGTAAATATCTGGAAAATTATATAATATCTGCTATAATATGGGAGGAAGGGTGGAAAGGAAACTTGTGTTATGAAAAAGAAACGGACCATTAAGCAGACCATTGAGTTTTATGTAATGTCGGTGGCGATTCTACTTGGTGTTCTGCTTACGGTAATAATGATTATTAGCAGCTTTATTTCTACAAATACGATTTTATTGGACAATTTGCAATTGATGGCAAAGACCTCTTCGCAAAATGTAGGAGCCAATCTGCATCTTCTCACAGACCGCATGGCAAATCTGGCGCTGGAGGAGGCATTGACGGAGGAAGGAGCTTCTGTACAGCAGAAGCAGGAAGTCCTGGATGAGCGCGAGACCCGCATAGAGTTTGTCTGGCTGGGTGGCTATGACCTTTCAGGCAAGAAGCTGTACGGAGATGAGGAAGCGCCGGAAAGCATTGCCGACAAGAAATATTATGCATATCTGCAGCAGACATCAAATATTGTCATCGATGAACCTTACTACGAAGATGATATCTGGCAGCTTAGCGTTGCCCTTCCCATGAGCAAGGATGGGGAAGTGCATTCTTATCTGGTGGGAAGCTATAAATATGACATGCTCAACGATGTGCTCTCCAATATCAATATAGGGGCAACCGGCGATTCATACATAATTAATGAAGAGGGGACGATTATTGCAGACAAGGACTTGGAAAACATGCAGAAGCATGAAAATGTCTACGAAATATATAACTCCCGGAAGAATAAAAAGATTTTTGATAATATGATAAATTTTCAGACAGGCGCTGAATCTACCCGCTTGCATGGAGTAAGCCACTATGTAGCTTATGCGCCAGTGCCGGGGACCAACTGGACGCTGGTAATAGATGCGCCGCGCCGGGAATTTCAGGCGACCTTGTTCGTCTCTGTGTTTGTCTGCATTTTAATTGCCTTGGTGCTGTTGTTTATTGCGCGGTATGTGATTGTCAAAATGGCGGACAGCATCTCAGATTCACTGTCCCTTGCTACTGGCAGGCTTACTTCCCTGTCTGAGGGAAATCTGAAAGATGAAGTTATACTTGCCAAGACAAACGAAGAAGCACAGGTTCTGACGAATGCCCTTGCCAAGACGATTGCCAGCGTTGATGGTTATATCAATGACATCAATTCATCCTTGGGTTATCTGTCAAGAGGAGATTATTCCCAGGAAGTGCCCGATTCTTTCAGCGGTGATTTTGTTGCAATCCGTGAAGCCTTGACTACCATCACAGAGTCCCTCAATGAGACTATGCGCAGAATTAATGATTCTTCTGTGGCAGTCAATGCGAATTCTTCTGAAGTGTCTGGCTATGCCAAACGGCTGTATGATGGGTCAGTGGAACAGGAGGTTGCCCTGGAGCGGCTGATTGACAGCATCCAGCAGATTACGGAACAGATTGAGCATATCACAGAAAATGCGGGACAGGTCAAAGAATATGCAAGCGGTGCCCAAAGCAAGGTGGATCAGGGACGTGAGCAGATGGATGGCATGTTGGAAACGATGCGTGACATTTATGAGAACATGCAGGAAATTATTAAAATCAGTCAGTTGATTGAAGAAATTTCCTCAGAGACCAGTTTGCTGGCATTGAATGCATCCATTGAAGCGGCACGTGCCGGAGAATCCGGCAGAGGCTTTGCCGTGGTGGCTCAGCAGATTGGAGTGCTTGCGGACCAGACAGCTAATGCGCTGAAACAGACGGCAGGCATCATAGATCAGGCGAATATTTCAATTGAAAAAGGCTTAAAGACGGCGGATGCCACAGCAGAATCTTTCCAGGAGATTTACCAGGCGACAGAGAAGTTTACCGGAATTTCCCACAGTATGGCGGCAGTGGTAGAGCAGCAGAAAGAAGCGGCAGCCATGGTGACGGAGGAGGCAGACAAAGTCCGTAAGATTGCCAACACGAACAGGCAGCTTGCCCAGGAGACGGATGAGACGGCAGCGTTGTCGCTGACCCAGGCAGAAGAATTGGGCGAGGTAGTGGCAGCCGTGAAGCTGAAAGGAGGGGCTCTGGAATGAAATTGGAAGATATGGTAATTTTTCAGGGTAAGGATGTTCAAAAATTTATCAGGCTGTTTGCAGCGAAAGGGGCAGCAGTCCTATTTCTTTGCGGGATGCTGCTAATGGCTGGATGTGGGAATAAGATGCGGGATGGGTATTACACAGCGGAGATGGCAGAATTTTCTCATGGGTGGAAAGAGTATGTATGCATCCAGGTTAAGGACGATACGATTGTGTCCGCAGAGTTTAACGCCAAAGATGCCAGCGGCTTTATCAAAGCCTGGGACAATGAATATATGCGCAACATGGGGACTGTTTCAGGAAATTATCCGAACCAATATACCAGAGAGTATGTCAGGCAGCTGCTTGAAGGGCAGAAAGATACCCAGGTAGACAGTATGGCTGGGGCAACCCATTCCGGGGATAATTTCAGGAAACTTGTTCCAGCGGTCATAGAACAGGCGAAGAAAGGGGATTCAGCGACAGTACAGGTAGAGTGAAAGACATTAGTTTGCCGGCATGTCGATGACTTCAAGCAGCAGATATGCCGGTGAACCTTTTATTATTTTCGGAGAGGTTCTGAATAGTTGCAAAAAGCTGCGCGGTAGAACCGCACAGCTGAAAGTCGGGGAGTACCTCCTGGATTCCGAAGAACCCAGGAAGCATGAGTTATGAAAAATTATATTAGCTTGTTAGCTAGTACGAGTATTAGTATAACCGGAGAATGTGACAGATATGTGAAAAAATGCAAAACATTTTCAAAAGAATATAAAATATATATAAACTTCCCTAAGGATTTTCAGTAAAATGCTTAATTATGGAAGTTTTTTATTTATTTTGAAAAAAACACTTTGAAAATTACTTCTGATTGTATATAATGTATCTATGTATGGAAAAATAGAGTTATTACGTTCAGCGATATTCAGATAGAGAGACGAAAGGGGACAGTCAAGATGTCGACAGATATAGGAATCGATTTAGGAACAGCGAGCATCCTTGTATATATAAAAGGAAAAGGCGTCGTATTGAAGGAGCCTTCCGTGGTAGCCTTTGACAGGGATACCAATAAGATTAAAGCTATCGGCGAAGAGGCCAGGCTGATGCTTGGAAGGACGCCTGGAAATATTGTTGCGGTAAGACCTTTGCGCCAAGGGGTTATTTCTGACTACACAGTGACCGAAAAAATGTTAAGATACTTTATTCAGAAAGCCCTTGGAAAGAAAAGTTTCCGCAAACCGCGTATCAGTGTGTGCGTGCCCAGCGGCGTCACCGAGGTGGAGAAAAAGGCCGTAGAGGATGCCACCTACCAGGCGGGCGCAAGGGAGGTTTCCATTATTGAAGAGCCTATCGCTGCAGCAATCGGCGCTGGCGTGGATATCGCAAAACCCTGCGGCAATATGATAGTAGATATTGGCGGTGGAACGGCGGACATTGCGGTGATTTCCCTGGGAGGTACAGTGGTAAGTACTTCCATTAAGATAGCAGGGGATGATTTTGACGAGGCAATTGTCCGATATATGAGAAAGAAGCATAACCTTCTCATTGGAGAGAGGACTGCAGAAGATATTAAGATTAAGATTGGCACCTGCTTCCCATTGGCACAGAATGATACTATGGATGTGCGGGGGCGTAACCTGGTAACCGGCCTTCCCAAGACGGTGTCCGTATCTTCCGAGGAGACAGAGGAAGCGCTGCGAGAGGCAACACTGCAGATTGTGGAAGCTGTACACAGCGTATTGGAGAAGACTCCGCCGGAACTTGCAGCCGATGTTGCAGACCGTGGAATCATCCTCACAGGCGGCGGTTCTCTGCTGCGCGGGCTTGAGGAGCTTATTGAGGACAAAACCGGAATCAATACCATGACGGCGGAGGAACCGATGACTTGTGTCGCTATCGGCACGGGAAGATATGTGGAATCTTTATCGGGGACAGTCAGGAAAGAAGAATAAATTCTGGCGCGTAAATGGTGCATGGCCCAGATATTCAGGGCCGGGTTAAAGTAACGGATAATCAGCATGCAAAGGAGCACAGATTATGGTAAAAGGGTTATATACGGCTTATACCGGTATGATTAATCAGCAGAACCGCATGGATGTACTCACCAACAATCTTGCCAACTCAGCAACCAACGGATTTAAGAAAGAAGGCGCTACTTCCCAGGCCTTTGACGAGATGCTGGCAATCAAGATTAAGGACACTTCAGCGTACAGTCTGCCGAGAGGCATTGGGGATGTTTCTCTTGGAGTTAAGATTGGCGAATGTTATACAGATTATGGGCAGGGTTCTTTCCGTGTAACGGACAATATTTATGATATGGCAATTGACGGAGACGGCTTTTTCGGAATTTCTTATACGAATAAGGCTGGAGAGGCTTCCGTGAAGTACACCAGAGACGGAGCGTTTACCGTCACCCGCGAGGGATATCTGGTGACCAAGGATGGAGATTATGTATTAAACCAGGCGGCAGCCCAGGCAGGCAATCCGGGGCAGGCCGGATACATAAGGGTAGATCCCAACGTACGGCTGGTGGTGGATGACAATGGCAACCTCTACCAGAACAATCAGCAAGTGGGGCAGATTGGCGTCGTTGATTTTGCAGATTATAATTTCTTAGCTAAATATGGCGAGAATATGTATGACCTTGTGGAAGGAGGACAGGTACAGAACTCTACCGCAAGGGTGGAGCAGGGCACGCTGGAGATGTCCAACGTGAACGTTGTCTCCGAGATGGTGGAGATGATTAACATTTCTCGTGCATATGAGAGCAACCAGAAGATAATACAGACAATAGACAGTACACTAGAGAAAGCCGTAGTAATGGGCAAGGTATAGGAGGAAGGCAAATGCGAAGCATTTATGAAATGCCTTCCGACGAGAGGGAGACGCCTCGTGCAAAGCACGACATATAATGCGTCGACCGATAGGTCAGGTCCGGCAAAGCCGGGCGTGACATTACCAACAGGCAGGTGGCGCGAAGCGACGCGTGCCGATACCTTATTATCAGAAAGGAGTTGTTTTTAAATGATGAGATCTTTGTGGTCGGCAGCGTCCGGCATGATTTCACAGCAGACAGCGGTAGATACGATTGCGAATAACCTGGCAAATGTTAACACTACTGGCTACAAGACGGAGAAGACGGAGTTCAAATCTCTGCTGTACCAAACGCTGCAGACGAGGACGACAACCGCGAATGGGGAACAGAAGCCGATATCCGCACAGGTTGGCCTGGGTACCAGGGTAGCTTCTATCACCTCCAATTTTACGCAGGGAGCGCATTTGGACAGCGAAAGCTATACGGCGATGGCAATAGACGGCGATGGCTTCTTTGCGGTAAGAGGTGCGGACGGCAATACATATTATACGAGAAATGGCGATTTTAAGCTGAGCGCGGGCAATGATGGGAACCTTACGCTGGTAACTTCCAACGGATACCCGGTGCTTGACACTAATGGAAACCCTATTGAGATTCCGGGCGGCGTCAGTGCCAGCAAGATGATGGTAGACCAGGATGGGGCGTTCGGCTATCAAGACGGCCAGAATAATTATATTTCCCTAAATCAGTCGATTGGGCTGTTCCAATTCAATAACCCGGCGGGGCTTGACAAATTGACGAACAGCCTTCTGGGAGTTACCGATGCTTCCGGGCAGCCTTTGAATGAAGCGACGACTCAGGGGCTCACCTTAAGTTCTATACGCCAGGGCTATCTGGAAGGCTCCAATGTGCAGGTGGCTGACGAGATGGTTAACTTGATTGTGGCACAGAGAGCTTATGAGATGAATTCCAAGGCAATCCAGACTTCAGACGATATGCTGGGTCAGGCGAACCAGCTCAAACGATAACTGACAGAAAGAGGGAAATATTATGAGTCTTACAATCGATGGATTGAATGCTTTATATAATACGAACAGTACAATGACTGATAATACCACCAGTAAGCTGGAGGATACATTAAACTCTGATTTGTCTAAAGCCACGGAAGATGAGCTGATGGATGTCTGTAAGGATTTTGAAGCATACTTTACAGAGCAGATGTTTAAGGCGATGCAGAAGATGATTCCAGAATCTGAGGAGGTTTCCTCCTACACCCGGCAGATTCAGGATTATTATAAGGAACAGATGGTCCAGAGCTTTGCAGATCAGTCGGCAAACGGTGATGGGCTGGGGATTGCGCAGATGCTGTATGAGCAGATGAAGCGCAATTATGGACTGGAATAGAGACGTGGAGACACTGAGCGGATATGTAGAGCATATCGTATTCCAGAACAGCGATAACGGCTATACTGTGCTGAATCTTGTGAGCGGAGAGGAAGAGGTTACCTGCGTGGGTATTTTCCATGGCGTCGGGGAAGGCGAAACGCTGGAACTGGCGGGAGAATACACGGAGCATCCGTCTTATGGCAGGCAATTTAAGATGCATTCCTTTCAGGTCAAGTCGCCGGAGGATATCTTGTCGATAGAGCGTTACCTCGGTTCCGGCGCTATCAAGGGAATCGGCGCGGCATTGGCTGCAAGAATTGTCCGCAGATTTAAAGAAGATACGTTCCGTATTATTGAGGAAGAGCCTGAGCGGCTTGCAGAGGTCAAAGGAATCAGCGAGCGCAAGGCAATGGAGATAGCAGAGCAGGTGGAAGGGAAACGCGAGCTGCGTCAGGCAATGATTTTCCTGCAGCAGTATGGCATTTCCCAGACGCTTTCCGTAAAGATTTATCAGACGTACGGACAGGAACTTTATACCATATTAAAGGAGAACCCATACCGCCTGGCAGATGATATCCAGGGTGTGGGTTTTCGCATTGCAGACGAGATTGCCGGCCGGCTCGGCATCCATGCCGATTCCGATTTCCGGGTGCGCAGCGGCATCCAATATACATTAGTCCAGGCAGCCTCAGAAGGGCATACCTGTCTGCCGGAACATATTCTGACCCAGAGGGCGGGTGAACTCCTGGGTCTTGCTGCGGAATACATAGAGAAGCATTATATGGACCTTGCCATAGAGAAGAAAGTGATGATTAAGGAGATGGAGGGCACGCGGTTTCTCTATGCGGCGAGATTTTATCATATGGAACTTAACACGGCTGCCATGCTGGACAGGCTGGATCTTTCCTATGACGTGCCCGAGATAGAGATAAAGGACCGTATCCGCGCGATTGAGAAGAGCACGGGTATGGAGCTGGATGAATTGCAGGCAGAGGCAGTCATTGAGGCAGTCCGCAATGGCACGGTGGTAATTACCGGCGGTCCAGGAACTGGAAAGACAACCACCATCAATACGATTATCCGTTATTTTGAGATGGAGGGGATGGACATTTTTCTGGCAGCGCCCACCGGGCGGGCAGCAAAACGCATGAGTGAGACCACGGGGTTTGAAGCGAAAACCATCCACCGGCTGCTGGAACTGAACGGAGGCATGGAAGGTGAAGCGGGATTTGAGCGCAATGAGCAAAATCCCCTGGAAGCGGATGTCATTATCGTGGATGAGATGTCCATGGTTGATATTTCCCTGATGCATTCCCTGCTGAAAGCGGTAGTGGAAGGAACGCGCCTGGTGTTGGTAGGGGATGTCAACCAGCTTCCCAGCGTGGGTCCGGGGAGCGTACTGCGGGATATAATAGAATCGGAACGTTTTCATGTCGTCCGCCTGACCAAGATATTTCGGCAGGCGGCGCGAAGCGATATCGTTGTCAATGCCCATAAAATTAACCGCGGGGAGGAAGTGGCGCTGGACAATCAGAGCATGGATTTCTTTTTCCTTAAGCGTTATGACGCCAATGTGATAATCAGTGTGGTTATTCAGCTGATTCAGCAGAAGCTGCCGAAATTTGTGGAAGCGGAACCGTTTGACATCCAGGTGCTGACGCCTATGCGCAAAGGGCTTTTGGGCGTGGAACGGCTGAATAATATTTTGCAGAGATACCTCAATCCTCCAGATGGAGACAAGAAAGAAAGAGAGCATGGCGATATGGTTTTCCGCGAGGGTGACAAGGTCATGCAGATCAAAAATAATTATCAGCTGGAGTGGGAAATCCGCAGCCGCTATGGTTTGGCGATTGACAAGGGCATGGGCGTGTTCAACGGCGATATGGGCAAAATCCGCAGCATAGACGATTATCAGGAGATTGTGACCGTAGAATTTGAAGAAGGCAGGCTGGTGGACTATGCCTTTAAACAGCTGGATGAACTGGAACTTGCATATGCCATCACCATCCACAAATCCCAGGGGAGCGAATATCCGGCGGTGGTGATTCCGCTGCTGACAGGTCCCAGGATGCTGATGAACCGCAATCTTCTCTACACTGCAGTCACCCGGGCGAAGAGGTGTGTAACGCTGGTGGGCAACGAGCGGACGTTTCAGGGGATGATTGGCAATGTCAGCGAGCAGAAACGCTATACCGGACTGAAAAATTGCCTGAAATAGAAGGCGCAGATATGTGCTGAAAGGCTGCCTGAAATAGAAGGCACAGGTATGTGCTGAAAGGCTGCCTGAAATACAAAACAGGGGTTCCGGCGCAACGTATTGCGTAGCCCCCTGTTTTCTGTATTGTTGCTTTAGGGAAACAATGATTTAATCAGTGTTTCCTCAGCATTATGGGTTATCTTTCTTTGCTTTCTCGGAATTTTCCAGGCATGTACTGATTTTTTCCAGGAGATCTGCCTGGTTGGCAGGTTTCAGGATATAGCCGGCCGGTTTGGTTTCCAGGATAGAACGAATGGTTTTTTCATCGGCAGTGCTGGTGAGGAAAATAACCGGGATATCTTTCATGTCCTCATCCTTGAGCATTTCTTCATATACCTGTTTTCCGTCCATTCCCGGCATTTTGTAATCTAAGAGGATTAAGTCGGGTTCTTTTTCCGGGATAATGTGCAAAGCCTGTTCTCCGGAAGTGGCAAAGAAGACTGTATATTTGTCACCCAGGATGTTTTTGATGTTACGCACCATGATGGCGGTGTCATCAACAATCATAATTTTCTTTTTTTCTGACTTTTTGTAATTAAAATCTATCATTTTTACCTCATTTCTACAGGATATTTTATAAATCCTGTGATATCAATTTTTTTATTTCCTCTATCGTCTGCCCTGCCTGTGCGGTATCCAGGTTGGTGACGGCAAGGAACAGTTGTTGCATTAAGGGAGCAACCTGTTCGGAATAGCGGAACATATTAAGCTGTGCGGCAATGTCATCGGAGGCGCTGATGTCCATGTCTTCCATGGCGGCGCTAAGTTTTACCAGCAGTTCGCGGACTTCTGTGGGCTTTGCCGCAATTTTTTCTGCCGTTTCATCTTCTGCCAAGAGGTGCAGGCGTTCCCAAAGCGCCATCCATTCCTCTAAAAATGCAGGCGTCACCCATTCCACAAAATCTGCTTTACCGTCCCGGGCTGCATATTCCAATAATTTTGCAATACCTGACAAGGGGACTGCCCCTATCATGCCAGAAGTGCTTTTCATGGAATGTACTTTTACTTCGTATTGCCTGAGGGCTTTTGCCAAGTCATCATGAGAAACAGAACCCTCGTTTTGCCCTGAATGATTAAGCGTTTTCAGTTCCGTTGCCATCTGTCCAAGCTGCTCAGCTTCCGTTGCCATTGTCTGGTAGAAATCCCTGGCTGCCGCCAGCAGCATTTGTCTGTCATTCGTATAACGCAGGGCGTATTCCCAGTCGATGCCGTCAATATCCGGCAGCGTAACGGAGAGGTCGGTATCTGTATTTTCGGCGGGAACCTGGCGGGGATTTCCAGGCTGTACTTTTTCTGGCGGGAGATTTTCCATCAGCATTTGTTCCAGCTTATCTGGAAGGATTGGTTTGGATAGGAAATTGGAAAATCCCGCTGAGAGATAGCGTTCTTTGGCGCCGGCCAGCGCGTTTGCCGTCAACGCCACCGTGGGAGTGTCGTGGCAGGGGCTTTCTGTCGCTGATTTCATGCGGTGCAGCGTTTCAATTCCGTCTAAGTCAGGCATCATATGGTCCAGGAAAATTATATCATAATGTTTCTGGCTTGTCAGTTCTAGGCATTCCAAGCCTCCGCCCGCTTCATCTATGACAACTTTCGTCTCTTTCAGCAGAGTTTTGAAAACCCGGCGGTTGAGGGCGTTGTCGTCCACGACCAAGACCAGGGCTTCAGGGGCTGTGAATGTTGCCTGATAAGAATATTCCGCCGCCTGTCTGGCAATCCGTTTTTCTAAGTCGCCGATGGGGCTGTCGTCAACAATCCTCTGTTGCAAGGTAAAAGAGAAAGCAGAGCCTTGGCCATAAACGCTTTCTACCTGCAGTTTGCTTCCCATAAGCTCCAGGAGCTGCGTGGTAATGCTCATGCCAAGCCCAGTGCCTTCAATGTTGCGGTTACGGTCCTCCTCAATCCTTTCAAATTCTGCGAAGAGTTTTGCGATGTCTTCTTGTTTGATGCCGATGCCGGTATCCTTTACCTGGAAGTTCAAGGAGACGTTGTCGCCGTCTGTGGAGCTGGTTACCGTCAGGGCCACGTTTCCTTTTTCCGTATATTTTACGGCATTATTCAACAAATTTACCAGAATCTGACGTATTCGCACGTCATCCCCCCAGAGAATTGCAGGAATTGCCTCATTAATAGATAGTTGGACGGAAAGCCCTTTGTCAGCTGCTTTCGTGGAAATCATGTTCATGACATCATGGATCAGATTGCCAAAATCGTATTCTTCCGGCAATATTTCCAGTTTCCCGGACTCGACTTTGGATAAATCAAGGATGTCGTTTATCAGCGACAGCAGGTTTTCCCCGGCGTTTTGGATGTCCATCGCATACTCGCGGATAGGAGTTTCCGTGCTCTCACGCAGAATCATGGCGTTCATGCCGAGGATGGCATTGATAGGGGTGCGGATTTCATGGGACATATTGGCAAGAAATTTTCCTTTTGCCGCGCTTGCGAGCTGTGCTTCCTGCCGTGAATGTTCCATTTCCAATATTTCATGCGCCGTATGTGCCATAGCCAGAATGAAAAGCAGTATCAGACCTATGGGCAGCAGCATATGTTTAAATGATTCTATGTCTGCAAAAACAGCGATAATCCGGGTAATTGAAGCGGTTAAAATGATTACGCTGCCCGCAGCCAGGGCGGGGTATTCTCTGATATGCCCGGCGCGCATATCCATAAGTTCCGTCAGTATTATCAAAAGTGCAAAAAGCATGGTAACAATGGCCGTGCAGGGGAGAGTGGCAGAAAAGCTGCACAATCCAATTATGTTTAAGACAGCACAGATTGCAAAGTCGGCAAGTACGATAATCCCTGTCAAATAATATGCCCTATGGTAGCGTTTCTTCTGAACCAAATCCATATAGATGAGGAAAGGAAGCGGCAGCAGCATAAATATGTAGCGGGCAAAGCTGCTGACGGCAGCGGCGTTTTGGAAGAAAAGCTTTGGGTAGGGGGAGACGGCGGCATTCCAAACGGCAACAGCCAGGATTCCCCAGCCCAAAAATTCTAAAGAAATCTGCCTGTGGTAATACACGCGCAGCGTAGCGCTCAGCACGATGCAGATAATGCTAAGCAGAAAAGCAGATGATATAATCAGCATTTCAAGTCCATACTGCCTGAAGAAAAGCTTGATATTTTCTTCTTGAAACAGTAGCTGTCCATTGTTCAGCGAGGTCTGTGCTCCAATCATTTCCGTTACCTCCTTATATGACAATATCTTACATCAGCCCACAGGAATTTTCAAGGCAAAGAAACGGCGGACCTGTAATATGGTAAGGAAGTCACGCCAAGATTCACAGATTTAACATAATCTTAAAAAAATATTTATGGAAAGATGTAAAGAAGTATGTTAGAATGTAAGCTGCCAGAGAGATATTCTGTAGAAAATACTTTGAAAATTTATAAGGAACATTTTATGCACCTGTTGTTTCCGCCACGCTGCCCATTTTGCGACAAGGTCATGTTTTCTTCTGTATTCCTGCCGCCGGAATCTGTCTGTGTGCCATGTGGTGGGAAAGCGGAGCGTGTCAGGGAGCCGGTCTGTAAGAAATGTGGCAAACCCCTGGATGATGAACGCCAGGAATACTGTTTTGACTGTACGCATCATAGGCATGAATTTGTGCAGGGAAAAGCGCTGTGGGTCTATCGGGGAGTGGTGAAAGAATCCATTTACCGGTTTAAGTACCATGGCAGACAGGAATATGCGAAGTTTTATGCTTGGGAACTGGTACGTGCGTACGGCGGCTGGATAAGGAGATGCAGGATAGATGCAATAGTCCCTATCCCGCTGTTTAAGCGGCGCCAGCGCCGGCGTGGATTTAACCAGGCGGAACTTATCGCCCGGGAGGTTGGCAGGCAGATGGGCATTCCCATGCGGCGGGATTTGTTGGTTCGTGTACGCAATACCAGGGCGCAGAAAGAATTAAATGATGAAGAACGCAAAAATAATTTGAAAAGGGCTTTTAAAACCACGGAAAATAAGGTACAATTAAAGCATATATTACTTATTGATGATATATATACAACAGGAAGTACGATGAACGAAGCGGCAACAGAGTTAAAGCGGTCAGGCGCGGAAGAAATCTATTGCCTGAGCGTCAGCATCGGAAGAGGCTATCAGGAGGAATGACGGTATGGAAGTTAGAAATTGTAAAGGTTGTGGAAGGCTTTTTAATTACTTGCAGGGACCACCATTGTGTCCTGCCTGTATAACGGATCTCGAAGACAAGTTCCATCAGGTTAAGGAATACCTGAGAGATAATCCCAAAGCGCCTATAGGCGTAGTGGCGGAGGAGAATGAAGTTTCCATCAAACAAATCCGGCAGTGGGTGAGGGAGGAACGTCTTTCTTTCACCGAGGAATCTCAGATTACAATGGAGTGTGAGAACTGCGGAGCCAAGATTTTGACGGGAAGATTCTGCAGCAAGTGCAAGAATGGACTTATCCATGATTTGAATGGGGCGGTGAAGCGTCCGCAGGCAACTTTGGTGCAGCAGCCTCAGAAAGGGTCGGAGAAAGACCGCATGAGATATTTGGAGAAATAGGACTGTATGCAGTTTTAACATCAGATAGACTGAGAGACCTTGGAAAGATGTAAATTTTCAGGGTTTTATCTGCTGCCATGGATGTGGTGGAATTTATCTGCCGTTGAGGAAACGAAACAACAGAGGCGGTTTGCTATGTTGAGTGAAGAACGTATTCGTCTGATGACGAAAATGGCCTCCTATGAGGAGGGCGAGGGAAAAGAATATATGCCTATAAAGCAGTATTACCGAAAAGATTACGTGACGCTGGGGTTGCTTAAGTCGTTCGTTACTTCCAGCATAGCTTTTGGGATTCTGCTTTTGTGCTGGATTCTTTATGAGATGGAACATATTACGGAGAATCTGGCAAGTAGGGACCTGGCAGAGCTGGGTTCTTTCGTGCTGGCATTATATATCGGCTTTGTTGCCGTTTACCAGGTGATAGCGCTTTTAGTGTATAATAGGCGTTATACAAAGGCGACTGTGAGTATGAAAGAATATCATTCTTTGATGAAAAAGGTGCAGAGGCTACAGGAGAGAGAAGAAAGGTCACTGCCCTTGGAGGATTGAAATGATAGGTTTGTTGGAAATAAGAGAGAGGCTGCGGAATTTCTATGGAAGATATGAGATTTATGTCACGGCAGGCGTGAAGTTTCTGTTGGGGCTGCTGGTATTTTTCCTTATCAATGGTCAGTTGGGGTACCGGGAACAGCTGAATCATCCTGCGGTGGCGTTGATTTTGGCGCTGGTTTGTTCGTTTATGCCCATCAATATTATGGTGGCAGTGGCTTGCGCCTTGGTTTTGCTGCATCTGTCGGCCTTATCGCTGGAGGTCTGTGCAATCGGGCTTTGCCTGTTGCTGCTGCTGTTTTTCCTGTATGGCAAATTTGCGCCTAAGCATGGCTATGCGGCAATTTTGACCCCTGTTTTATGCGTGTTCAGAATACCCCAGGTGATACCGGTGTCTGTTGGCCTGTTGTGCGGACCGTCCGCCTATCTGTCGGTAGCCAGCGGTGCGGTGGTGTTTTTTTATCTGGAAGGCGTGAAGCTGAACATTGCCAACTTTACCTCCGTGGAGGAGGCGGAAAGCACCGCCAAATTTACGGCGGCTTTGAAGATGCTGACAGAGAATAAGGAAATGTACATGGTGATTGCAGCATTTCTTGTCACCTCGCTGATTGTATTTGTGATTCGAAGGCAGTCCATGAATTATGCATGGCGGATAGGATTGATTGTGGGGAACCTGGTACAGATGGTTTTCCTTCTGGTGGGATATGTCGTGCTGGGGATGCCGGAGAAGATTTCATGGGTTCTTATTGGCACGGCGATTTCCGTGGCAATCTGTTTTATTCTGGAATTCTTTTTCTATAATCTGGATTATTCCAGGATTGAACGGGTACAATTTGAAGATGATGAATATTATTATTTTGTGAAAGCGGTACCCAAAGTTTACCTTGCCAGGAAAGATAAGCGGGTAAAGCGCATCACCCCGAAGAAAACAACTATAAGCAGGAGGGAACTGGCGGAGGAATTAGATATTGACCGGGACCTCATGCGCTAAAATATAAGAGAAAGGAATGAAATTATGGTACAGGAATTGTTCGCAAGCATAGATTCTTTTGCGTCCAAATATCTGTTCAGGATAGAGATGCCCCAGATTACTAAAATCGATATTGCGGAAATTATTATCCTTTCATTTCTGCTCTATAATATTTTGGTATGGATTAAAAAGACCAGGGCGTGGAATTTGTTAAAAGGAATTATTGTCGTGGCGCTTTTTGTCATGGTAGCAGCGATGTTCCAGATGAATACAATCTTATGGATTGTCGGCAAGACAATCAATGTGGCAGTCATTGCGATTGCCGTTGTGTTTCAGCCGGAACTGCGCCGCGCGCTGGAACAGCTTGGACAGAAGAACTTCATCACGTCTTTATTCTCTTTTGATTCCCAGAAGAGTCAGGAGCGGTTCAGCGAGCGGGTTGTGGGCGAGCTGGTGAAAGCGACTTATGAGATGGCTAAGGTTAAGACCGGGGCATTGATTGTGATAGAACAGGATGTTGTGCTGAGCGAGTATGAGAGAACTGGCATCGCGCTGGATTCCCTGGTATCCAACCAGCTTCTGATTAACATATTTGAGCATAATACGCCATTGCATGATGGCGCTATTATTGTACGTGGGGACAGGGTTGTGTCTGCTACCTGTTATCTGCCCCTGTCTGACAATATGGAGCTGAGCAAGGAACTTGGAACCCGCCACCGCGCAGCGGTGGGCATCAGCGAGGTTTGCGATGCGCTGACCATCGTGGTTTCTGAGGAGACGGGAAATGTGTCGATTGCCATTGGCGGGGAATTATACCGCAACGTTGACGCAGAATATCTCAAAGGCAAATTGAATTTTATCCGTAAAGGCTCTATGGACGTGGGCAGATTCAGGATATGGAAAAGGAGGATGAAGCATGTTTCGAAGAATGATGAAACACCTGACAAATAATCCAGGGCTGAAACTTCTGTCTTTCCTTTTCTCAATAGTGATTTGGCTGGTAGTGGTAAATATTGCCGACCCGGACGCCACGAAATCATTTTCCATTCCGGTGGAGATTGTTAATAAGGATATCATCACGGAGATGGGAAAGGTACCGAGCATTGTGGGAGACAGCGATATTGCAGTATTCTATATCTCTGGTCCCAGGAGCTATGTTGAGGATATGACGTCGGATGATTTTAGCGTGACAGCAGATTTAAGCCAGGTGGATTTAAGCCAGGAAGGGGATACGAAGCTGGTCCCCATTGAGATAACAGCGAAGAAAAATGACAGGCGGTTTGATATTGTGCGCAGGACAGTCAATATGCAGATTACATTGGAAGACCGTCTGGAGCAGAAATTTGTGATTTCTGCGGAATCCACGGGAACCCCGGCAGAGGGATATGCCATCGGAGGCGTGGAGGTGACGCCGAATCTTCTTAAGATTTCCGGTCCGGCTTCTGTGGTGTCGCAGATTAAGCGGGTGGAGGCAACCATCAATGTGGATGGAATTTCTGGTGATGTTTCGGACAGTGTAATCCCAGTACTGTATGATGAAGACGGTTCCGTAATCTCTCCGGACCTGTTGGAGATGAACCAGTCAGCGGTTACAATTAAGGCCGAAATCTGGGCGACCAAAAGCGTGCCTATCCAATGCCAGGTCAATGGGGAACCCTCTGCAGGCTATCAGTTCCGCTCTGTGGAATGTGCGCCGGAGACTGTGATGGTTAAAGGAAAGGCGGCGGTTCTTAACAGGATCAGCGTTATCAATATCCCTGGGGATGTTATTGATATCAGCGGGGCGAGGGAGGATATGGAAGATACGGTGGATATCACCCCTTATCTGGACGCTTTGGGGATTTCCCTGGTGGAGCAAAGCGCCAGCCAGGTAGCCGTAACGGTGATAATTGAACAGAAAGAGACAAAAGCATTTGATTATCCTACGTCAAACATTAAGATAACCGGGCTGCCCAGTGAATATGAACTGAATTTCAGTGCAGAAACACTGTCCGTAAATGTGCGGGCGCTGGGAGAGCACATGGAAACGCTTACGCCGGAGAATATAGAGGCGCTGTTGGATGTCACGGACTTGACTCCGGGGACGTATACCAGGCAGCTGACCATCAACCTGCCGGGGGATAAGTACGAGACGGTAGGCATCGTGAACGCGCAGTTTACTATTTTGGATAAAAGGCTACAGGTGGAAGATGGGGAAGTCCAGCCGACCAACCCTGACGATGGGCAGGATGTGAATACAGATGATGAAGACGAGCAGCCTGAGGATGAGGCTGAGGATAATGGCGGAACTGAATAAGGATATTAGGTAGGGGAAACATCATAGAATGATTTAGTAAAATATCAAAGAAAGTTAAATAGAGGTAGATGTTATGGCGAGAATGTTTGGAACAGACGGAGTAAGAGGAGTAGCGGGCACGGAACTTTCTATTGAATTGGCAATGAGGCTGGGGCAGGCGGGAGCATATGTGCTGACGAAAGAGAAAGCACATCAGCCTACGATTATTGTTGGCTGCGATACGAGAATTTCCGGCGGGATGCTTGCAAATGCGTTGATGGCCGGTATATGCTCGGTTGGGGCAAATGCGGTATATATGGGCGTCATGCCCACGCCCGCAATAGCGTATCTGACCAGAAAGCATAAGGTAGATGCAGGGGTAGTCATTTCAGCGTCCCATAACCCGATGGAATTTAACGGAATTAAGTTTTTTAATGGGGAAGGATATAAGCTTTCCGATGAACTGGAAGATGAGATAGAGCGGTTAATTGGGAATGGGATGAAAGACGTTCCATTGCCGTTGGGATCTGGGATTGGAAGAATTAGCTATCGTTTTGATGCCAGAGAAGAGTATGTATTCTTCATGAAGAAGACCGTGCCGGTAGATCTGAGCGGCATGAAGCTTGTGATTGACTGTGCGGAAGGAGCCTCCCATTATACAGCGGTGGAGACTTTGAAAGGACTGGGCGCCAATCTGGTGGCAATCCATACGAATCCAGACGGTACGAATATCAATGCAAACTGCGGTTCCACCCACATGGATGAACTGCGGGCGCGCGTTGTTTATGAGAAAGCAGACGTGGGCATTGCTTTTGATGGGGATGCAGACCGTATGCTTGCCGTGGACGAGAAAGGAAATATTGTGGATGGCGACCAGGTGATGGCGATTATCGGTAACGAGATGAAGAAAAACGGCACGCTTAAGAAAGATACTATCGTGGGAACAGTGATGAGCAACCTCGGATTTACGCTGATGGGTAAGGCGTGCGGCATCCATATAGAGCAGACAAAGGTGGGAGACCGCTATGTATTGGAGAACATGAGGGAAAATGGCTACAATATCGGCGGAGAACAGTCCGGGCATATCATTTTCCTGGATGAGAATACGACGGGGGATGGGCTTTTGAGCGCGCTCCACCTGCTGGAAGTGATTGTCAAGACTAAAAAGCCCCTCTCGGAGCTGGCAAGCATTATGGAAGTGCTGCCGCAGGCATTGGTCAATGCGAAAGTGCCTAACCATAAGAAAGAAAAATTTATGGATTACCCGGAGATTGCTCAGGCAATAGAAGAATTGGAGAAGAAGTTTGCCGGCGAAGGCAGGGTGTTGATCCGTCCCTCTGGCACGGAGCCGTTGGTGCGTGTAATGATTGAAGGCAAAGATCAGGAAGAGATTTCCAAAGACGCCGAGGAGCTGGCAGAATTGATTATGAGAATTATGCTTTGACCTAAGGAGGGACCCGGCGAAGCCGGGAGGATGCCTTAGGTCTCCTGCCGGAGCCAAAGAAGTAAAAGGACCTAAGGAGGGACCCGGCGAAGCCGGGAGGATGCCTTAGGTCTCCTGCCGGAGCCAAAGAAGTAAAAGGACCTAAGGAGGGACCCGGCGAAGTAAAACAACACGAGGAGGAAAACTATGGTTAGTCAGAAAGTGATGATAAAAAATCCTACCGGGCTGCACTTACGCCCGGCAGGGATTTTATGTAAAGAAGCAGTAAAGTACCAGGCGTTGATTACCTTTAATTTTAAAGGTGGAACGGCGAATGCCAAAAGTGTGCTGAGCGTGTTGGGGGCGTGTATCAAGTCTGGTGACACCATTGAATTTGTGTGTGACGGAGATGACGAGGAGCAGGCGCTGCAGGCAGTGGTAGCTGCAGTGGAAAGCGGTTTGGGAGAATAGCGAAAGCCTATGGAAGAAACGAAAGTACAGATTCTCATGTCAACCTACAATGGGGAGAGGTTTCTTAGAGAACAGATAGAGAGTCTGCTGCATCAGACCTGGAAAAATCTGGAAATATTAATTCGAGATGACGGTTCAAATGACAGAACCCCTGATATTTTGCAGGAATATGGTGCAAAATATAATCAAGTCAAAATCTTTTTGGAGGAAAACCAAGGGGTCAGCCGCAGCTTTTTTACACTTCTGGAAAAAAGCGATGCAGATTATGTGGCGTTTTGTGACCAGGATGATATTTGGCTAAATGAAAAGACAGAGGCAGCCATTCGTAAGCTGGAGCGGGAAGAGGGACCTGCGCTGTACTGCAGCAATAAGATTCTAGTGGACAGCCATGGAAACCTTATGAGGAAGCAGGACAGGAAAACGCGTATCCCCGGGTTTGGCAACGCAGTGGTGGAATGTATCTGTACCGGGTGTACGGCTGTGATGAACCGCGAAATGGCAGAAATCATCAAGCGCAAGCTGCCCAGGCATGCCATCCTGCATGACTGGTGGTGCTATCTGGCTGCTTCCTATATGGGTAAAGTAGTCTTTGATGAACGGGCATATATTAAGTACCGCCAGCATGAGAGAAATGTAGTGGGCGCCAGGGCCGGTTTCTGGGGCGAGGTTCGTGCCAAGGCAGCATATCTCAGGAAAAGCCGGGGCAAGCTGGAAGCTCAGCTGGCAGATTTTGCAACGCTTTACCGGGGAGACAGCAAGAAAGATGCCCTGGTGCAGGAGATATTGGCGGCAAAACGTTTTCCCGGAAGGATAAAAATACTGTGGAACCGTAGGATATACCGTCAGAGCAGGTTAGATGGAATTATCATGCGGATGTTGTTTTTGTCAGGCAGGATGCTTTAACAGCAATAATTATAATCCTAAAAGAAGCAATGATTATATAGGAGGAAATAACATGAAGAAAATTCTGGTTACAGGCTGTAATGGGCAGCTTGGACGTGCCATCAATCAGGAATATGGAAATGAGGCGGAATTTATCAATACGGATGTGCAGGCGGGCGAAGGCGTGACCGCGCTCGACATTACCAAAGTGGATGATGTGCTCGCGCTTGTGCGGGAGACGAAGCCGGATGTGATTATCAACTGTGCCGCACACACCGCGGTTGATTTGTGCGAGCAGCAGTGGGACAGTGCGTACAGGATTAATGCGATTGGTCCAAGAAACCTCAGCATTGCTGCCACGGATACGAATGCCAAACTGATACATGTGTCCACAGATTACGTGTTTGACGGCAATGGAAGCAAGCCGTATACGGAGTTTGATACGCCGAATCCCAACAGCGCTTACGGTAAGACCAAGCTGGAGGGTGAGAATTTTGTGAAAGCGTTTGCCAACAAATATTTTATCTTGCGCACAGCATGGCTTTATGGCGATGGCAAGAATTTTGTGAAAACGATGCTGCGGCTGTCAGAGAACCATGACAAAGTCACCGTGGTAAATGACCAGGTAGGCTGCCCTACCAGCGCTGTGGAGCTGGCAAAGATGATTCATTTCCTGGAGCCTACAGAGAATTATGGGCTGTTCCATGCAGTCTGTGAAGGAAGCTGCAGCTGGGCAGATTTGGCTGAGGAAACTTTTAAGCTGGCAGGCAAGGATACGGTGGTGGAGCGTGTGACTACAGAAGAATACCGGCGTATGAATCCGAACCAGGCGCCGCGCCCAGCGTATTCCATCCTGGAAGACTATATGATTAAACTGACGACTGATTTTCGGATGGCTGATTGGAAAACGGCATTAAAAGCATACTTTGACGTATAGACAGAGACGTATGTAAGAGATAAGGATATTGAGATTTTAGGAGAGAAGGAGAAAATTATGAGAACTTATCTGGTAACAGGAGGAGCCGGTTTTATCGGTTCTAACTACATTCATTATATGTTCCGCAAATATGGTGATGAAATCCGTATCATCAATGTGGACAAGCTGACTTATGCAGGAAATCTGGAAAATTTAAAAGGTGTAGAGGGCAGGGCGAATTATACATTCGTCAAAGCAGATATCTGTGACAAGGAAGCAATCAGCAAGATATTTGAGGAGAATGACATTGACAGGGTCGTACATTTTGCAGCGGAGAGCCATGTAGACCGCAGTATCAAGAACCCGGAGGTGTTTGTGCAGACAAATGTGCTGGGTACGGCAGTAATGCTCAACTGCGCGAAAGCAGCCTGGGAGCAGGAAGATGGAACATTCAAAGAGGGCAAGAAATTCCTGCACGTGTCTACGGATGAAGTGTACGGTTCCCTCACGGAGGACGGAGGGTTTTTCTATGAGACAACCCCTTATGACCCGCACAGCCCTTACTCCGCGAGCAAGGCAAGCTCTGATTTTCTGGTAAAGTCTTACATCGACACTTACCATTTTCCGGCAAATATCACGAACTGTTCCAATAATTACGGACCTTATCAGTTCCCGGAGAAACTGATTCCCCTGATTATCAACAATGCTTTGCAGGGCAAGAAGCTTCCGGTATATGGCGATGGCAAGAACGTCCGCGACTGGCTGTATGTGGACGACCATGCCAAGGGCATTGACATGGTACAGGAGCATGGGAAATTAGGTGAGACATACAATATAGGCGGGCACAACGAGAAGCAGAATATTGAGATTATCCACATTATTATAGAAACCCTGCTGGAGATGCTGCCAGAGGGCGACCCCAGGAGGGAACTGGTGAGCAAAGATTTGATTACCTTTGTCGAGGACCGCAAGGGCCATGACAGACGGTATGCGATTGCTCCGGACAAGATTAAAGCAGAAATTGGCTGGGAGCCGGAGACCATGTTTAAAGAGGGAATCAAGAAGACGATTGCCTGGTTCTTTGAGCATGAGGAATGGATGAAAAATGTAACCAGCGGAGATTACCAGAAATATTACGAGGATATGTATCAGAACAGATAGGGAAATCAGAGCGATTGTGGAAATATGTATCACAATAGGCAGGGAAATCAGAATAGGGTTAACAGGAAGAGAAATATGGAATACAAACCACAGGACCATACATTTGCAATCTGCGCTTACAAGGAAAGCCCATATTTGCGGGAATGTATCGAATCATTAACAAAACAGACCGTTGCTACCAATATTATCATGACCACCAGCACGGACAATCAGCACATCAGGAATCTGGCCAAGGAGTACCAGATTCCTTTGTATGTGAATACCGGTCCCGGCGGCATTGCCGGAGATTGGAATTTTGCTTACCATTGCGCCAAGACAGAGCTGGTGACGTTGGCACATCAGGATGACAGATACCAGCCGGGGTATGCGGCTGACATGTTGAAGAGAATTAATGCCTCCAGGCATCCGCTGATTTACTTTGCAGACTATTACGAGCTGCGAGACGGCAAGGTGGTGCAGAAGAGCTCCATGTTAAGAGTTAAACGCCTCCTGCTCGTTCCCCTTAAGATTAGGAAGTTTCAGGGGATTTCTTTCTTCAAGCGGTGCGTGCTGGCTTTGGGGAATCCCGTGGCATGCTGGTCTGTAGCATATGTGAAGAAAAACCTTCCTGAGACAGTGTTTGTTTCGCAGTTTCGCAGCAATCTGGACTGGGAGGAATGGGAGAAGCTCTCTCGCGAGCAAGGCGAGTTCGTGTATTCGACTGCCATCGGCACCTGCCATCGTGTCCATGAGGATTCGGAAACTTCCAATACCATCCGTGAGGGAAATATCCGTGCTCAGGAGGATTATGCGATGTTTCTGAAATTCTGGCCCACATGGATTGCCAGGCTGATTATGCGTTTTTATATCAAAGGAGAAAAGTTAAATGAAGTGGATTGCAGGTAAAGAACTACATGTCCCGCAAATTTCAAAGGATGTCAGGAAACTGCTCATTATCCTTGCAGCGTCAGCGGTACTGTCATTGGGTTTAGAGCGGATATTGGCGGCATTATTTTATGGCAATGACGGATTTTACTGGGCGAGGTATGTAGGCATCTTTGTCATTCTGGAACTGGCTGCGCTGCTTGTATGCTTCCGGGAAATTGTTGCCAAAAAGGCGGAAATTGCGGTCCTGGTGATTATTCTCAGCGTTGGGACATTGTATGACGTTGCTCTTCCGTCCTCCTGCGGCATTTCCTGGGATGACGAATGGCATTATTATTATCCGATGCTGATATCCCATGCACTGAACCCAGGCATCACCGATGCGGAACTGTATTACATGAATAATTTTCCGCAGACCGCGTTACAACATAAGAATTATGATAGGGAGAGCCAGAAGATAACGTATGAAGAGATAGAGAGCGCGTACGACCCGCAGAAAGCGGCGCTGTCCGAGCGTACTTTGCCAGGTTATCAGCGGCTCTGCTATCTGCCGGCAGCGTTTGGGCTCTGGCTGGGGCGGCTGCTGCACCTGCCATACCATAATACGTTTATGCTGGGGCGATGGTTTAACCTGCTGGTGTATGCCGCCTTGATATATTTGGCAATCCGCAAGCTGAGGTCAGGGAAAATGCTGGCGGCGGTGGTGGCGCTGATACCGTTTAACCTTTTTATGGCGTCTTCCTATTCGTATGACCCATGGATTTCAGGTTGGCTGATGTATGGCTTCTGCTGCTTTTTCGGGGAACTGCAGCAGCCGGAGAAAAAGATGAATGTGCGCGAGTGGGTCTGTATGCTGTTTGCATTTTTCATTGGGGTGGGACCGAAAATGCTCTACATCCCCTTGGTGCTGCTGACATTGTTTTTGCCGAAAGAAAAATTTGTCAGTCCCAGGCAGCGTAAAATCATGCTGGCAGCGGCGGCTTGCGTATTTGCGGTGGTCTGCGTAAGGATGCTCTTCCTGTTTGCCTCACCGGGCGGCGGGGCGGTCCAGGATGCGCGTGGCGGCGAGGATGTGGATGCCCTTGGGCAGATTTCCTATATTTTCTCCCATCCATGGGAGTACACGAAGACATTGTTGGGATTTTTGGTTGATTATGCATCGTTGAAATCAGCTACCCGGTATTTTTCCTATTTGCATTACTTTACGGAGTTAGAACCAACCGTGCATTCCTCGTTGATGGTGGCAACCTTGATGGTAGTAACGTTTACTGATAAGAATGAGTACGATGCGATAGTCGGGACATTGCCCAGGATTGTATGTTATGTTCTGTCGTTTGGCGTCCTATGCCTGGTAGCAACCTCCATGTATATTGCATTTACGGCGGTGGGCAGCGATACGGTGAAAGGATGCCAGTACCGCTACATAGCGCCGGTATTGTTCCCTGTGCTGTATTGTATGGGAACCTCGAAGATACAGAACAGGATAAAGAGGGAGTATTATAATGGCATTGTATTATCTATCTGCGCGTATGTGTCAATTTATGCCGTGTGGGCGTATGCCATTAACCTGTATTAGGAAAGGAGTTTACAAATGAAAGAACAATTTGAGCTGACAATACTGATGCCCTGCCTGAATGAGGCGGAGACATTGGCAACCTGTATCGGTAAGGCAAAGACCTTTCTTGCAGAGAGCGGCGTGAATGGAGAGATTGTAATTGCGGACAATGGGAGCACGGATGGTTCCAGGCAGATTGCTGTAGAAAACGGCGCCAGGGTCGTGGAAGTGGAAGAGAAAGGCTATGGCGCAGCGCTGATTGGCGGCTGCAACGGCGCTTTAGGTAAATATGTGATTATGGGAGATGCAGATGACAGCTATGATTTCCTGCATCTGATGCCCTTTGTGGAGAAACTGAGGGAAGGGTATGACCTGGTGATGGGCAACCGCTTTAAGGGAGGAATTGAGCCGGGAGCTATGCCGCCGCTGCACCGTTATCTGGGCAATCCCGTGCTGTCCTTTATTGCCAGGCTGTTTTTTCCTTGCAAGATTGGCGATTACCATTGCGGGCTCAGGGGCTATAACCGGGAGGCCATCCTCAACCTGGGGCTGGTGACCACCGGCATGGAATATGCCAGTGAGATGGTGGTAAAGGCAACCTTGAACCACTTGAAGATAGCGGAAGTGCCGACAACCCTGAAGAAAGATGGGCGTTCCCATGCGCCGCATTTAAGAAGCTGGTCGGATGGGTGGCGTCATCTGAAATTCTTACTGATGCACAGCCCCAATTGGCTGTTCATGTACCCGGGGCTGATTTTGTTTGTGATTGGCTTGATTCTGACCGTGGTCTTAAGTCTGGGCAATATCCAGATTGGCTCGGTTGGACTTGGCGTGCACACGCTGATGTATGCGGCTGCGGGCATGATGGTCGGCGCTAATCTGGTGATGTTTTCCCTGTTTGTGCGTTCCTATGCCAGCATTACTGGCTTTATCCCCACCGAGGGCAAGCTGGACAAATGGCTGGAAGATACCAGTACGGAGAAAGGGGTCGTCATCGGCCTTGTGCTGTTTCTGCTGGGCGTGATAATCACCATTGCCGCATTCTGTATCTGGGGAAGTACCGGGTTTGGCGGTTTGTCGCCGGAGAAGATGATGCGGATTACCATACCGGCAATGCTTCTGATGGTAGTGGGGATTGAAGTTGTATTCGGCAGCTTTTTCATTGGAATTTTGCATATCAAGCATAAATAGTTTCAAACATAAATAAAGGAAGACGGGGGAAGAGGGAACAGGAAAGATTAGGCAATAGATTAAAGGAAAGGCTTATGAGAGATAAGATATTAACATGGATTAAAGGACATAAACTGCTGATGGCTTTTCTGGCAGCTGCATTTATTAAGCAGCTGCTGGTAATAGGCATCCCCATCTGTCCGGCAGTCGGCACGCCCTGTGATGACGAGTTGATGCGGGATTGGGCATTTTCTATAGCGGGATTTGACTGGCTGGGAGATTTCGATGCCTACACGTTCATGAAAGAGCCGGGATTCGCCATCTTCCTTGCAGTATGCTACAAGCTGCATCTGCCCTATATGTATGTGCTGACTTTAGGTTATTCTTTGACATGTATGATTTTTTGCACAGCATTGAAAAACATTTTTTCTTCCAGTAAATATGTGTTGTGCATCTATTTGGTTTTGCTGTTTCACCCTATCTCCTATTGCAGTACCGTTCTGCAGAAAATATACCGCAATGGGTTGGGAGTGGTATTGACGCTTGCTGTGTTTGGCGGGCTGCTTCACCTGTATTTTTCTATTTACCAGGAAAAAATAAAAAAGCCCTTGTTCTGGTCGGCTTTTACCGGTTTGTCGCTGGGTTTTTTGTGGATAACCAAAAGCGATACCGTCTGGATTCTGCCCTTTACCATGACAATTTGTCTGGTAATGTTCGTTATGCTGCTTATTAGATTCAGGAATTTCCAAAGCCTGCCCAGGTACTTGTGCCTGATTCTCCCATTTCTGGGAATATTCCTATGTACAAATGGTATAAAATTTTTACATACCCAGCGATATGGCATCTCATCCATAGAATACTATGGGGCGGCTATGGATGAGTTTAACCATATCGAAACGGGGCGGGAAGATGAGAAAATCCTGCTTTCCAGGCAGCAGTTAAGGGAACTCTATGAACTTTCGCCTACCTTGGCGAGCGTGAGGGAGGAACTGGAAGCATCGATGGACGAGCACACTTTGTATGATACGCATCCGGAGGACAATGAAGTGGAGGCCGGATGGCTGGGCTGGGCATTCATTCGGGGCTTTAAGGATGCCGGCGTCTATGAAGACAGCGAAAAGGCGAACGCTTTTTTCAAAAATCTCTATGAGGAAATGGAGACCGCCTTTGCGGACGGTAGGCTGGAAAAGACAGTGACGCCTAAAGCGCAGAAATATTATGTGGATACGCCGGAGCGCCGCAAGGAGCTGCTGGGGCGAACCTTAGCGGCAGTCGTTTATATGGCAAGCAACCGCAAGACAAGCGCGAGGCTGTATTCTGCACAAAATAGGAAAACAGAGGCGAGCGTCAAGGCATTCGAACGCATTGCCAGAAATGCAAATGTGCCCCACAGCCATAAACATGATTACGCTATTCAGGGATGGATTGTATTTCCCGAATATGGGGGGCAGAAGCTTAACGTGTATGTGGAGGATGAGAGCGGCAAGCGTTACAAGAAGCTGAAATTCAAGCAAAGTGAAGACGTTTATACATATCTTAAGGATGAGTATCCCGAACTGGAGAGCGCCAAAAGATGCCATTTCCGTACCGGATGGGATATTGAGGATGGCAAGACGGATACGTCCTGGTATCTGTGCGCATATCTGCCGCAGCCGTTTGATGGTAAAGAACAGAAAGCGGAAACATCAACGGTAAGTAAGGGGCAGCAGGTGGCAAAGGTAAGGATAGAAGAGACTGGGTTTGTATCGGAATCCGGTGCAGAATTCCTGGCATCCATGGATATGTATTCCAGCAGACCAGATGAGGGAAACAGGGCGGCTGCGGGGGCTATAGCTGTCAGGCGGCTCAACCGCATTAGGATACTCTACCGCGCCAATGGAATAAATCTGCTGCAGATAAGCCTTTTTGCCTATGTCATTTTGACGGCAGTATTTCTCTGGGGCTTGCGGAAGAAAGATTACAGCTGCGTAAATGCCTGGCTTATCGTTACCGGTCTGGGGCTGAGCATCCTGGTTCTGGCGGCAGGTATTGCCTATGTGGACCTGACGCAATGTCCGGCAATCAAGACGCTGTATCTGAGCTCGGGCTATCCGCTGCTGATGGGAGCGGAATTGATCAGCTTGTGCAAATGCGTGGAAGTGGCAGTATGCCAGATGAAGAAAATGAAGGTACAGTCATTGTACAGGGCAGGAGAACGCACAATGGAAGAAATATAAAAACAAGAATTAATATTTAAACTCTGCTGAGAAAATTTGCGGACGACACGCAGACTTTAAGGAGGAATGGCATGGATTTTAAAACACAGGCAGGTATGGGAATGCGGCTCTTGAGGCAATATGGAGCCAAAGATTTTTATTGCAGGTTTCGTGAGTGGTGCAATTTTCAGACTGGGAACCACCGCTATCAGAAGAACCGCAGCAGCTATTTTCCGGACAGGCAGGAATTGGAGAGGCAGCGAGACGTTGCGTGGGAATTTGCGCCTCTGATAAGCATTGTCGTGCCCACCTATGAGACGGCGGAGCATTTCCTGCGCCAGCTGATAGATTCTGTGCTGGCGCAGACTTATGGAAATCTCGAACTTTGCCTGGCTGACGGCAGTTCCTCCGATTGCGTGGAAAAAGTTGTAAAGACATATCAGGACAGTCGTATTTCTTATAAGCGCCTGGCAAAAAATGACGGCATTTCGGAGAATACGAACCAGGGGTTTGCCATGGCAAAAGGAGAATATCTTGCGCTTTTGGACCATGACGACCTGCTGACAGAGAATGCCTTGTATGAGATGGTGAAGGTACTGAATGAGGAAGAAGTGCGGCCGGACATGGTATACTCCGATGAGGATAAGATGGTGGGGGACTCCACAGATTACTGCGACCCCAATTTTAAGCCGGATTACAATGAGGAACTGCTTCGCAGGAATAATTATATCTGCCATTTCCTGCTGTTCTCCAGAGAAATCCTGGAGAAAGCGGGAGGGCTGGACGGAACTTACGATGGGGCGCAGGACCATGAATTTGTTTTGCGCTGCCGCAGATATGGCGCTAAGTTCTGCCATATCCCCAAGGTTTTATACCATTGGCGGGTGCATCCGTCCTCTACCTCCTATAATCCTGAGTCCAAGCTATATGCTTATGAGAACGGTAAAAAAGCAATCAGGGATTATCTGAAAAGCTGCGGCGTGGAAGCTGAGGTGGAACTGACCAAAGATTTGGGCGTATACCGGATTTCCTATGTGCGTAACCGGAAAATGCGCGTGGCGGCGCTTGTCCAGAATGATAAGCAGTTGGAAGCGTTAAAGGAACATACAGCGGTTTCTGAACTTACAGATATTTCCTGGCTATGCAGCGAGAAACATGGGAACAGAACGCTGGAAAAGATAAATGCAGATTATATATTGATTGCACGTGACGGAATGCTGCCGAAAAAGGATGACTGGCTGGAGCGAATGCTGGCGTTTTGCCAGGAGGAACGAGTAGGCGCCGTCAGCGGAGTCTTTCGAGGGATAGGGAATAAGATTCTGCAAAACGGCATGATGGTATCCAGGGAGGGGAAAGTTTATCCCCTGTTTGAAGGCCTGTCTAAAATTTATACGGGGTATGCCCACCGGGCGGCGATTCCGGGAAATGTCAGCACGTTGCCTTTGGATTTCGTGCTGCTGTCGAAGAAAGCCTGGGAGGAAGCGGGCAGGTTCGATGTGGGATACTCTTTCCCGGCAAGGGAAGTGGACTTTTTTGCCAGGATGCGCGGCTGCGGATATGAAATTGTGGCGGATCCTGAGGTGGAAATTCGCTGTCCCCGGGGATTTGCCTGGGATTATAACGTGAAGCCCAAGGAGTTTGCGCGGCTGAAGCAGCGTTGGGGAAAAGACTGGCAGCATGGGGATATGGCTTACAATGATAACTTCTGGGAGGGAGACGGAACGTTTACTTTCCGCAAACAATAGAAAGCGTGGTTGTTAAGTTGGGACAGAACAAGCAGAATCTGAAAAATGTGCTTATGGTGGTGAGCAGCAATGTGCTCACGATACTTGTTTCGTTATTTACGGGATTTATCTTGCCAAAAGAACTCAGCATAGAAGATTATGCGTATTACAGGGTGTACCTGCTGTACATTGCCTATGCCGGATTCTTCCACTTTGGCTTTGTAAATGGCATCTACTTGAAATATGGCAATCTGGATGTGAACCAGATTCCTAAGAAGATTTTCCGTACCTACAGTTATTTTATGGTACTCATGCAGGCCTTGGCGGTTGTCGGGCTTGCGGCGGCGCTGTTTGTGGGCGGATTTTTTATGGAAGCGGAAAAGGTGGTTGCGTTTGCTTTTGTGGTCATCAATATCCCGCTCATAAATATCAAGTGGTTTTACTCTTCGATTAACCAGTTTACGAAGCGGTTTGTGATAGACAGCTATGTCACGTTCCTGCAGAATATCCTTAATCTGGCGATGGTATTGTTCGTAATTCTGTTCAGATGGTATGATTACAGGATATTGTTGGTTATCTTAACTATCTGCAATTTCCTGTGCATGGTGATAGCCATGGGCCAGAATAAGCAGATTCTCTGGGGCAGGAGGGAACCGCTTGGCGAGGTGGGGATTCCTGCCCTGATAAAGAGCGGGTTTTTCCTGATGCTCAGTGAATTTATCGGGCTTATCATTCTGGGCATAGACAGCATGTTCGTGGATAACCTGTTCAGCCAGACAGATTTTGCCATGTACTCTTTTGCAGTATCGGTGATTGCGGTCATCTACACCTTGATTACCGTGGTATCTAACCTGATTTACCCATACCTGGTCCGCGTATCGGAGGAAAAATATGCGGAATATTACGCGCTGATGAGTGATACATTGACAGTGGTGTCGGTGTTTTCCATGTTATCATTTTATGTAGCAGAATTTGCCATTCTCAAGTGGCTGGGCAAGTTTACGCCGAGCATCACGGTGATAGCAATTTTGTTCGGCACCATTGTGTTCCGGGCTTTGATTACCCTGGTCTGCGGCAATTATTTTAAAGTTTTAAAGATGATTAAGGCGTATACGGAGAATAATGTGTTTGCCATTGCGATATCATTCATCCTCAATGTGGCGGCTTACCTGCTCTTTCATGACTACACGTATATCGCCGTGGCAAGCTTGCTGTCGTTTATCATCTGGTATGTGGTGACAGATAGGATTTTTATCCGTCAACTGGAAATTACTGCCAGTGGATATGTTGTAAGGTATGTTTGCATTCTGGCCAGTCTTGTGTTATTTTATGTACTTAAGGATGTGGAGCCGGTACGCGCATTTTTACTCTATTTTGCCGGCAGCATCATTATCTGCGCGCTCTGTTTTCATAGGCAGATGAGACAAGTAATCTCTTTGGTGCGCGCAAGATAGCATGGTCAAAATAATCAGTTTGGTTAGTTCTCGTTATAAAACGGACATGTTTGTGTCCAGGACGATTACGTTAGAGCTAAGTTCTCCGATATAAATGAAAAGGAGGTGATGCGGGGCAGAGATTGGGGAGGAAAGGGATAGAGACAATTTAAAAGAAAGGGATAAGAAGGAATCAGACAGTTTAAAAGAAAGGGATAAGAAGAAATCAGACAGTTTAAAAGAAAGGGATAAAGGGATTGAAATGAAAAAGAAGAGGATATTATGCGTGCTGTTGACAATCATGCTTTTGTTCACCATGGATGGGGGCAGTATCTATGCGACGGGACTCGCGCAGGAGCCGCAGCAGACTCAGGAGGAGCAGCAAAATGCGCGCACAGCGCCGGAAGAGGGGGAGAACCCGCCAGAAGAAGGAGAGAATCCGCCGCAGGAGGGGGAGAACCCACCAGAAGAGGGAGAGAATCCGCCGGAAGAGGGGGAAGAACCACCAGAAGAAGAGACAAGATATACCGTGATTTTTGATTTGGACGGCGGTGTAACGGCAGCGGGAACGAATTCTTTTACCATGCAGGTCAAAGAAGGGGAGGCGGTTAAGGAAGACGAGGTGCCAAAGATAAGCAAAAAGGGCTATCTCTTTCAGGACTGGCTGGACAGCGAGGGGAATTATTATGATTTTTCCACGCCAGTAACAGGCAACATAACATTGTCTGCTTCCTGGATGCCTATTACATACCGCGTACAGTTCCAGCTCGACGGAGGGAGCGGGGAGCAGCCCGCAGAACTGCTGGTAGCTTACGATGAGGAGATAAAGCTTCCGATGGGCGGGCTGTATAAAGAAAACTATGTGCATATCGGCTGGGAGCAGGAAGGCGTAGGCGTCTACCAGGAGGGAGCGTCTGCCAAAAACCTTACAGACCAGGACGGAGCCGTAGTAGTACTGAAAGCAGTCTGGAAGCGCGGAGAGTATAAAGTGAGTTTTCAGGCGAACGGCGGAACTGGCACCATGAGCGATGAAGTATTTTCCTGTGGCAAGAGCAAGAAACTGACGAAGAATAAATTTAAAAGGACCGGTTACACCTTCGTGGGCTGGAATACGCAAAAAGACGGCAAGGGCAAAAGCTATAAACAGCAGGAAAGCGTATCCTTTGCCAACCAGGCGGATGGGAGCACGGTTGTCCTCTATGCCATGTGGGAAGGGAATTCCTACCAGGTTGCGTACGACGGCAACGGAGCGAAGAGCGGTTCCGTCCCCAATACCAAGCATGTGTACGGCACGGCGAGCAAGCTGGGGACAAGCAATTTTACGAGAACCGGTTATACCTTTGCGGGCTGGAATACGCAAAAAGACGGCAAGGGCAAGACATATGCCAACGGCGCCAGTGTAGAGAAGCTGACGGCGGATGAGGGGGCTACGGTGACGCTCTATGCCAAGTGGGCGGTGATAAATTATACCATTACATATCAGACCAGGAATGGGAAAATGGCGAAAGGGGCGAAGAAAACATACAATATTGAAACCAAGACATTTTCCCTGCCAGCCCCTACAAGGAAAGGCTACGATTTTGACGGCTGGTATAAGGATGCAAAGTTAAAGAAACGTGTCGGCGAGATAAAGACAGGTACTACCGGCAATAAGAAGTATTATGCAAAATGGGTCAAATGTACGCGTAAGCCCAGCACGAAGTATACAAAGATTAAGGCGTGCAAAGCGACCGGAACCGGGAAAATCAGCGTGAAAGCCACCGTAAAGAGCCGTGTGGCTAGTTCAGACGACCGCTATTATCTGGTATATATCAATCCGTACACGGACAAGCCGTACAAAGCGGCAAAAAATGTGTACAAGAAAAAGAATCTCAGCTTTACTTTGAAGACGTCAGAGAATCAAGGGTATGCGGTGGCAAAGTTTGGCATTGCCGTGAAAAACAAAGGGAAATATAAACTGATCAGCAAAACTTCCTTTGTCAGCAATCCGCAGAAGGCGGCGAAGAACAAATCAAAATACAAACTGGGCGCAACAAAGAAAGGGATGCAGTTTTACAATAATATGCAGGAGATTGACGAGTGCGGGGCAAAGAATAATTTCCTTAACATGACGGTGTCTTCTATATGTGCTAATCCGACTGTGCCTTATCAATATAATGGGAAGACATATTATTTCAACAGCCTGGATTCTATGAAACAGATTGTATCAGAATGCAATAAAAAGGGAATTAATGTTACCATGCAGATTCTTTTGGACTGGGTTGGCGACCAGCTTAACCTGATTGACCCAAGCGCCAGGGCTGCAGGGGCAGCGCCCTATTATATGTGGAATGTGCGCCGTGACGGCGGTCGGGAGAAAATGGAAGCGATATTCTGTTATCTGGGCAGCGTGTTTGGCAGCAAGCAGTGTTATGTGTCAAATTGGATTTTAGGAAATGAAATCAACAATCCCAGAGGCTGGAATTATGCGGGCGGAATCTCGGGAAATACTTATTTCAAGATGTATGCCCACGCGTTCCGTGCCCTGTATGCTTCTGTGCGCAGCCAATATTCCAACGCGAAAGTTTTTATCTGCATGGATAATTTCTGGAATACATCCGCAGCTGGCGGGTACAGCGTGAAATATTCCATCTCGTCTTTCGTAGCGCAGCTGGGGAATATCCAGAAAGGGATACAATGGAATCTTGCCTACCATGCGTATTCTGCGCCATTGACCTACACCAATTTCTGGGATGGCTATGGCATCACTTACGATGAAAACAGTCCGTATATTACGATGAAGAATCTTGATGTGCTGACTAATTATATCAAGAAGAATTATGGTTCCAAGGTTCGCGTAATCCTGTCTGAGCAGGGCTATGCTTCCAACTGGGGACAGGCGAACCAGGCAGCGGCAATTGCAGCCAGCTACTACATTGCGGCATGCAATCCAACGGTAGATGCGTTTATCATCCGCAGTTATTACGACCATCCGGTGGAAGTTGCCCAGGGGCTTCCCATGGGAATTGCGGGAAAAGAGGCCTTTGAGGTCTTCAAATATATGGACACGACCGTGACATTCCAATATACGAACCGTTACCTGGGGCTGATTGGCATCTCTTCCTGGGATCAGCTGGTACCTAAATATAAGCCGGCAAGGCTTCATACCATGTACCGCAAATAGGGCAGATGGATAAATTTGCATTTGTTGTGGGATGGTGGTATAATTAATGACCTGAGGGGGGACCCAACGGAGTTGGGGAGAGTCCTGAGGTCACCCATCGTTACCAGTGAAGTAAGTTGAAGTGGGAGGAGCCCTGAGGTCTCTTAGAATAGCCATTAAAGTAGATTTTATAATATTTAGGAGAAATCAACCATGCAGCTTGCAGTATGCTTACTTGTGCTTTTACTGTTGGGATTAGAATTTGTGATATTCGGCGTTGCAGCCTGCAGA
>CANOHX010000005.1 GCA_947565885.1 uncultured Lachnospiraceae bacterium
ACAGGTCTTTATACTGTGCTTGTAGATGGAGATGATTTCAACGAACCGATTACGGATACTGCAAGGAGCATTCTTGATGGGCATATCATGCTGGACCGTAAGCTGGCGCATAAGAACCATTATCCGGCGATTGACGTGCTGCAGAGTATTTCCCGTGTCATGAGTTCCATTGCGGGCGCAGAGCATAAGGCAACGGCGGGAAAGCTGAAAAATGTGCTGGCAACTTATCAGGAAGCAGAAGATTTGATTAATATCGGGGCATATAAGAAAGGCTCTAATAATAATATTGATTATGCCATCGAGAAAATTGACAGTGTCAATGAATTCCTTTTACAGGAGACACATGACAAGTTTTCTTTTGAAGAGATAACAGATATGATGGAGCAGATTTTCAGGTGATGATATGGCAAAGTTTCTGTACAGGATGCAAAATATCCTCAATATAAAATATAAGCTGGAAACGCAGGCAAAGACTGAATTTTCCCTGGCAGCCGCGGCTTTGCGCAGGGAAGAGGAGAAACTTGAACATTTGCGTCAGAGGAAACGCGCCTATGAGCTGAAGCTGCGGGAACTGTCAAGCGGTAAGCTGGATTTCCTGGAAATCCGCATCAACCGGACAGCGATTGAGAGCATGAAAGAGGCAATCAAAAACCAGATACTTTCCGTCCATATAGCGGAGCGCAATCTGGAAAATGCCAGGATGCATCTGCAGGAGGTCATGACAGAGCGCAAGACCCATGAAATTTTAAAAGAAAAAGCGTTTGAGGAATTTAAGAAAGAAATAGAAAAAGAAGAGAGTAAAGTTGTGGACGAACTTGTAAGTTTTACCCACAACCATGCACAAGAAGGGTAGGCGGTGATACATATGGCAGAGCCGGTATTAGATCAGGAAGAGGCAGAAGTTTTAGATAAAAAAGCACAGAAAAAAGCAGAGAGGGCAAGAAAAAAGGAAGAAAAGAAAAATAAAAAGCAGATGGAAGCGGAGGCTCCGCAAGAGGAGGAAGAAAGCGGAAGCAAGGCTGCCGTTATCATTGCAACCATCATTTTTATTGTAATTTGGCTGGCAATTCTGGCGTTGGTAATCAAGATGGATATCGGAGGTTTTGGCTCTACAGTGCTTCAGCCGATATTGAAAGATGTCCCATATGTCAATAAGATCCTGCCGGAAACGGTGCAGGAAGAAGAGCCGGTAGATGCGCAGTATCCATATACTACCCTGAGCGAGGCAATTGACCGCATTAAGGAACTGGAAGTGGAAGTCTCCAATGCCAAGTCCCAGACACAGGGCAATTCAGACTATGTGGCACAGCTGGAAGCGGAAGTGGAAAGGCTTAAAGGATTTGAAAGCGCACAGTCCGAATTTGAACAGCAGAAAACAGAGTTTTACAAAGAGGTTGTGTTTAACGAGAATGCACCCGATATATCTGAATATAGAGCATATTATGAAAGCATTGACCCTGCAAATGCGGAAGTATTGTATAAACAGGTTGTCCAGCAGCAGGAAGCCGATGCGCAGATTGAGGAATATGCCAATACTTATGCTTCAATGAAGCCGAAACAGGCAGCAGCCCTTATGGAAGAGATGACGGATAACCTGAAATTGGTGGCTAAGATATTGGAAAATATGGATATTGATGCGAGGGCTAAGATATTAGATGCCATGGATTCCGAGGTGGCAGCAAGGCTTACCAAAATAATGGAACCCTGACATTCGGTATGGCGGGGGAATGTTTAAGCAGTAATTATGCTTATAAGGTCCCATCAGGGATTTTATAATAAAAATTTTATGAAAGGAGGACGCAGATGACGGCCAGCAAAGTAACACAGATAATGGCAATGCTGAAAAGCCCTGAACTCTCAGGCATGCCCAAGCAGTCTCAAGCGGCAGGTCCTGTATTTGGCACGTTTCTCGACCAGGGGGCAGGGAATGGGAAACAGGATTTATTTTCAGCGGAGAACATGGGCCAGCCTGTCCGTAGTGACAGCGTGAACCAGACGGCTTTTGAGAGGGAGTCGGCAAAATCAGGTTACCGTGAGAATTCAATTTCCCGCAATGACCCACAGGATATCCACAGTAAGCTTCCTGAGGATGCCACAGAGAAATTGCAGGCTTTTGACAAACAGGTCAAAGAAGTAATTGCTGAGAAGCTGGGTATTTCTGAGGAAGAGGTTACGCAGCAGATGGAAGCAATGGGTCTTACTGTCATGGATTTGATGAATCCTTCCAAGTTGGCAGGTTTGGTTATGCAGCTGACAGGAAGCGAAGACGTTGGCAGCTTATTGTTTGATGGGAATTTCCAGCAGATGCTTACCCAGATTGGCGAGTTATCACAGGAACTTGCAGTGCAGCTAAACTTGGCGCCGGAGGAGATGGTTCAGCTTACCGAGGAATTAAAACTTATGGTAACTGACAATACGCAGACGGATATGCCGGTGGATGAAACACAGCTGCCACAGGATTTGGAAGCTATTTCCCAGGAGGTGCAGGATGCTACGGCAGAACAGCCCAAGAGTGAAGAAGCCGTGCAGGATACGGCAGCGGCTGTTCAGGCAAAGCCACAAGAGACAGCAGACGATGCCAACGTGCAGGATCAGGTATTGAGAGGCAATGCAGAACAGGAAAGCAATAAGGCGGCTGTAACTACACAGGCTCATGAAAGCTCGCAAGAAAGCACGCAGGAAAGCTCACAGGGGCAGACAGAAGAAGAAAGTTCTCAGACAGGTGAAAAAACATCAGATTTGTTCAAGGAGACAGTTGGGGAAGAAAAAACGGAGAATAGGCAGACACACACGACTTACCAGACGACAACGACCCAGACAGTCAGCCAGGGACAGACCATAGAGGTAACCCAGACAGTCGTGCAGACCAGGGTGGATGTAGAAGATATCCTCCGCCAGGTGAGCCAGATGACTAGGGTGTTTGTGAGCCAGGCAGAATCCTCTGTGGAGATGCAGCTGAATCCGGCGAATCTTGGCAAGATTTATCTGCAGGTGGTTTCCCGGGAAGGCGTCATCACAGCCCAGATAGCAGCCCAGAATGAGGCAGTCAAGGAAGCTTTAGAGAGCCAGGTTGCCGTGCTCAAGGAAAATATGAACCAGCAGGGCATGAAAGTGGAGGCAATAGAAGTAACGATTGCCAGCCATGAATTTGAGCGTAACCTGGAAGAGAACCAGCAGAATGCAGCCAGGCAGCAGCAGGAAGAAGAGGCGGCTAAGAATTCCAGAAGGAATCTGAACATGAACAGCCTGGATGAACTCGAAGGCGTGATGTCAGAGGAAGAGAGCCTTGCGGCAAAGATGATGGCAGAGCAGGGCAACAGCATGGATGTCACAGCGTAATCAATTTAGATTTAAGAAAGGAGATAATCATGTCAGTTGTAGTACCGGTGAAAGATGGCAAAATTGTAGACAATAATGCTTCCCAGGATTCTTTGGCAGCAAGCAGGAAATCTGGCAGCGGTCTGGATAAGGAAGCATTCTTACAGCTTCTGGTAGCACAGATGAAGTATCAGGACCCATTGGAGCCGACTTCCAATACGGAGTATATCTCACAGCTTGCAACATTCTCGTCACTGGAAGAGATGCAGAACCTGAATGGGACCATGACAACGCAGCAGGCAACCAATTTGGTTGGCAAGACAGTCATCATGAATGTACAGAGTTCCACTGGCGCAACCAATGTGGTACAGGGCAAGGTGGATTTCATTGTCAGGCAGAACAATAAGGTATACCTGTCTATCGAAGATGAACTCTATAACATTGACGATTTGGATAAAGTAGTAGATAACGAATACCTGGAAGCGCTTGAAATTGCAGAAGATTTCGAGAGAGTAGTAGGTGAACTTCCGAATGTGAAGAACCTGAGGCTTGATGATAAAGAGAATCTTGAAAGGGTGCGTAAGGCATATAACACCCTGACCACATATCAGCAGGAATTCATTGCCAAGTACAGCCCGAAAGCGCTGGAGAAGCTGCAGGAACTGATTGCAAAGATGAAAGAGATGACAGATGCGGCAGGAACGGGCAGCGGTGACAAGACAGACACAGATAACAAAACTGATGGCGACAACAAGACAGACGGAGATAACAAAACAGACGGAGACAACAAGGACGGTACCTCTACAGAAAGTAAGTAGGAGGAGAGCAAGGACGCTTAGAAGGAGAGAGCAATTATGAATAAAATTTCAAATCAATTCTCTTCTATTGAACAGATTACAGACCAGTATCTGAAAAAGGGCATTGCGGAATCGGCGCAGGCTGCACCGGAAGTGTCATTTGAAGATATTTTAAAACGCAGACAGTCTGTGAATGATAATTCTGCGCTTAAGTTTTCCAAACATGCTTCCATGCGGCTGCAGAGCAGGAATATAGAACTTTCCAGTGAGCAGCAGGAGCGTTTAGAGAATGGGGCGGAGAAAGCAGAAGCGAAGGGAATGAGAGAATCCCTTGTGATTGTCGATTCGTATTCTTTTATTGTCAACGTGCCGAATAAGACGGTAGTGACGGCCATGGATCAGGCAGAGTCGGCAGAGAACGTGTACACCAACATAGACGGAGCCGTAATAATATAGCTGGACCGGAAAGGAAGCTACAGGCCTTTGAATGACAGAGAGGGCTATACGGCAAAAGAATCAGGAGGTCAATTAATTATGATGAGAGCATTGTATTCTGGCGTGTCGGGACTGAAGACACACCAGACAAAGATGGATGTTATCGGTAATAACATCGCTAACGTAAACACAGTTGCATTTAAATCTTCAAGTACCGCATTCAGCGACCTTATGTACCAGACAGTATCGGGTTCTTCCGGCGCTACCCAGACAAGGGGCGGAGTTAACGCTAAGCAGATTGGTCTTGGCGTTACCACGGGTTCCACATCTGTAAACATCACTTCGCCAGGTTCTACCCAGACCACCGGTGACGGATGGGATTTGAGGATTACCGGCGACAGTTTCTTTATTGTCAACAACGGAAGCCAGAATTTATTTACGAAGTCAGGGGCATTTACCATTGACGGTTCCGGCAAGCTTGTTACGAAAGCAACCGGTTATACGGTTATGGGATGGCAGGTAGACCCCACCACCCAGACCATCCGTAAGGACACGGTATCCCCCTTGGTTGTTATGCAGGAGGCAAACATGACTTCTCCGCCAGAGGCAACTACGGAGGCAACCTGTTCTGGTATCCTTGATAAGTACTGCAAGCAGGTGAACACCGATGACGGATATATGATGAGCCTTAATTTCTATGATGCATTGGGTTATAGCTATACGGCTAAATTTGCAGTGAAGACAGCAAATCAGGATACCTTAACCTATACTGTGGAACTGGCAGACATCCTCGATGCTGATAACCATTCCATCCTGCAGGATTATCTGGATGCTGACCCGGCAAATACGATGACGAATGTCTTCGGAGAGCCGCAGAATATCGATCGTTCCTATGCGCTTGCCGATGGATTTACATACACTGGAGGCGTTTTCCGGGATGCAGACGGCAATCAGCTTACTTATGATGATGCGAATAAGAAATATGTCGCAGCGGGCGGCAAGGAATATACCGTAACTTCCATGTTTGGAATTTCCGATAAACAGGCACAGGAGGAATTCAGGGAAGACAGGATATCAGCAGATGGTAAATTTGAATATGTGGAGACGTTATATGGCTATCAGCTGGATTACAAGGAAGGAGAGCCCAATGCCGGCACGTTTGACTGGGTCGGACAGCAGGGTTCTGAATCCGTAATTTTAAAAATGTCAGCACTTGGCAATCAATTCCGCAATATCAATATAGACTTTTCCACGTCGGGGTGTTATGATAAAGGAGGAGTTCCTACTCTTGGTACAGACAAAGGCGCTGTCAACGGAATTGACGGCACGGGCAGAAGGCTTGGAGCCTTGACCGGCCTGTCTGTGCAGGAGAACGGCGAGATTTACGGAAGCTATGACAATGGTACACGTAGGCTGTTAGGGCAGATTGCTGTTACGGTATTTGCTAATCCGGCAGGCCTTGAGAAGCTCGGTGAGAACTGTTACCAGCAGACATTGAACTCCGGCGAGTTTGACGGAATTGGTCAGGACATTACCGCAGACGGCGGCAAGATGTCCAGCGGGGTTTTGGAGATGTCCAACGTAGACCTTGCCAATGAGTTTACAGAAATGATTACGACACAGAGAGGTTTCCAGGCAAACTCCAGAATCATTACAACTTCCGACAGCCTGTTGGAAGAACTGGTGAACCTGAAACGGTAATTACTGGCTGTAATGTAGATGAACATATTATATTTGGGGGACTATGCTTCATAGTTCCCCCAAATTAGGAAGGCGGTTTCCCATGATAGAAGTCACAAAATTAAATGAATCTAAAGTGTTAATCAATGCGGAACTGATTGAATCCGTGGAGGAGACGCCTGACACTGTCATTTCTTTTGTGACGGGGAAGAAAATAATTGTAAAAGAAAGTAGACAAGAGATAAAAAATTTAGTAATATTGTATAAGAGAGAATTCATGACAACCGGTCTTCCCTGGTTGGATAAGGAATAATATGCCCTGAGGACATGACCTGAGGGCGCATATCGGAGAGATATGCTATTATGGACAGAATACATTTCATGGATGAAAAGGGCAGGTGGAAGAATTGGATATAGCGTCATTATTGGGAATTATACTAGGTATTGGTTTGATGTTACTGGGTATCATCAGTGGAGACCAGGGACCGGCGGCATTGGGGAACTTCTTTGATGTGAACTCTGTGTTTATCACGATTGGCGGTTCTTTGGCAGGTGTGCTGGCGTCACATACAATGGCAGACTTCATTAATGGACTAAAGAGCTTTACCCTGGTGTTTAAGACGCCTAAGGCGGATGTGGGTGAGGTAATCAAGCACATCATTGATTTATCCAACATAGCAAGAAAGGAAGGGCTTCTTGCTTTGGAGGAGGCAGCAAACGGCATAGAAGATGAATTCTTGAAAAAGGGCGTTATGCTGGTAGTTGACGGTACAGACCCCGAACTTGTAAGAGGGATTATGGAAGCAGACCTCATGTGCGTGGAATCCCGACATAAAACAAATATTGGTTTTTGGGATAAATGGGCGGCTTTAGGTCCTGCCTGGGGTATGATTGGTACCCTGATTGGTCTGATTAACATGCTGAAGCTGATGGATGACCCCTCTACGGTTGGACCCAGTATGGCGATTGCCCTGATTACGACGTTGTATGGTTCCATTATTGCTAACTGGCTCTGTACGCCTACATCGGCGAAGCTGAAAGTGAACAACGACACAGAGATTATGATTAAAGAAGTTACGGTGGAAGGTCTTTTGTCTATCCAGGCAGGAGAGAATCCCCGTGTCATAGAAGAAAAACTGAAATCCTTCCTGTCACCGAAGATGCGTGAGAATATGCTGGAGCAGGGCGGAGGTGAAGAATAGTGGCAAAGAGAAGAGTAGAAGAGTCAGGCGGAGGAGAAGCATCGTGGCTGAATACATTTGCGGACTTGATGAATCTTTTGCTGTGCTTCTTCGTATTACTGTTTGCCATGTCAACGGTCGATGCGGATAAGTGGGAACAGCTTATCAATTCCATGCAAAAGAGCAGTTTCAGCATCCTGACTTCCGGCGGGGCTTCGGTCGGCGAGGGAATGATGATTGCTACCGGTATCAGCCAGTTAGAAATGCTGGATGATTATTTTAAGGAAGAAACGAACTCTTCGGATGCGGAGGAGACGGAGCCTAAGGACAAAGAGACGGAGCCGACTTCGGAACAGGAACTGAAAGAGGAATTTGAAGCGGCGGGACTGAAGGAATCTGAGGAGATGGCGGAGCAGATTGAAGAGATGCTTGCCAAGAAGCAGATTGCCGACCAGGCGGAGGTAGATGTGAATGCCCAGTTTGTGCGGATTACCTTGAGCGGTGCGTTGCTGTTTGATTCGGCCCAGTCGCAAATTCGTGAAGATGCGCTTCCGCTTGTTGACAAATTGTCTTTAATATTAGAAAATTATAGCAGCAATCAGATTGAGATAGAGGGGCATACCGATAATGTTCCCATAAGCAATGCGAAATATGAGAACAATGACGTGCTATCTGCTTACCGTGCTTTTGCGGTGAAAGATTATATCCTGGAACATACGGTGCTAGAGCCCGGACGGATTTATGCCGCAGGCTGCGGGGAATATAATCCGGTAGCAGACAACTCCACGCCGGAAGGACGTGCAAGGAACCGAAGGGTGGAGATTAAGATATACAATTCGTATAATTCTAATTAGAAAGGAAAAACACCATGAAAAAGAATTTAATGAGTGTCTTAATACTGGCACTGGTACTTGCAAACCTGATTTTGACTGCAATCCTGATGATTTCTGTTGTGCCTCAGACTAAGAAAGCGAACGAGCTGATTACAAAAGTATGTACGGCCATCGATCTTGAACTGGAAGGCGGCAAGGAGAATGCTTCCATTGACATCCCAATGGATCAGGTGGAGACAGTGAAAATTGCGGAGGGCGAGGCTCTCACCATCAATCTGAAAAGCGATGATGGGAAAAAAAGCTATGCGAAAGTTTCCATATCGCTGGCGGTAGATAAGAAGAATAAGGGTTACAAGAAGGGTCTGGAAGCAATTACTGCAAATGAAGACCTTATCAAGAATGAAGTTATCAAAGTTATAGCGAACCATACAATAGAGGATATGAGAGATGGGCAGAAAGAATTACAGGACGAGGTGCTGGTAAGCCTGCGCAAGCTGTTTGATTCTGATTTTATAGTAAGTGTGGCATTCCCGACTTATACTTATGAAGAGGGCAGCAACTAAAGAAGTGGCAAAATGTCAGGTGGTGAAAAAGAATGGGCGAGGTCTTATCACAAAATGAGATAGACAGTCTGCTGAACGCATTGAACAGTGGAGAACTGGATGCGGAGGAGATTAAGGACAATGGGGAAAAGCAGGTAAAGGATTATGATTTTGCAAGGCCTGCGAAATTTTCCAAAGAACATCTCCGGACGATGGAGATTATATTTGAACATTACGGACGGCTATTGTCCACGAATCTGCCGGGATATCTGCGCAAGAATATTCAGGTAGAAGTGATGAATTCAGAAGCAGTTACATATTCGGAGTTTTCCAACGCGCTTTCTAATCCGGTACTCCTGGGGGTGGTCAATTTTGACCCAATGCCAGGCAGCATTATCATAGAACTGGCAACGAATTTAGGATATGCTATGGTGGACCGTATGTTGGGAGGCCTGGGAGAGCCTTTGGATAAAAGCCGTGAGTTTTCAGAAATAGAGCTTTTGATTATTGAGCGTATCATGAATGCGTGTATTAATCTCTTACGGGAACCTTGGAAGAATGTTGCGGATATCCATCCTAGGCTGGAAAGGATTGAGACGAATTCTCAGTTTGCACAGTTTATCTCACCCAGCGAAATGATTGCAATTATCACAATTAATATGAAAATAGGGGATGTTGAAGGGCTCATGAATGTATGTCTGCCGTATATGACATTGGAAGACGTCATGGACAGACTAAATACCAAGTATTGGTTTTCAAGTATGCAGCAGCGTGGAGATCAGGAGTATACAGAGCTGATAGAGGCCTTGATTTCCAAAGCGCCTATGCCGGTGAAGGCAGTTTTGGGCAAGAGTTCCATTTCTGTCAATGATTTTATAAATCTTCAGGTTGGGGATATTATCCGCCTGAATACCAAAGTAGAAGAAGAACTGAATGTATATGTTGGAAACATCAAGAAATTTACTGCTTTGCCTGGAGCATCGGGAGATCGATATGCAGTAAGAGTTACATCAGTAATCAGAGAGGAGCAGTGAAGTTATGGATGGAGTTCTGTCACAGGAAGAAATTAGTGCCCTGCTGAGCGATGATGCCGGAGCAGCAGATGATAGCGGCAATGGCTTGCTGACATCGGATGAGATTGATGCCATTGGAGAAATTTCCAATATCAGTATGGGAACGGCAGCCACAACGTTATTTTCCTTGGTAAACAGGAAAGTGGAGATTTCCACGCCAGTGGTAACCTTTGCTACTTGGGATGACATTGTTGAAGAATACGAAAGACCGTGCGTTTTTATTCGAATTGCATATACCACGGGTTTAGATGGAAGTAATCTTCTGGTGCTGCGAGAGCAGGATGTAAAAATTATTACTGATTTAATGATGGGTGGAGACGGTACGAATACGGAAGTGGAACTTGGTGAACTGCATCTGAGCGCAATTTGCGAGGCCATGAATCAGATGATGGGAAGTTCTGCAACCTCCTTATCCTCCATGTTAAATAAAATGATTGATATCAGCCCGCCCACGGCCGATCTTGTGGATTTGAAAGACACGGTTGATGGGACAGAGATTGATGAGTTCCTGGGAGGGCAGTTTGTAAAGATTTCTTTCCTTATGGAGATTGGGGATTTGGTTAAGAGTACCATTATGCAGCTATACCCGGCTTCTTTTGCGAAAGAGATGTGCGTAGGGGTTTCCGACACTATGGAGGCGGACAGCTCTGCAGTAGCGGCTGCGGCGCAAAAGGCGCCAGAACCTCAGCCCCAGATGCAGCAGCCCATGCAGCCCCAGATGCAGCAACCGATGCAACAGCAGATGCCGATGCAGCCGCAGATGCAGCCAATGCAGCAGCAGATGCCGATGATGGGCATGCCGATGTATGCACAGCAGCCGGTGAATGCGCAGCCCGTGCAGTTTCAGGCATTTGCAGGAGATTTCAATCCGATTACACAGCAGGAGAATATCGGACTGATTATGGATGTTCCGCTGGATGTTACGGTGGAACTGGGAAGGACCAGCAAGTCTATCCAGGATATACTGGAGTTTGCCCCAGGCACAATTATAGAATTAAACAAGATTGCCGGAGAACCGATTGATGTGTTAGTAAACGGTAAATACGTGGCGAAAGGCGAGGTAGTAGTACTTGAAGAAAGCTTTGGCGTGCGTATTACTGAAATTATAAACAACTAAAATAAAAGTGATATCAAGGAGAAGAAGATATGGCAAAGAATATTTTAATTTGTGATGATGCAGCGTTTATGAGAATGATGATTAAGGACATTCTTACAAAGAATGGTTACAACATTGCCGGCGAAGCAGAGAATGGACTGAAAGCAGTAGAGAAATATAATGAGCTTAAGCCGGATCTTGTGCTGATGGACATTACCATGCCGGAGATGGATGGAATTCAGGCTTTGAAACAGATTAAGTCGACAGACCCCTCTGCTAGCATTATCATGTGTTCTGCGATGGGACAGCAGGCGATGGTTATTGAAGCCATTCAGTCAGGGGCAAAAGATTTCATTGTTAAACCGTTCCAGGCAGAGCGTGTACTAGAAGCCGTGAAAAAAGTAGTTGGATAATATGGTCTTGTCAGGGATTTTCTCAGGCTGGGAGAGTTTCTTCCAACTGATTAGCGTGTTGCTGATTTTTCTGTTTGTGCTGGCTGTTACATATCTGACCACCAGATGGATTGGCAAGTATCAGCAGGGAATGCTGCAGAATAAGAATTTCCAGGTTATAGAAACTTTCCGTGTCAGCAATAACAAGTTTATCCAGATTATCCAGGTGGGTAAGAAATATCTGGTTATTTCTGTGTGCAAAGATGTCGTAAACATTTTGACCGAACTGGCCGAGGACGAGTTGGTTTGGAAGCCTTCACAGGAGGAATACCGGGGAGTTAAGGTGAATGAGAGCTTTCAGGAGATTTTGGGCAGGCTGAAAGATAAAATTCCAAGGAAGTAGGCAGGACATTATGAAGAGAATAAAGAAAATATATTGCAGGACTTCCTTTGCCTTTGGAACAGTTACATTTTTGATGGCATTGTTTCTGATTTTTGGACAAAGTGCATTTGCAACTACCCCAGCGGAACAGTTCAGGGATGAGGCGCTTGGGGAGGCGAGTACCATTGACCCACCCAACACTGAGAGGGCTGATGCCACTGGTGACAATACGAATGGTATTTCCATCATGGTGAACAATGACGAAGGGAACCTGTCAGGGAACGTCAGGATTCTGTTGACCTTGACTGTTATTTCCCTTGCACCGGCAATCCTGATTATGCTGACCTCTTTTACGAGGATTATTGTAGTGTTGCATTTTGTGCGGACAGCAGTCGGAACGCAGACGGCCCCGCCCAATCAGGTTCTGGTAGGTTTGGCCCTGTTTTTGACATTGTTTATTATGAATCCGGTATTTGCAGAGATAAATGAAAATGCCCTTAAGCCATTGGATGCCGGTGAGATTACGCAGGAAGAAGCTTTGAAGGAAGCAGAGCAGCCAATCCGCAGGTTTATGTTTAAGGAGATGCAGCGGAAAGATTTGGCGTTGTTCTGTGACATTGCGGAGATTGATATGACAGGCATGGATTTGCGTAAACCTGAGACATTGGATCCTATCCCCATGTATGTAATCATTCCAAGCTTCATAGTCAGTGAATTGAGAACAGCTTTCATTATCGGATTTTTGATTTATATTCCGTTTATTGTGATTGATATGGTTGTGGCATCTGTGCTCATGTCTATGGGTATGATGATGTTGCCCCCGACGACAATTTCCATGCCGTTCAAAATATTGTTATTTGTACTTGCGGATGGTTGGGATCTTGTAATCGGAAATCTCGTAAAGACATTTTATTGACAGCAGAATGAGGTGAATACGCATGATAACAGAAGGACAGGTGTTGGACATTGCCAGAGAGGCATTGTTTTTGATTATCAGGGTATCGGCGCCACTGTTGCTGATTTCTCTGATTATAGGTCTTATCGTCAGTATTTTTCAAACAGTTACCTCAATCCAGGAGCAGACGTTGACTTTTGTTCCCAAGATTATCGCGGTGTTTCTGGGAATGATGCTGGTAGGAGGCTGGATGCTTGAGCAGCTTTCCAATTTTATGGTAGAGCTGTGGAGCGATTTTGGGCTGTATCTGCGTTAGGTTGAGGCAGTATGGTAGACTATGGTTTTTCATTATATACATTTGAATATTTTCTGATGATACTGGTAAGGGTTGCAACTTTTGTATACATTGCTCCGTTTTTTGGAATGAATAATACCCCTCATCGGGTCAAAATTGGATTTTCAGTATTTCTGGCGATAATTTTGTTTCAGACAATTCAGCCGAAAGAAGTTTTGGAATATTCTGGAGTAATTGGCTTTGCCATTATCATTCTGAAGGAAGGAATTACAGGGTTGCTGATTGGCTATGCGGCAAATATTTGTAATTCCATTATTGTGTTTTCGGGAAAAGTCATTGATATGGAAATTGGGTTGGCTATGGCGAATATGTACGACCCAATGACGCGCTCACAGTCAGGTCTTACTGGCACGATGTATAATTATTTTATCATGATGCTTCTTATCATTACCGATATGCATCATTATATCCTGCGTGCTTTGATAGACACATATCAGATCATACCAGTCAATGGGACAGTGTTTAACTGGGAGAATTTGATGGGCTCTATGCTCATGTATATGACAGATATGATGGTAATTGGTTTCCGCATAGCATTGCCGATTTTTGCCTGCAGCATGATATTAAGCTGCATATTGGGAATTATGGCAAAGGTGGCGCCCCAGATGAATATGTTTGCGGTAGGTATGCAGATAAAGATACTGTTAGGGCTGGGAATCATGTTCCTTACGGTTATACTGCTTCCTGATATAGCCAATTTCATATTTACGGAGATGAAACGGATGATAGTTTCGATGATTAAAGGAATGTATTGATGTGAGAAGAGAACCCAATTTTCTGTTAGAATATAATCTGCAATGGTTTGCAAAGGATGGCGAAGGCGGAGAGAAAACAGAGCCAGCCACCGCTAAGAAACTGAGTGATGCCAGAAATGAAGGGCAAGTATCAAAAAGCCAGGAGCTTAACCATGCTTTTAGCCTGGTGGCGGTGTTTCTTATCATGAAAGTGTCAATTTCCTTTATCGGGGAACGGCTTATGGGTTCGTTTTCGCTGATTTATAATAAGATACCAGAACTCATAGATGAGAGCGCCGGAGGAATGTCTGTGTTTGAGGCAAGCACAGTAATCAGAAATGTATTGGTGACGATTTTGGTGTCGATGGCGCCGTTTCTGGCGGCAGGTTTTGTCATAGCGGTACTGAGCAACATACTGCAGGTAAAGTGGAAAGTAACGGCAAAACCTATGAAGCCAAAGTTCAGCAAGATAAATCCGCTGAGCGGCTTTAAGAGGATATTTTCTAAAGATTCGCTGTTTGAGCTGCTGAAATCCATTACAAAGATTGCAGTTATTATCTATGTAGCGTATACTTCCATTAAGGACCATCAGAATGAACTTTTTTTGCTTTATGACATTCCTTTATTACAGGTAATTCTTCTGGTGGGGACGATAGTAATCAATACAGGGCTTAAGATTGCGTTGGTCTATATCTTTATAGGGATTGCGGATTTTGTATATCAGAAGCATAAATTTAAAGAAGACATGAAAATGACCAAGCAGGAGGTCAAAGACGAGTATAAGAATACGGAAGGGAATCCGGAAATTAAGGGGCGGCAGCGTTCCAAAATGCGGGAAGTTTCCCAGCGTCGTATGATGCAGAGCCTTCCCAGCGCGGATGTGGTCATCACCAACCCCACCCATTATGCGGTGGCGATTAAATACGATGCACAGAAGTATTCGGCGCCTATAGTGGTAGCAAAAGGTGAGAATTTCCTGGCTCAGAAAATAAAGGAAGTTGCTAAGGAACATCATATTGAAATTGTAGAAAATAAGCCTCTGGCGCGGATGCTCTATGCCAACGTGGACGTTGGGCAGGAGGTCCCGCCCGAATTGTATCAGGCGGTTGCGGAAGTGCTTGCTTTTGTTTACAGCCTGAGAGAGAATAGATGAATGCAAATGAGGAAGAGACGAAAGGAGCAGAGAGCATGAAGAAAGCAGATGCAGGAGTCGCAATGTACTTGCTGGCGGCAATCATATTCTTTATCATTCCAATTCCTTCCTTTTTGTTGGATATCATGCTTGCGATAAATATTTCGCTGGCGCTTGTTATTTTAATGAATGCGTTGTTTGTACAGGAAGTGCTGGATATGTCTTTTTTCCCGACACTGCTGTTATTTACAACTATATTCCGTATATCATTGAACGTATCCTCCACGCGCCTTATTCTGAATACCGGGGATCCAGGTAATGTAGTTAAGACATTCGGACAATTCGTAGGCGGAAATGATTTGATTATTGGAGCGATTATTTTCGTGGTAATGGTACTTATCCAGTTTATAGTCATCAACAAAGGTTCCGAGCGTGTATCGGAAGTAACGGCAAGGTTTACCTTGGATGCTATGCCAGGTAAGCAGATGGCAATTGATGCAGACTTGAACACGGGCCTCATCGATGAGAAGCAGGCAAGGCAGCGCCGTGAGAAAATCCAGCAGGAATCCAGTTTTTTCGGAGCCATGGATGGTGCTACGAAGTATGTAAAAGGAGATGCCACTGTCGGTATTGTCGTTACATTGATTAACCTGGTAGGTGGCATCGCCATGGGGATGCTGCGTCAGAATATGGAACTTATGGATGCACTGGACCAGTATGGAATCCTTACGATTGGTGACGGTCTGGTAAGCCAGATACCCTCGCTTTTGATTTCACTGGCAACTGGTATATTGGTGACAAAGGCTTCCAAGGAGGCGGATTTTGGCGATACGCTCGTCAAGCAGCTGTTTGGGATTCCAAAGGTGCTGTATATTGTAGGTACGGTGATGTGCTTTCTGGGGATTGTTACCCCTCTGGATTGGAGAATGTTCCTGCCATTGGGAATTTGTTTCCTCATTACGGGCAGGAGCGTGGATAATCATCTTGAAGTGGAAGCCATTGAGGAAGAGGTGGATGCCGCAGAGGAAGAGGCCGAAGAAATCCGGCGTCCGGAAAACGTGGTATCCCTGCTGCAGGTAGACCCTATCGAGTTGGAATTTGGATATGGAATTATCCCACTTGCTGATGTGAACCAGGGCGGCGACCTTTTAGACCGCGTGGTCATGATACGAAGGCAGATTGCCTTGGAACTTGGAACGGTAGTCCCGATTATCCGTCTGCGCGATAATATCCAGCTGAATCCGAATCAATATATCATTAAAATCAAAGGAGTTCAGATTACAGAGGGAGAAATCCTTTTTGACCATTATATGGCGATGAATCCGGGATTTGTGGAAGAGGAAATTTCCGGTATCCCAACGTTTGAGCCATCGTTCCACCTTCCGGCGCTGTGGATTACTGAAAATCAGCGTGAACGGGCGGAGAGTTTGGGCTATACGGTGGTAGATCCGCCTTCCATTATTGCTACCCATCTGACTGAGGTAATCAGGAGCCACATAGACGAGCTCCTTTCCAGACAGGATGTCCAGAGCCTTATCGACAATATCCGGGAGAACCATCCGACCCTTGTGGACGAACTTGTCCCCAAATTGCTTGGCGTAGGGGAGATACAGAAAGTATTGCAGAATTTGCTGCATGAGGGAATATCTATCAGGGATTTGCTTACAATATTTGAAACGCTTGCAGACCATGCGGCAACCTCCCGCGATACGGACGTGCTGACTGAGTATGCAAGGCAGAGCTTAAAGCGCGCGATTTCCAGCAAATATTTCCCTGCCAATGAGACTACGAGCGTTGTCACCTTGGATCCCAATGTGGAACAGGAGATTATGTCATCCGTGAAGCAAACGGAGCAGGGGGCATATCTGACCCTTGACCCAGAAAAAACGAAAGCAATTATGGATGCACTGGAGCAGGAAATCAAGAAATTGGAAGAATTGGGTAAGAACCCGATAATAATTACATCGCCGATTGTGCGCATGTACTTTAAGAAACTAACGGAGGATTACTTCAAGGATTTGATTGTAGTATCGTATAATGAAGTAGAATCCAATATTGAATTACAATCAGTAGGGATGGTGAGCCTTTCATGACAATTAAGAAATTTCAAGGGAAAACGGAAGCGGAAGCGACCGCTCTGGCAAAGGAGGAATTTGGCGCCGGGACAGTGATTATGAATGTAAAGGAGATAAAACCCAAAGGTTTCCTGCGGTCTTTTAAAACTTCCATGTTTGAAGTGACGGCAGCAATTGAGGAGGCAGAACCGTCCCAGCCTGTCAGGCCTGCTGTGCCAGCAAATATGCCGGCGGCAGGAAACATCAATGTTGCGGCGGATGAACCAATTTCTATCCCCAGGGCGGAGGAGATGAAAGAAGTCTTTGCAACCGTAGAAAATACGTGGACGAATTCCATGCCGCAGGAGAAGAAAGAGACAGTTGCCGAAAGTTCTGCCGGCAGTTCCAATAACAGTTCTGGCAGCAATAATCTTGAGGAGAAGTTAGAGAACCTGCAGTCACTTTTGGAGAAAAAATTGTCGCAGCCCCCGGAGGAGCAGAAAGAAGAATTTCCCAAAGAGGCCCTTATGGATGAAAACCTGAAATTTGTGAAAATGATTTACAGCATTCTTCTGGAGAATGAAGTGAATGAGAAATATTGCAATCAGATTATGGATGAGGTGGAGAAAGTACTGAAGAAAGGCGCAAGCCTTGACTATATCCTTTCGAGCATCTATCAGAAGATGATTCTAAAATTTGGTCAGCCCCAGCCAATAAAGATTACGGATCAAAAACCGAAAGTTGTTTTTTTTATCGGGCCTACCGGAGTGGGGAAGACCACCACGATAGCCAAAATTGCTTCACGGTTTAAGGTGGAGAAAGGCAAGAAAGTAGCTTTATATACGGCTGATACTTACCGGATTGCCGCTGCTGAGCAGCTGCGGACTTATGCTAATATCTTAGACACGCCTTTGAATATCGTGTATTCCTCCAAGGAGCTGAACGAAGAGCTGCAGCGGGCGCAGGAAGAGGAATTTGATTTGGTACTGGTAGATACGGCGGGCTTTTCCCATAAGAATGAGGAGCAGAGGGGGGAGACGAAAGAACTGATTGACCAGGTTCCGGAGGAATTTGATAAAGAGGTTTATCTTGTCTTAAGCGCAACTACGAAATATCGCGATTTGTTGGAGATTGCAGATATTTATAAAGCCAACTTTGATTTTAAGATGATTTTCACCAAATTAGATGAAACCAGTTGTTATGGAAATATTTTGAACATGAAGCTGTACACGGGCGCAGATTTGTCATACACTACTTATGGGCAGAATGTGCCGGAGGATATTGAAATTTTCAATACCCAGAATATCGTAAAGCTTCTGCTTGGAGGAAAATAGTTTATGGACCAGGCAGAGAAGTTAAGAGACATTGTGAAAAAGAATCAGAAGGCTGCACCGAAAGCTCGAATTTTTACTGTCACCAGTGGAAAAGGCGGGGTCGGTAAATCCAATGTAGCAGTCAACCTTGCAGTACAGATGAAAAAACTTGGAAAGCGCGTGATTATTTTTGACGCGGATTTTGGTCTTGCCAATGTGGAGATTATGTTTGGTGCAATTCCCAAATTTAACCTCAGCGATTTGATTTACCGTGAAAAGTCTATTAAGGAGATTATTACGCCTGGCCCTATAGGCATTGAATTTATTTCCGGCGGTTCGGGAATAACCGGTATTAATAACCTCTCTAAGGAGCAGCTTAAATTCCTGGTGGGCAATCTGGAACAGTTAGACGAACTTGCAGATGTGATTATCATTGATACTGGAGCTGGAATTTCTGACAATGTACTGGAATTCGTGATGGCAAGCCCGGAAATATTGCTGCTTGTGACTTCTGAGCCAAGTTCCCTGACGGATGCTTATTCGCTGCTGAAAGCGCTGCATAGGAATGAAGAGTTCCGGCAGAGCGAGAGTAAAATCAAAGTGATTTCCAACCGTGTGGAATCAGAGGAGGAAGGCGTTGGCATATTTGAGAAACTGAACGCCGTAGTGGGGCAGTTCTTGAATGGCGATTTGGAGTATTTGGGGATTATCCCCAAAGATGCACTGTTGGAGAAGGCAGTATGCCAACAGCAGCCAGTCAGTATTTTATATCCGGCGGCCAAGTCATCCAGGGCATTTGAGCAGCTTTCCAGTTATCTATTGGATGGAGTGGCAGCTCCACTGCAGGAGAAAAGAGGGATTGTACAGTTGTTGGCACGATTTATTTTTCAGAGAAATTAGAAGCAGAGGTGCAATAATATATGAATACTGGTATTTTGAAAATCGGTGATAATGTTGAGATTCGGATTTTACAGCAAGTCGAGCAAGGATGGAAGACAGGGGATCGTCCGGATTTTTATGCCAGCAAAATACAGAATATTCTGGAAGACGGCAATATTGAGGTAGATATGCCGACCCGGGAAGGAAAGAATGCGTCGTTGCCTTCGGGCGTCCGCCTGGAATTCTTATTTTACGCCCGGGAGGGGATGTACCGCTGCGTAGCGCATATCAAAGACCGTTATATTCGGGATAATATATATCTGCTCCTGATTGAGCCGAAGACGCCTTTGGAAAAATTCCAACGGCGGGAACATTACCGGTTTGAATGTGCTTTGGATATGCTTTACCAGCCAATAAAGGACAGTGAGGTGGACATCTCACCCATAGAGGAACTGAAAGAGCATCACAGGCTGACTTATCCGGAAGATTTGGCAAAAGAGGCGATTGCAGTTGACCTAAGCGGCGGCGGGATGCGTTTTGTAGGTCATGAGCCTGCAGAAACTGGGGAGTATATGGTAATATCGTTGCCATTAGAAAACGAAAGCATGAGCCATACACTGGAGGTGGTGGCATGTGTTCTGACTTGCCAGCGTATTCAGAAGAATACAGGTAAGAGAAAGGACCCACAGAAGAAATATGAGTATCGAGTGAAGTTTCTGATGAGGAATCCAGAAGACAGGGAATGGATTATTAAATTTATATTTGAGCAGGAACGTCTGCGAAGACAAAAAGGGTGATAATTATGAAAAAAAATATTTTGGTTGTTGATGACTCTGCACTCATGAGAAGAGTTATTTGTGATATAATTGATTCAGAAGGTACATTTCAGGTAAAGGATGTTTGCAGAGATGGTCTGGAGGCGTATGAGAAATTAAAGGCTGTGGCGTACGATGCCGTAATCCTTGATGTGAATATGCCCCGGATGGACGGACTGGAATTGCTGGAGAAAATACAACAGGATGGAATCAGGGCAACCGTCATTATGGTGAGTACCCTGACGACCAAGGATGCGGATGTGACTATCCGTGCCATGGAACTGGGGGCCGTTGATTTTATTACAAAGCCGTGCAATATCATAGAAGCGAAGAGCGATGAGTTCCGAAAGAAAATTATACAGATGCTAAAAGCCGTTATCCGTTCTGATGATGCCAAAGGACAGATGAGTTCACAGGTACAGGCAGCGGGCGCAGAGAAAGCGGTTCCGGTAAAGAGACCTAAGAAATTGGAGCGTACTGGAGCAAGCGGCAAGAAAGTACTGGTGGCGCTTGCCTGTTCTACAGGAGGTCCCAAGGCACTTCAAAGCGTGGTGCCATACCTTCCGCGGGATTTAAATGCACCTATGTTGCTGGTACAGCACATGCCGGTAGGTTTTACTAAGTCTATGGCAGAACGGCTGAATGAGACCAGTGATATTGAAGTCAGAGAAGCGGTGGAAGGCGATGTACTGAAGAAAGGCTGCGTGTATGTTGCACCTGGAGGAAAACATATGGAAGTAAAGAAGCAGGCAGACGGAAACCATGTAATCCGGCTGAACGATGCGCCCGCAATCGGAGGTCTGCGCCCATGCGCAAATGTGACTTATGAATCTTTGCGTGCGAGCGGCTATGATGAGATTGTCTGTGTGGTGCTTACCGGAATGGGTTCCGATGGCACGGGCGGGATACTTTCCTTAAAGAAGAGGAAAAATATATATGTAATTTCCCAGGATGCTGCAAGTTGTGTGGTATACGGAATGCCCAAAGCGATTGCTGAAGCGGGTGTTGTAGATGAAGTAGTTCCCTTGACTGAAATTGCACACACAATAATAAAGAAGGTGGGGGTACAGTAGTATGGATGTAAGCCAATATCTTGAAATTTTTATTGATGAGACTAATGGACATTTGCAGATTTTGTCCGATTGTATCATGACTCTGGAAAAAGAGCCGGAGAATATGGATATGATTAATGAGATTTTCCGTGCGGCGCATTCTCTGAAAGGAATGGCAGGAACGATGGGATTCAAGCGTATGCAGCGCCTGACCCATGATATGGAAAATGTGTTCCAGGAAGTCCGCAGCGGGAATATGAGCGTTACCAGCAGCCTGGTGGACGTACTGTTTCAATGCCTGGATGCCATTGAGGCGTACCTGGATAATGTCAAAGAGAGTTCTGATGAGGGAACGGATGATAACGAAGCAATTATTAAAGAATTGAATGAGATTTTGGCTGCCGGAACTGGAAATGAGACGGAAGAGGAGAAGAAGCCAGAGCAGACAGAAGAGAAGAAAGCTGATGGGGATGAGAAATATCCGAAGAAATATTTGGAGATGGAATTCCCGGAGAAAGCGAAAGAGGAATTAAGGGAAGCAGAGAAGAAAGGTATGAACATTTATGGCCTGAGCGTGTTCATTCAGGAAGAATGCCTGCTCAAAGCGGCGCGTGCATTTCTTGTATTTAAAGCAGTAGAAGATTTCGGCAACATTATCGTATATAATCCCAGTTCGCAAGATATTGAAGATGAAAAGTTTGATTTTGATTTCAGCTTTTATATGGTGAGCAATGAAGATTTGGAAAAGATTATGGAAGTTGCCCAGGCTGTTTCTGAGATTGAAAAAGTAATTGGCGAGAAGACCACTTACAGCGAACTGACTGCAGCAGCAGAGAAGCGGGAAGTGGCGGAAGCAAAAGCAGCGGCCAAAAAGGATTCGGAGAAGAAAGCAGAAGAGAAAGGCACAGCTCCGGCGGCAGCGTCTGCTTCTGCCCCGGCCGCACAGGCTGCTCCGGCAAAGAAGTCAACGCCTGGCAAGCCGGTTACCAACCGTACCGTTCGTGTGGATATAGAGAAACTTGATGCATTGATGAATCAGGTAAGCGAGCTGATTATTGCTAAGAACTCCCTTGTTTCTATTGGCGCTACTTCTGATGGGAATTCTGGAAGCGCCAATTCCCAGGCATTCCATGAGCAAATTGAATATCTGGAACGTATTACGACGGGACTGCATGAATCTGTTATGAAAGTCCGCATGGTGCCGATTGAGAGCGTGGTACAGAAGTTCCCGCGGATGATTCGTGATCTTTCTAAGAAGTTGGATAAGAAGATGGAATTACATATGACAGGTGAGGACACCGAATTGGACAGGACTGTTGTAGACCAGATAGGTGACCCCCTGCAGCATCTGCTCCGTAATTCCGCAGACCATGGGCTTGAAAATGCCGAGCTTCGTAGGAAAAGAGGGAAACCTGAGGTCGGTACCATTCACCTGAATGCATTTCAGGAGGGAAATAACGTTATCATTGAGGTAAGCGACGATGGTAACGGTATTGATACTGAGAGTGTTAAAAATAAAGCTATTGAACGTGGTCTGATTACTCCGGAACAGGGTGCGGCATTGAGCCAGAAAGAGATTATTGATTTTCTGTTTATGCCCAGCTTTTCCATGGCAAAGAAGATTTCAGATGTTTCCGGGCGTGGCGTAGGGCTTGATGTGGTGAAGTCCAATATTGAAGCGCTTGGCGGCGATGTGGAAGTCAAGAGCGTCCTTGGGGAAGGTTCTAAGTTTATTGTACGTCTTCCGCTGACACTGGCAATTATCCAGGCATTGATGGTAGAAGTCCGTGGTGAGAAATACGCAATTTCGCTGGGTTCCATTGAGACGATTGAAGAGATTGTGCCGGATGAGATTAAGTTTGTGCAGGCGAAAGAGGTTATCCACATCCGTGGCATGGTCATTCCTTTGGTTCGTCTGGATCAGCTTCTTGACTGTGAGCCGAATGACAAAGAGAGGGAGAGCCTCACGGTAATTATCGTGCGTAAGGGAGATAAGTTTGCGGGGCTGATTGTGGATGAGCTGGACGGACAGCAGGAAATCGTAATTAAGTCCCTTGGTAAGTATATTAACAACAGTACCAAGATTATCAGCGGCGCGACTGTCCTGGGTGATGGCGAGGTTGCCTTAATCTTGGATGTGAATACATTATTTTAGGGGGTGATGATATGGCAAACAATGTGTCTATTGCAGAAAATGGAAGGAAACAGTTTATAGTAGTGAAAATTGGCAGCGAGCAGTATGGGATTGACATTAGCTATGTTGACAATATTGTCCGTATGCAGAAAATTACCAGGGTGCCTAAGGTACAGCCTTATTTCAAAGGGATTATTAACCTGCGCGGTGAGATTGTCCCGGTGATGAGCATCCGCACGAAAATGGATTTGGAGCCGGATGAATTTACGGATGTTACCAGAATCATCATCCTGAAGTTAGAGGAACATGGCGTGCTTGGCATCGTAGTTGACGAGGTTAAAGAAGTTGTAACGCTTGCTCCTGACGAGATTGAAAAGGTATCTTACGATGCAAAGAACAGTAAGAGCAATTTTATCAATGGGGTAGGAAAGAATGGGGAAGAACTGATTTCACTGTTTGATACGAACAGTATCATTGATGAGACAGAAGCAGTATAAGCGGATAAAAAGGCTGTTGCACGAAGCGTAAACTTTGCGGCAGCCTGTTCGCAATTCATGACAATGGAATTCATGCCTGTCAGGAATTTCGTTGTAAGCACGGAAGAAATGGAGAGAGTGCCTATGGCTAAATTTAGTTTGGATCAGGTAAATGACATGTACTTTGATGTGCTGAAAGAAATTGGCAATATCGGAGCTGGGAATGCCACGACGGCAATTTCCCATATGCTGAACATCAAAGTGGACATGGAAGTGCCTAAGGTAGAATTTTTGACGTTTCAGGAGCTTCCCACTGCGATTTCTCCCGAAGAAGAGACAGTGGTAGGAATTTACCTGGAGGTGGAGAGCGATATCGGTGGAAGCATGATGTTTGTGCTGAAGATGGAATCTGCCCGTTATCTGGTCAACCGCCTGATGGGAAGACCAGAAGATTACAAGGAAGAATTCAACGAGATGGATTTATCAGCAATCAAGGAAATTGGCAATATTATTTCCGGTTCTTATTTGTCGGCATTATCCAGCATGACGAATTTGGTTATTACGGCATCAGTGCCCTATCTTGCAATTGATATGGCGGCAGCTATTCTGAGTGTACCGGCAATCCAGTTCGGGCAGTATGGGGATAATGCACTTTTGATACAGACGGAGTTTGGAGATGAGGTAAAGATTAAAGGATTTTTCATTTTAATGCCGGACGTTGAGTCCTATGATAAAATCCTGACGTCACTAGGAATTGTACTATAAGAGGAGCTGACGGATCATGGCTACAATTAAAGTTGGAATGGCAGATTTGAATATATGCAAAGCACCGGATATGATTACTACGCTGGGGTTAGGATCGTGTATTGGGATTGCAGTATACGATCCCGTTACCAAGATTGGGGGCCTCGCACATATCATGCTTCCGGACAGCACGCAAATGAGGAATCATTCAAATGTTGCCAAATTTGCAGACACAGGAATTGAAGAATTAATAAAAAAGGTTACGATGGCAGGTGCCAACAGGCGGCGCCTGGTTGCTAAGATTGCAGGCGGAGCGAAAATGTTTGAGGTGAAAGGCGTTTCAGGAGTCGGCAATGTGGGCGAACGCAATGCCCTCGCGTCTAAAGCTAAGCTGAATCAGTTAGGGATTCCTCTGCTTGCCGAGGATACGGGGCTCAATTTTGGGCGTACTGTTGAACTGTATCCGGAAACCGGAGAGTTTTATATTAAGGCAGTAGGAAAACCGCTAAAAATCATTTAAAGGGTGATAAGTTATGAAGACGAAACAGGTACCGGTTATTATTACGCTGGTTGCAGGCTTAATCACCTGTATACTGGGATTTACAATGCATATGGAGGCAGCACGTTTTGTACGGACGCTGGTCATTGTATTACTATGTTTTTATGTTTTAGGATGCATTGCAAAGCTGGTGCTGGACAAAAATTTCAAGGAAGAGCCAGAAGAAGAGGCCACGGAAGAGGCAGGAGAGGAGTCCGACATGGAAAAAGACGGTAGCTTGGATGAAATGACGGATGAATCCGAAGAAAGGTTTGCAGAAAAGTAAAATATTTTTGCAAATAAATAATGCAGAAAAAACGGGATGCCCATATCCGGGATTTCCGTAGTCTTGGGGGCTTTTGGATGAACGCAGCAGAGAGAGAAAATTTATGGGCTGAATTTTTAAAGAGGCCTACGCCGGAATTGAGAGAACAGATTATTGTAGAATATGCACCGTTAGTCAAAATTGTGGCAGGACGGCTTAGCATGTATCTGGGTTATAATGTTGAATATGATGATTTAGTAGGCTATGGCATATTCGGCCTGATTGATGCCATAGACAAATTTGATGTAAAGAAGGATGTTAAGTTTGAGACGTATGCCAGTCTGAGGATTCGTGGCTCCATATTGGACCAAATCCGTAAAATGGACTGGATTCCGCGCACTGTCCGTCAGAAACAGAAGAAAATTGAAGCAGCAATCAAGAAAGTAGAAGAGCGGACAGGAAGGACGGCATTGGATGAGGAAATTGCAGAGGAGCTGGAGGTAAGCGGAGAGGAATTGCTCAATTGGCAGTCGCAGCTCAAAGTTACCAATATGGTTTCCTTGAATGAGTATGTAGAGCAGGGTATGGAGCCGGTCATGGATGCAAAGGGGAATTCACATTTTATCCAGCCGGAGGATGCTGTTGCAGAAGAAGAATTGAAGAAAGTATTGGGAAAATCCTTAGAGGCGCTTACGGAGAAGGAGCGCAAGGTAATTACTTTATATTACTATGAGGATTTGACATTGAAAGAAATCAGCAATGTGCTTGAAGTATCAGAGTCCAGGGTTTCTCAGCTTCATACGAAAGCGCTGCTTAAGATGAAGAAGACGATGGGACCGTACATGAATATATTGACTGACTAGCTAGATGGAGGGTTTTGATGGGTAAAAATGCATATTTTAAACTTGACGTCCAGGATGCCGGGGTGATGGTGCAGATTGTTCCCCCGGAAGATGGTGGCAAGAAACTTGAGATAAAGGAAGTTACTGATTACCTGGATATGAAAGGTTATACAAGTTATAAGCTGAAAGAATTAAATGAGGCAGTGACTATTGCCACACAGGAGGTCCGGCAGGTTTATGTGGGGGAAAGCCGGGGCATTTATGAGAATGAACAGATGGAAACAACAATATCCAGTGACAGGATGTTGGTTTTCTGTCGTTTCCATGCTCCGTCCAATCAGGGAAAGCTGATGACGGAGAAAGAAATACTTGAAGACCTGCAGTTCCGCAATGTTACGCAGGGCATCGATATGGAGGCAATCCACAAGTTTCTGGCTGACCGCCAGTATTGTACGAATTATATCTTTGCCAAGGGAATTCCGCCTGTGAATGGCGAGGACGCCTGGATTGAGTATTTTTTTAATACTAACCATAATCTCAGGCCTAAGAAGAATGAAGATGGAAGCGTAGATTACCGGGAACTGAATACTATCAGCCGAGTGGAAGAAGGGGATGTTTTAGCAAAGCTTCATCCGGCTGTTCCAGGGAAGCCAGGGACGGATGTATGCGGCGGGCCTGTGCAGGGACGCCAGGAAAAGAGCCTGAAGCTGGATTTTGCTAACAATATCACGCTTTCCGAAGATAAGACGGAGATTTATTCTAATGTTACCGGCCATGCGAGCCTGGTTAACGGCAAAGTGTTCGTGGCGGACGTATATGATGTGCCGGCAGATGTTGACAATACAACCGGAAATATTGTGTATGATGGGAATGTGACTGTCAAAGGCAATGTGAAAAGCGGATTTTCTGTCACTGCGAAAGGCGATATTGTTGTGGAGGGCGTCGTAGAGGCGGCATTTCTGTCCGCGGGCGGGCAGATTGTTGTAAAACGTGGAATCAATGGCATGAGCAAAGGAAGGGTGGAAGCGAAAGACAATATTATCTGTAAATTTATTGAGAATGCTACCGTAGTTGCAGGAGGTTATATTGAGACCGGGTGTATACTGCACAGCAAAGTTTCTGCTGAGGCGGATATCCGTATCAGCGGCAAGAAAGGGTTTGCAAGCGGTGGTTTAATCCGTGCCGGCAACGTGGTGGAAGCGCAGACCATTGGCTCTGCAATGGGAACTGATACGCAGGTGGAAGTGGGCGTGCAGCCAGCCATGAAAGTTCGTTATGAGGAATTGAACCAGAATATTGCCGATAGCAAACGGAATCTGGATAAACTGCGGCCAATCCTTGTGAATTTCAATGAGAAGCTGCAGAGGAAAGAAGCCGTTTCGCCGGAACGTGTACAGCAGGTTCAGCTGATTGCCAAGAATTTTAAGGAGGAGCAGAAACATCTGATTGAACTTCAGCAGGAAATGAAAGAGCTGCATGAGAAGATTCAGTTGACAAGCAATGCTAAGATTAAGATAAAAGGAACTATTTATCCGGGAGTTACCATTACAATTTCTGATGTGACCATGAATATCAAGTCAGAACGTTCCTGTACAAGGTATGTTAAGGAACGTGGCGAAATAGTGGCACGTCCTTTGTAGTGGGATATTTGGTAAGGAGGAAGGAGTGGCAGTATGTCTATCAGGCCAGTAGAATTTCATGGTGTAGTACAGCGCAGCCAGGATGTGGGTGCATTAAAACAGAACGAAGATAACAGGCCTATGCTGCAGCAGCAGAACGTGCAGACGCAGTTTGCCAAGGAAACCATGCAGCATATGCATCAGGTCAACCAGGCCAATGATTCTGATAATCCTGAGCAGAAGTTTGACGCCAGGGAAAAAGGCAGCAATGAATATGAGAATCTTCGGGACCAGAAGAAGAAAAAGAAAGAGAAAGAAGCTAACGGCGGAAAGGCAGTCACGAAAGCTCGCCCAGGAGGCTTTGACATGAAGGTGTAGGTATCAAGATGAGCACATTAGAAATTTGTTTATTGGTAGTTGGGATTGTTCTGATGATTGCCAGTTTTTTCATTACAGAAAAATTGTCCAGCAGTGAACTGAACAAGCTTTCAGAGCTGAGTACAGAAGAGATGCAAAAGATTCTGGAACGGAATTTAAATGATGCTCAAAAGAAAGTGGATAACATGGTGGATCAGGTTATCGACCACTCAATCGAAAAATCTATGGAAGTTGTAGAGCGGGCGCTGGACAAAGAAACCAACGAAAAAATGCGGGTATTGACGGAGTATTCAGATACCGTATTGGAATCCATCAATAAGACCCACAATGAAGTCATGTTCTTGTACAGTATGCTGAACGACAAGCATTCTGAACTGACGAAATATGCGGGGAATCTTGCACAGCTTGGCATTCATCTGGAAGAATTGGAACAGAAAGTCGAGAAGACGGTGGCAGAATCTGACGAAATTATCCGCAAAGTCCAGGAAGCACAGCAGATACAGCAGGCTCCCCCTATACCGGAGGAACCTGATTTACCGGAGGTATTTGCCGGACAGCAGGACACAGCAGAAGGACAGCAAAAGGGAGAACAGCTTAATCATAATCAGATGATTCTGGAAAAATACAAAGAAGGCAAGTCGGCGATTGAGATTGCCAAGGCGCTGGGGTTAGGTGTCGGAGAGGTAAGGCTTGTGATTGGATTGTTCAGAGAGGAAGAGTTATAAGTTATGAAGCTAAAATACTATTTGCGCGGATTGGGCATTGGGATTATATGCACTGCAATTATTATGGGAATTGCCCTCTCAGGAAATAAGAAAGAAACAATGACCGATACAGAAATTATTGAGCGTGCCAGGCTTTTGGGAATGGTGATGCCGGAGGAGGCGGAGCAGCCGTCTGAAGCAGAAGGCGGGCAAAAGCAGCCGGAGGATAAAAAATCCAAGCCGGAAGAGCCGGAGAATGGCAAATCTCAGGATTTGACAAAGGAAGAGACATCCGATGGCAGTAAAACGGACAATAAAGCCGCAGATGGAAATAGGGCAGACAGCGATATGGATGAGGGCAAGGCAGGAGACAATGCCGGAGAAAAAAAGAGTGAGAATCAGGCAGGTTCTTCTAAGGGAACCGTGAAGTTTGAGATTAAAGCGGGAGAATATTCCGATACAATCAGCAGGAAATTATTTCAGGCAGGACTGGTTTCGGATGCGGAAGCATTTAATAAATATCTGACTCAAAAAGGAGCTGACCAGAATCTTAAGGTAGGCGTTTATGAGATTCCGGCGGGCGCTACACAGGATGAAATCATAGAAATTTTCCAGAAATAGCAATATCAGGCTTGTCATGGAAGATATGGTATGCTATAATATATGCGCATCCATGTAATTATATGCTAGATGCGGAGTAAGGATTGTTGTGGCAATCTGTAAAGTAAACACATGTGCAGATTGGAAGACCGGTGCCTGTCGGTAGTTTTTCGAGTTGAAGCACATGGAAGATTATAACCAATGGAGGTAAGGAAAATGGGCGTTATTTCAATGAAACAGTTATTGGAGGCAGGTGTTCATTTTGGACATCAGACAAGAAGATGGAATCCTAAAATGGCACCCTACATCTACACAGAGCGAAATGGTATTTATATCATTGACCTGCAGAAATCGGTAGGTAAGGTAGATGAAGCATACAAGGCAGTGGCAGACATTGCAGCAGAGGGTGGAACGATTCTCTTTGTGGGAACAAAGAAACAGGCGCAGGATGCTATCAAGGCAGAGGCGGAGCGCTGCGGAATGTTCTATGTAAATGAGAGATGGTTGGGCGGAATGTTGACCAACTTTAAGACAATCCAGAGCCGTATTGGTAGGCTGAAAGCAATTGAGACTATGGCAGAAGATGGTACGTTCGATGTTCTTCCGAAGAAAGAAGTCATTGCATTGAGGAAAGAATGGGAGAAGTTGGAGAAGAACCTTGGCGGAATCAAGGAGATGAAGAGAATCCCGGATGCGATTTTTGTTGTAGATCCTAAGAAAGAAAGAATCTGCGTACAGGAGGCTCATACATTAGGCATTCCTTTGATTGGTATCTGCGATACGAACTGTGACCCGGAAGAGTTAGATTATGTCATCCCAGGCAACGATGATGCAATTAGGGCGGTCAAGCTGATAGTTTCTAAGATGGCGGATGCTGTTGTAGAAGCAAACCAGGGAACGATTGAGGAAGAACCGGAAGAATTTGTTGAAGCAGCAGAAGCTTCCGCAGAGGAATAGAATTCAGTGCGAGGACAGACAATATTGCCTGTCCTCGATTAAAGTAGATATGGAATATGATTACAGACGGAGGGAATAAAAATGGCTATTACAGCAGCAATGGTAAAAGAGTTAAGAGAGATGACCGGTGCAGGGATGATGGACTGCAAGAAAGCTTTGAATGAGACAAATGGTAATATGGATGAAGCAGTGGAGTTCCTGAGGAAGAATGGACAGGCAAAGGCTGAGAAGAAAGCAGGAAGGATTGCTGCGGAAGGACTTTGCATGGTAGTGCTCAAGGATGATAAGACAGCGGCAGTCGTAGAGGTTAACTCTGAGACTGACTTTGTTGCTAAGAACGATACTTTTAAAGCGTTTGTTGAGGCTGTTGCCACACAGGCAGTGAATTCCAATGCTGCAGATTTAGATACTTTCATGGCAGAATCATGGAACGAAGATTCAAGCAAGACAGTAAAGGACGCGTTAGTTGAGAAAGTGGCAGTCATCGGAGAGAACCTGAACATCAGAAGATTTGAGAAAGTTGTTGCGCAGAACGGCTGCGTGGTATCTTACATCCATGGCGGCGGAAGGATTGGCGTTATCGTAGAGGCTGAGACATCTGTGGTTAATGATGCAGTCAAGGAGGCAATGACGAACATTGCCATGCAGATTGCAGCACTCACCCCGAAATACGTTTCCAGAAACGAAATCAACGATGATTATATTGAACATGAGAAAGAAATTCTCCGTGCACAGATTATGAACGACCCCAAAGAATCCCAGAAGCCGGAGAAAGTAATTAATGGCATGATTGAGGGACGTGTCAATAAAGAACTCAAGGAAATCTGCCTGGTAGACCAAGTATATGTAAAGGCAGAAGACGGCAAACAGACTGTTGGTAAGTATCTTGAGCAAGTTTCCAAGGAAGTTGGGGAGACAGTTGCCGTTAAGAGATTTGTACGTTTTGAAACCGGCGAAGGCCTTGAGAAGAAACAGGAAGATTTTGCAGCTGAGGTTGCAGCGCAGATGAAATAATTGTCGAATTTTGTCGACACATTGATATTTAAAACAAAAGTTCTTGTAAACGGTGCAGTAGCACTGTTTACAGGAACTTTTTACATTTCAAAAATATATAAGTGGTAGAATACGGAGAAAAAGTATGTTAGAATAGAAAAAATGAGAACCTACTTATGATTTGATTTGGAGAAGTGAGTATGGATAAGGGAGAAGTTATTAAAAAAACTAATATTGAGAAAACGCATGTGCCAGATAAAGTTTATGCGTTTATGATTCAATCGCATCATATGTTATATGAATTGTTGAATTGTAAAGATGGAGATAGTGTGAGTGTTGAAGTATTTGATGATGTAGGGGTAGAACATGAAGATGGAAGCAAGGATGCTATTCAATTAAAAAGTGCCCTTTCTGATAGAAATCCGGTATCTAATAAGGCGGCTGATTTATGGAAAACAATGTATAATTGGTTGATTTCTGTAGAAGCTGGTATATTTGATCCAGGAAAAGTAAAATTTATTTTATTCCTTAATGTCAATAAGCAAGGAACTATCGTTAATGGATTTCATTTAGCAGAAAAATATGATGAGGCAGTTTTGGCATGGAAGAATGCAAGAAGGGAGTTTTATGATGAAAAGGGGATACTTAAAGAAATTGGAGAAGAGTATAAAAAATATATCGAATAGTTTTTCGCTCAAGACAGGATGGATATGGCTTGCAAGATAATTCAAAATTTTGAATTAAAAAAGTGTATTGATAATTATACGATAACTGTAAGGAAAGAATTTGATAAATCTGGTATTCCGGCAGATATTATTGAACCTATATATATGGGAATTATTGGTTGGATAGATTTAAATGTAACAGAAATGGTTGAACATAATGAAGCAATAATTATTTCATTTGAAAATTATCAGGTACAATTAAGAGCGCTTTATAGAGATTATAATCAAAAACATAGTCTTATGCCTCATTCAGTAAAACCGAGTAAGCTTGAAATCCAAAATGAATTACAACAGCAGAGAACATATATAACACAGTTGGAGATTATTGATTGTGATTACACAGAAAAGATTGAGGCGATAAATGATTTTATACGAGCATCAATAGATAGAACGATTTGGGCAGATAATGGAGATATAAGTTTTTTGAGTATGCAATTGTATGAGGAAAAACTAAAACGTTCATGGAACTTGGAATGGAAAATTATTATGATTGAAAATAAGAATGAATTACCAGAAGAACAGGGAAAATTGATTTATTATAAATGTCAGAGGAATCAAATTGAAATGTCATCAGTCAGTGTACCAGATTTTTTTCAAAATGGTTGCTATCATTTGCTGGCGGATGGGTTGGAAGTCGGTTGGCATCCACAGTATTTGGAGAAGATTAAAGAGGTGAAAGATTAGCATGAGTAAACTGACGAAAGAGTTTTATAATATTCAAAATCCGGCATTAGGGGCTTACTTGTTAGCACGTTTTTCACTAGGTTATTTGGAGGAAAATCAAAGTATGCCACCAATGCCATTGTTATTTGTTGTATTGCCCATGATTTATAAAAAGGATGTTGTTGATTTTATATCATCAACACAGAAAACATCAGGTTTGCATTTCTTTGTAGATAAATTTACTGAGAAACAAAACAGTAATAATGATTTGATTATTCAAATACAAGGTTTGAGCCAGCAATATAAAATGATGACATTAGAGGCACTTCGTATATCTATAATCGGAGAGTTAATATCTATTCAAGATAAGGTATACATATTACCGTTAAGAGATAATATAAATGATTTTAAGCCAAAGACAAAGGATATAAGAAAAATGGGAAATGCTGCTGAAAAATTTGGCATATGGTGTTCAAGACTTTCACTAGTGGAAATTTCTCAAATTTTGAAAGTGAGGTTTTAAAAGTGTATTTTCAAATTGAAAAAATAATACTATGGTCTAAAAAGATACAATATGCATTTAAAACAGTTGATTTTGAGATTGAAAAGGTAAATATAATAACAGGAGCTTCCAGAACAGGTAAATCTGCGATCATTCCTATTATTGATTATTGTTTAGGAGATGGGAATTGTCAAATACCGGTTAATACAATACGTGATGCATGTTCATGGTTTGGTGTATTGGTAAAATTGGAGAGTAAACGTATTTTACTAGCAAGAAGAGAACCCGGACAACAAAAGTCCACAGACGATATGATGTTGCTGGAGGGGCAGGAAATTGTAATTCCAGAAATACCAGCTAAAAATACAACACGTAAAAATGTTCGCAGACATTTAGACGAGATAGCAAGAGTTTCTTTCTTAGAGATAGAACAGGAAGAACTAAATGGGTTTACTGATAGACCTTCATTTAGGGATATGATGGCTTTTTGTTACCAATCTCAAAATATAGTTGCCAATGCCAATACTTTATTTTATAAAGCAGATACAATGGAACACAGAACAAAACTTATAAATATTTTCCCATATGTTTTGGGAGCGGTAACGCCTGAAATTTTAGCCAAAAGGCAAGAGTTAAGTGATTTAGAGAAAAAATTAAAGCGCAAAGAGCGTGAATTAGAAAAAATGCAAGAGGTATCTGATAGATGGCAGATTGAAATAGATGCTTGGATTAATGCTGCAAAAGAATATGGTTTAATTGAAGCAAAACATTCGGTAGATTCTTTAAGCTTCAGGGATCAGCTGGCTTTATTAAAAGAAATTTCTCAAAAAAATAATACAGATGTTTATATATTAGGGGAGAATATTAAAAATTCATCAAAAGAAATAGTTGAGTTGCGGAAAAGAGAAAATGAAATATCGTTAGAATTATCAAAGTATAAGAGCCGATATTTGGAAATGACGCAATTTGTTGAAAGTATAGATGATTACCGGAAAACACTTACAATACAGATTGATAGATTGAATATATCAAAATGGTTTGAAGAACTGACAAAAAAGAATGAGATTTGTCCGTTTTGTGGAAGTAAACATAATGTTGATGAAAAAATGAAAGAGTTGGTTAGTAGTTTGGAAGCACTTGAATATGAAACTGAAGAAATTGCAGAAATTCCTGTAGCTTTTGAAAGAGAATATTCTCTTGTACAAGAAAAATTTCAGAATTAACTGAAAATCTTAATTCTATTCAAAAGTCTATAAAAATACAAAATAATAAAAAAGATGAAACATACAACCAAAAGTATACGCTGGAAAGTATGTCACGTTTTTTGGGGAAGGTTGAATATGCCGAGGAAGCATATAGAGCCATGGCATTTGATGGTGAACAGCAAGAGGAAATTGTACGATTGAAGGGAAGAATTTCTGATTTGCAGAAAGAAATTAATGAATCTGTGATACAAAAGAAATTTAGAGCAGCTTTGAAAAATATTGAATTAAAGGTAATGAAATTATTACCTATGTTGGATACGGAAAGGCCAGAAGATAATGTTGAGATAGATTATAAAAATCTTACGATTACGGTTACGGGGAAAACTGGACGTAAAGATTATTTGTGGGAAATAGGGAGTGGCTCCAATTGGTTATCATACCACATTTCTGTATCATTGGCATTTCAAATGTTTTTTGCGGAACAGAATTATTCTACAGTGCCACAATTCATTGTATATGATCAGCCTAGTCAAGTATATTTCCCCAAAAAACTGGCACAAAAGGAAAATGAAAAAGAGGAAGATCCACAGCTTGAAGATGAGGATATATTAGCTGTTAGAAAAATATTTGAAGCAATGTCGAGCGCTTTGGAAAAGACAAGTCCACATATACAAATTATAGTGTTAGAACATGCTTCGGAAGCTGCATGGAGTGAAATTAAAAATATAAATTTAGTGGAAGAGTGGAGGGGAGATAATAATAAATTAATACCCAGAGAATGGCTAGATGAAAATTAGCTTTCATATAAAAAGGTTGTTTTGAATAGATGATATTATGACATAATGTGTAAAAATGGAATAGATTTTGGCTATTGGTTTTTGCAAAATTAAGGATAAGAACGTGAGAAATAGGATTACATAAATATGGAGGAAAGGATATGTTAAAGCTAGCAATAAAACTTGATGAAAATAAAATAAGTAAAGAACAAAAATATAGCGTTTCTAGTGTATATTATGCATTGGAGGAAGCTTTTAACAGTTATCATTTGAGGAAAGATAGTGAGCCTGATGGCACAATTGTTTTTTATGGAAGTGGAAACCCTAGAGATTATGGAGCATTTGGTTGTATTATCACATTTTTAAAAGAGAAATCGTGGTTTATGGATTATGTAATTAAATGGATTTGGTACAATAGTGATGATGGTGAAAATGAAAATGACTTTGCCGTTGAAGATGTTCTGTATCATTATACAAAAAGAATGAGTGTGGCATAATGAAGAGGCGGGATGCAAAATATTTTAAGGCACTTTATTTTAATTTATGTGTAAAGGATTTGGAAAAGTATTATTCTGCAACGAATCCCAGAGGAGCTTATCGGAAGATACATGATTATTTGCTTCAACGACAGTTTTCTCATGAACAGTATTCGGGTTATCATTCGCAATATAAAACAACAGATTTGGAAATTTTTGATTTAGTATATGAAATGAATAAAGAATTTCCGTGGCTGGGACATTGCCTGAATCATTTTGAAGTAACCAATGTAGGAGCAAATCATGATTTAATGCAGTTGTTCGATGGACCGTTTCAGGAACCGAAAAAGGTGTGAACATATTTATTGTTATTATAAGTGATTAGAAATTTGGGGGAAGAACCTTACCCCCAAATTCCCCCAAATGGGAAATGGCTATCCCCCAAATTTGAAAAATCAGAAATCGGAAATTTTAGAAAGCAAAATGAATTTTCCCCCAAAATAAAATTTGGGGGATACGGTTGAAAAGCCGCTGTCTTAGAACAGTCAAAAATCACTGCAAAGCCAGTAAAATACATAGTTCCGGGGATATGCGATCGGGACGTAAAAAGGAGAAAGTTCGCAAAACAAATGAATGCGTAGAAATTTGTCGAAATAAGGCGAATAGAGATAAGAATGAGAACCCTTGTAATTGGCGTGTATGCGCCATTTGCAGGGGTTTTTATATGGTCATTTTAAAAGTTGTAATGGATATTGTTTATAAAATATGGTAGAATAAATAGAAATAGAGTTCAGGAGTTGATTATATGTTAGTCAGTACAGATAAAAAATGGGATTATGCATTAGGTATGATTAAAGTAGATGGATTAGAGCCATCCCCGGAATTTAAAAAGTTAATTGAAAAAGAAAGTCGTGGAGAAATGACCACGGAGGATATGCGTAAAGTTTTAGACAAAAAATATAAGATGAAAGAATAAGGACAATATTATGAATGATCCATATTTATATCCACATACAGATATTCTGAAGAATCTTTCTGATATACGAAACAGGGAAATGTTATCGTGCATGGAAGCAGAATATACGAGTAT
>CANOHX010000006.1 GCA_947565885.1 uncultured Lachnospiraceae bacterium
TGGGTATTATGAGATAACATATTCGGACGGCAGCGTGGAATATGAAGAATTTTAAACAGAGGAGGATAGAAAGTAAAAAAGCAGAATACTTACAAATGTTTGAAATATTCTGGGTTATATGAAATTTCCCATTATTGCGAACTTCCCTGTCTGATTCCGAGAACAAAATATCTCAGAACCGGTATTCTCTTCATGCCTTCATATATGGCGAAAGTCATAATGATTTCTGCTATAAATGCCATCACATAATTGCATATTGCTGGCAAAGCGAAATAATTGTATAAGATATAGCAGGTAACGATCAGAACTGGATAATGCAGAACATAGATACCAAAACTTGATTTCGCCATATACCTGGTGAAAGCGGTTTCATGGTTCAGATATTTTCTGCCGCAGCCGATAATTGCCAGTATCACAATCCACAGGTATAAATTGGTCGCAAAGCTTTGCAGGCAGGAGGAAGCCGTAAAATTGCTGCCGCCGTAACGGTACACATAGAGGGCAGCGCCGAGGATGGCAAGGCACAGCAGGGGAAAGCAGATTTTTTCTGTCAGTTCCTGTGTTTTTTCATGGGAAAAGATATAATAACCTATCAGAAATGCAGTAAAATAAATTCCGAAACGGTACATGGTCAATACAGGCATATTTAACACTTGCGCCGAACCCCAGAGGAAAAGGAAAAGCAGCACAATAATCGGCAGGTTGGCTTTTTTGCAGAATGTCCATACCCGGTCTCCCTTATCTATGGTACGCAACAGTACCAAGATACAAGAAAATACAAACAGCATCTGAATAAACCACAGCGGTCCGGTACCGCTTATGGCGGAGATGGGGTAAACAAGGGCGCTCGGTATGTACTCCAGCCCGCCGCCCATTTTGATGTTCAGATACCCTGTTATCCAATGGATGACAAACAAGCCAAGAGTTGAAGGTATCAGCAGTTTGACAGCCCTTTCCCTCAGGAATTGTCTGCCGGTCCGTTTCTGTAGGGAATACCTGGCGCTCATGCCGGCAATCACGAATAAAAGCACCATAAACCATGGGTATATCGCGCAGGATATCCAGTCAAATATGGGTATGTTTGCCGCACCTGGAATACCGCCTAAAATCCCCACGCCGTTGAACATATAAAAGACATGGTAGACCAAAACTAATAGGACGGTTGCCCATCGTATATTGTCAAGATAGAATTTTCTCATGCTATTCCCCTTCCTCATTGTCCATCTGTGTATCAAAAACAGCAGAGGCAAATTGTGCAAATGCAGTTTTCGGCGGGATTGCCAATCCCCTTTTTTCATCGCCCAGAATAATCAACGTATCTCCCGGATTGATGCCAAATACATCGCGCGCCTGTTTCGGTATGACTATCTGTCCCTTTTCTCCTACGGTAACAGTCCAGGCGTATTTCCCTTTTGGCCTCTTCATCGTTCTTGCCTCCTAAAAGTATGATTTGTATAACTTATTATACAAAACTTAAATTACAAAGTCAATACATTAATATTGTTTCATGCCGACAAAGGGGCGGTTTATGTCAATGATATGAAATATCAGTTCTACCCTCCGATAAATATAACAGAGAGAAATTACGCTGAAGGAGGACTGGATGATGAGAATTACGACACAGATGCTGAACGCTTCGATGAGAAAGGCGGGTCTGCCAATCAATAACGTATCATTGCTCAATTATGTCAATAACAGCAGCCAAAGCAATAGCTTGCTGAGCGCCTTGAACAAGAAAGGCATAACCCTGCAGGATAAAAGTTTTGAGAAACTGAAAGGACAGGCAGAAAAACTGCAGCAGGCAACAGAAAAAATGGCTTCCGAGGAAACCTTTGAGGAAGCGCGTACAAGCGGGGATTTGCAGCCTGTGCTCAGTAATGTGCAGGAGATGGTCAAAAATTATAATAATACCATTAAATCAATGAAAAATTCCTCTTCCCCATTGAACCAGTATTACTGCCAGATGCTGAAAGAGGCGGCTGCAGACGACAAAGATAATCTCAAGGGAATCGGGATTACCAGGGGCGAGGACGGAACGCTGAAGCTGGATGAAGATAAGCTTAAGGCAGCGGATTTGGGTAAGCTGGAAGAAATCTTGGGCGTGAAAGGAACGTTTTCCTCGAAGGTATCTTTCCTGGCAGAGAGGATTGCAGACAATGCCCGGGCAAACGCCAGCAGCGCTTCCAACCAGTATAATGCGTTGGGCAACAATTATTTTGCTTCCGCCAGCAGATACAATTTCTGGGGATAGGAGGTTTGCATGGGAATATATGCGGGCAGGATGGAAAGGCCCTGGATAAACAAACATTTTATGAAGTATGAGGAGCTGGCGGTCCGTGCGCAGGAGCAGGAGAAAAATCAGGGAAAAAAGGCGCAGGAAGTTGTGAAGGATAAGGTTACATTTTCCGAGGAGGGCATGAAATCTGCCCATGAGATGCGTGAATATCTGAATGAAAATAACTTAAATTCTTACGGAATCCATGCAATCGATGTCCAGGAAGTGGATATGGAATTCCACACAAGTTATCTTGCCTGCAGCAATAATTTTCTGACGGAAATGCAGGAGGTCATCCATAAGGAGCGCAAAGCCTGGGGAAGCGAAGCTGGCGAACATTCCTTTGATAATACGATGGCTCTGACAGCAAAAGCATACCAGGTAGTGCACGACCGGATTGTCGATGAGTTTGCACGAGAGGATCGTATTACGACATATGTGATTGATAAGGAAAGCGGGGAGCGCAGGGAAGAGACGGTGGATGACCGTCTGGCGGAGCTTGAAGCGGCATATGATGGGTATACAACGTTTGTCGCGGCATCCAAAAAAGCAATGGCGCAGATACGCGAGGTTTTTGGCGGTGTAAAACTTCCGGAGAAGCCCGAGGATATTGAAAAAAAGACAAAGGAAGCCTACATGGAGGCGGTTTCCGAGAAGAATTTAGAGCGTGCGCGGCAAAAGGTTCGTTCATATATGGACTACCGCCCGCAACTTTCCCTGGGTTCTTACTGGGAGCAGATTTTAACGAAAATCTGGTAATGTTTTATATAATTTTAGCAGAAAGGAGCATACATATGGCTGTTACAGGAATCGGGTCAGTCCAGACCTATGTATACAATTCACAGACCGGAAGGCTGTCAACAAAAGACGGCTCGGCTGATGAATTCGTGAATTATTTCAATGGAGAGCTGTCAGCAGAAGAATCGGAAGACCTCAATGGTTACGATGTTAAGAAGAAAAAGAATATCGAGCAGGTAATGCAGATGGTATATGGAACAGGCTCGTTTCGGGGGTTCAAGTTGGGGGTAGACCCCAATATGGCAGAATATGAGATTACCTGCGAGCAGGTCAGCGGGGAGGAATCCCGGTATACGGTCAATGGGGATAAAGTGCTTACGGAATACATACCGATGTATCTCTCGCCGGAAGAGATGGCTGGGTGGGGAAAGAACACCCCATTTAAGACAACGCAGTCGAAAGCCTACGACCCTGAAACAAACAGCATGAATTTGGCTGTGGGAGATGTGTTTGATTTGGGGAACGGTTATAGGCTGAGAGTGGGTAAAGACCATGTGGAAGCAGAGGGCTATGGCAGCGGGAGCGCTGACACGGATAAAAGGGTCGAGAGCCTAGCAAATGGGCTGAATGCACTGATTCATTTTGCAGACCAGCAATGGCCGTCAATTTACATTTGGAAACAGCAAACGCCGATGCTCTTGAGCCTGCTTGAGGAATTAGGCATGGACTTAAGCAAAGAATTTACCATCAATGAAACAAAATGCGTCGTGGAAGGCGGAAACATTAGGGAGGCAGGAAATAAATGGGTGATTCCCAGCACTGCCCACGACAGGGCGTTAGAAGAGTATGAGCAGTGGCTTTCCCAGCCGCTGCATTCAAGGGAAGCGCGCAGGTAATTTCCTGTGATAAAACCAAACTGAAACACCCATGCCGATGGTCCAGCCAATGGGCCAGGAACACCATATGCCGACAGAGGAAGCAGTCCAGGCGGAAAGCACGAATGACAGGACCACACGCAGGATAAGGTCGGTAAAGGTGGCAGCCATGAATTCACGCATGGCTCCTTCGCCGCGGAGGATGCCGTCTGCCACCAGCTTGACGGAGACCACGAAATAAAATGGCGACAGTATCCACAGGAATTGCCGCCCTGTCATCAGCGCGGTGGCAGAACTCTGCTCCATGAACAGCAGCAGCAGATATTTGCCAAACACGAGGTACAACAGGCAGAAAGGGACGCACAGGCACCACACCAGCCTCAGCCCGGCACGAAAGCCTTCCTTTATCCTGCCATATTTATTTGCGCCAAGATTCTGGGCGGTATAATTGGAGATGCCGTTGCCGATTGTGGTAAAAGAGGTAATTACCAAGTTGTTTAACTTGACAGCCGCAGAATATCCGGCGGCAACGCTCACGCCGAAACTGTTGATACAGCCTTGAATCATCATGTTGCCCACAGATATGAAAGATTGCTGCAGAATGCTGGGAATGGCAATCACGGCAATCTTTTTCAGCAGCTTCCAGGAAAAGATTTGCGGGTTTCCCTTGCTGTTTATCTTGGACAGGCGTTTTAAGACCAGCGCGATGGAACACAGGCAGCTAACCCCTTGGCAGAGGAAAGTCGCCCAGGCGACGCCGGCGATGCCCATGGAAAATGCTTTGACAAAGAGGATGTCTGCCAGGACATTGGCTGTGGATGATACGGCAAGGAACAAAAAGGGCGTTTTGGAATCTCCCAGTGCGGAGAAAATGCCCGTGGCAATATTGTAGAAGAACAAAAAGGGCAGTCCCCAGATATAGATATTCAGGTACAGGGAGGAATCAGCCATGATTTCTTCCTGTGTCTTCATTAATTGGAGCAGTGTATTGCAGGACAGCAGGCCGGCAGCCATCAGCGCCAAGCATAAAATGCCGCTGGCAATTAAAGATGTGTAGACAGAAGTCTTCATGGCAGCGTAATCCTTTGCCCCGAATAACTGTGACACGATGACCGAACAGCCGATATTGCAGCCAAAAGCAAAGGCGATAAAGATGAGCGTAATGTTATAGCTGTTGCCCACTGCCGCCAGGGCATTTTCCCCGATAAACCTGCCGGCAACCAGAGAGTCGGCAATATTATAAAGCTGCTGGAAGACGATACTGCCAAACATTGGCAGACAGAATGCCCATAATATCTTTCCAGGATTTCCCACAGTCAGATCTTTATTCATATGTATCAATCCTTTCCTTTACATCTTACTGATAATGTATTATACTGCCTTCAGAACAATATGGAAAATATATATTTAATATAAGAGAGATATAAAAATTATATGGATATCAATTTTGAGTACTATAAGATTTTTTATTATGTGGCAAAGTATGGGAATATCACGAAAGCCGCTACGGCGTTAGGCAGCAGCCAGCCGAATGTGACGCGCATCATGAAGCTGTTAGAGGCGCAGTTAAACTGCCGGCTGTTTATCCGTGAGGCGCGGGGAATCACATTGACGGAGGAGGGGCAGCGGCTCTATTCCCATGTGGAGATTGCCTATAGCCATCTGCTGAACGCGCAGGAAGAAATCTGCAGACGGGATGCAAAGCTAGGCGGCACTGTGGAGATTGGAGCGACGGAAACGGCAATCCATCTGTTCCTGCTGGAGAGGTTGCGCGGCTTTAAGGTGGAATATCCTGCAATTGCAATCAAAATCCACAACCAGACAACGCCGGAAATCATCCGGCATCTTATCAGCGGCAAACTGGATTTTGCAGTAATTACCATGCCTTATCAAACGCCCAAAGGCATTGTCTGTGAAAAGGTTCTGGATTATGAAGAAATATTGGTGGGGGGCTTGCAGTATGAAAGCCTTAGCCAGAAATTGTGGGAGTTAAAAGACATAAAAAAATATTCCTGGGTAGGCATGGGCAGTGCGAGCGCCACCTACCACCTGTATAAGGATTTTTTTATCGCCCACAGGATAGATTTAGAGCCTGATATGCAGGTTGAGACTTCCGGTCTTATGCTGCCGCTGATTGAGAGCAACCTTGGGATTGGTTTTGTGCCACAGGAATTGGCATTGCCGCTGTTGGAGGAAAACCGGCTGGTGCAAATCCATCTTAACTGCAAAACGCCGAAACGCTCCATACAGATTGCTCTGGATAAAGGGCGGGGCAGGAGTTTTGCTGCCGATACCTTTTATAAATATTTGAAAAATAGTGAAAATATTATGAAATAGCATGAAGATGGTATTGCCAAGCAGACCTGTAAAGGATGAAAGTGCCTTACAGGTCTTTTCATTTGCAAAATAAGTTGTGCAATTTGACTAAAAAATTAGAAAAATCAATTGTAAAAAACATAATATAGGTTTACTATTTTTGTGTGAGTTATACATAAATTATGGTATAGCCCATATATAAGGTGTGCATTCTGCCTATAATGTGCACCAGGCAGGAAATTGCATTCAGCAGTTTCCTCTTTCCATAAGGGGGCTCGCTTGCGAGTCCCATCCTTTTTCTTAGGGGAAGGAAATTTCTTGGGGATTCCTGGTTTATCTTTGATGGAAAAAGGCATTATGGGAAGCAGAATACATTTCATAAATGTTACGCTTGTGGAAGCGACAAACATGGAAGCGGAAAAGAACCCCATACTGTATGCAAACCCGGACGGCGTATCGGAGGCAGCGGAAGGGCAGGCTTCTGACAATCCGACGAATAAGCAAAGGTTTGCCAATGCGCTGATAAAAGACCAATGGCGGATGCTTAACTGGGTGAACAGCGACACGGAGGTGAGAATCTATGTGGATGGTCAAGAGCAGGTGAAACTGCTGATGCAGGAAGCCCAGCCCAAGACAGAATAAAATTGGATCATGTAAGCAGGTAACTGCCGAAACAAGAGCCGGGAGCCGGAGAGAAATTTCTCTGGTTCCCGGCTTTTCAATTTCCCGATTCCACAGTCTTTGTATATGTTGCACAAAAAGATAAAATTGATTTGCCAAAAACATTATATAGTTATACTATTTTTGTATGAGTTATACATAAATAACTGTATAGCCCATATAAAAGGTGTGCATTCTGCCTATAATGTACACTTAGCAGGAAATTGCATTCAGCAGTTTCCTCTTTCCATAAGGGGGCTCGCTTGCGGGTCCCATCCTTTTTCTTGGGGAAGGAAATCTCTTGGGGGTTTCTGATTTATCCTTGATGGAAAAGGGCATTATGGGAAGCAGAACACATTTTATAAAAGAAGGAGGAATGAGGAAATTGAAAGAGGCAAAGAACATGAAAAAGCGTCTGCTTGTGCTGGTTCTGGCATTGGCGATGGTATTCACGTCCGTCAGCGTCCCTTCGGTGACGGCGAAGGCGGCAAAGAATGTCAAAGTCAAGAAAGTTCAGATTACAAGCCCGAAGAAGAAGAAAGTGACGCTGGTCAAAGGCAAGACCCTCCAGATTAAGGTGAAGGTCACGCCCAAGAACGCAAAGAACAAGAAAGTAACTTACAAGTCGAGCAAGAAGAAGATTGCTTCCGTATCCAAGAAAGGCAAGGTCAAGGGCCTCAAGAAAGGCACGGCGAAGATTACCGTGACCGCAAAGGACGGCAGCAAGAAGAAAGCAACCCTGACCGTGAAAGTCGTGAACCCTGTCAAGGTGACCAAAGTGACGGTCAGCCCGGCGGCAGCGACGGTTGACGCCGGCAAGACGGTGGCGCTGAAAGCAGCCTGCGCACCCAAGAATGCGACGAACAAGGCAGTCAGCTGGAAGACTTCCGACAAGGGCGTTGCCACGGTGAATGCCCAGGGCGTGGTCACCGGCGTGAAAGCCGGCACAGCCAAAATCACGGCAACGGCAAAGGACGGCAGCAAGAAGAGCGGGAGCTGCACGGTGACGGTGAAAGCTGCGGCAGTGGCTCCGAACCCCAACCCGAACCCAAGTCCGAACCCGTCAGTGAAGGCGCTTGAGGGCATAGCAGTAACGAAAGCGCCCACAAAGAGCAAGTATTATATAGGCGATAAGTTCGACCCGGCGGGCATGGAAGTGACGGCAAGCTATTCCGACAAGAGCACGAAAGCGCTTGCGGCAGGTGAATACACGCTCAGCCCATCCGTGGATACGTCTTTGAAGGCATCGCATAAGGAAGTGACGGTCAGCTATACGGAGGGCGGCGTGACCAAGACGGCGACAACACCGATTACAGTAACGAAAGCGCCCAAGTTAGAGAGCATTACGATTAAGAGCGGACCAACCAAGAATGTATACGAGGAGGGCGAGAAGTTCAGTCCGGAAGGTATGGAGGTTGAGGCAGCCTACTCTGACGGTTCAACGAAGACTGTTACAGACTATACATATCCGCAGGAAGAGCTGCCAGTCACCGCAGGAGCCCAGTATAGCCAAATTGTTATTTCCTATACGGAAAACAGCAAGACGGTAACGGCGGAAGTTCCGGTTACAGTCAAGGCAAAAGATGAACTTGCCTCGATAAGCGCTCAGCTCAAACAGACGGAACTTCCAAGGGAAGGCACAAGCTTCACGGACGAAGACGTCAAGGTGACTGCAACATTCAAGAGCGGGAAAAGCGTTGATATCAGTGTAAAAGACTGTATTGTAAAGCCGGCGGAATTTACTAAGGAGACGACATCTGCAACTATAACTTACTGGTATGGCGGCATTGACAAATTTACAGAGGTATCAGGCTTTACGGTGACGACTTACAGCGCAATGTATACATTTGATGATATAAACACTATAGGCACAGTCGTAAAACGTAAAAATGACGGTGACAAGATAGAGCCGACAAAAGAAGATGCAGACAGCGTGAAGATTGATGAAACGGATTTTGTGAAAGGCGTGAAAGGCAAGGCCCTTAAACTTGACGGCACTTATGGACTGAGGCTTGATGAGATTGCCGGCACCAAATCCAAGAATTACAGTATCTGCGCATGGTTCAAACCAGAGGAGACTTTGGAGGGCAAGAAAGCGCTTAAGCAGAACCAGCCGCTGATTGTCTCCACAGCCAGCAAGTTTGGATTTGCGGAAGGGATGGATGAGACATGGTGCGGAGTAGCAGCGAACGATCAGGACAAAAAGCCTGGTCAGGCTTCTGACAATAAGATTAAGCTTTGGTGGTATGATAAGGCTTCCTCACATACAGACGTAGGTAAGACGTCTGAACCAGCGCCGATAGGCACGGGAGAGGATGTTGGCTGGACCCATATTGCGCTTGTGGTAGATGATTCCGGGGAGGAAGCGGATAATTATGCGACCGGGACTCTCTATGTAAATGGTAAGAAAATCTGCTCCGGCAAAGTACGCAATGAGAAAGGTGAACTGATGAAGACCTATCTTGGCGTGAATGCATGGGCAAATGACGGATATTACAAAGGGCTTATTGACGAGTTGGTATTTACCAATGAGGTTCTCACGCAGGAGGAATTGGAGGAGTATTACCTTGAGGGTGCAGAAGGCGGCGGAGCCAGCCATCTGTCCAAGATTACCACAGTATCTCCGGGGGACGGAACAGAAATACAGGTGGAATATGGAACCAGCCTTGCAGATGTAAAACGTGAACTGGCTAGAGTTTCCTATAAAGCTGTGGCAGGAGATGAGACGGTCAGCATGGGGACAACGGATGACATGTGGACAGTGGAAGGCTACACGACCTCCACCACAGGGAACGTACAGGCAACTGCCACTTTGCAGGCGCCGGAAGGCTATATCTTCAACATTGGCGGCAAGATGTCCGTGACAATTGAGAGGAAAGTGACCGTCAAGGTCAAAGACCCCATAACAGTAACATCTGTAATTCCGTCAAAGACGACGCTTGCCGTACCTTTCGGGACAACAGAAGATGCCATTAAGGAGGATCTTGCAGGACTCACCTTTACGGTGACGGCAGAACCCAGCGGCACGTACGAGTTTGAGAACCTGGCGCGCAAGTGGACCCTGACGCCGAAAGAAGGGGGCTATACGGCATCCTTTGACCTGGGAACCCCGGATGTGGGCTACAAGTTTGCAGATGGACTGGCAGTGTCGGTCAATGTCACGGTGGCACAGGCGGTAAAGATTACCGGGCTGACAGCTTCTGAGACAACGATTGAGGTGGCATATGGCACACCTGAGAATGCAGTGAAGGCGGAACTTGCAAAACTGGCCATCACGGCAGCAGTGGCGGATGGCGACACGGCGCCTGAGGGCATCGAAAATAAAGCTTCCCTGTGGACGCTGACTGGCTATAAGCCCACGACGGCTGGCAGTTACAAGGCAGAGGCAACCTTGGAAGCGCCAATCGGCTATGAATTTGCCGACCCCACCAAGGCTAAGGTAGAAATTACAGTCACAGTGGCAGAGTCAGGAGGGCATGACCTCAGCAGCCTTGTAATTGAGACTCCGCCCACGAAGACAAAGTATATCGAAGGCGATGACTTCGATAAGGCTGGAATGGTTGTGAAAGCATACTTTGCAGATGGCCAGTCTGAGGACGTGACAGCGAAAGTAACGCTTGCAGGAGAGACAAATATGCCGCTTTCCAAGACAGCCGTGATCATTTCCTATACGGTTGGCGGAGTTAGTAAGGATTGCGAACAGGAAATCTCCGTGGTCAAAGTTGAGGACGGCGCAAAGGCGCATTATACCTTTGACGACACGCTGGAGGATGCCGTGGATAAGACCAAAGCGGCGAAGACCGTGAAGAATGGAGACCTTACCGACGCAACTGTAACCGATATCTACAGTGAGGATGGTATCGGGGAAGGCAAGAGCCTGAAAGTGAACCAGAGCAATGCAGTAAAATTGCCGGACAGCATCAGCAAGGAGCAGAAAGCATTTACCATCAACCTCTGGTTGAAGAAGAGCGCGGGGACCACATCATTCGGAACCATCCTTATGGGGAAGACCGACAGCGGCGTCAGCGATGGGAAGGGGCTTGTCCTCTATGCAAATCCGCAGGACAGTGCCGGAGAGATAGAGATGCAGGTATCGCAGGCCGCTACGAATCCGTTTAGCTATCACTGGAAACGTTTCAATGTTCCTATGGAACAATGGAAGATGCTGACGTTCGTCAATGGGCAGGACGGCGTGGACTTCTATGTTGATGGTGTACTGCAGGAACTCACTGCGGAAGACAAGAGCAAGCTTTCCGTAACGAATGGAATCGACAGCCTCTACCTCGGAGCCGGGAAGTGGAGAGCAGACGAGTTCCTTGTGGGCAATATCGATGAAGTGAGGATTTATGACTCTTCCTTAAAGGGGATGCAGGTGAAAGCGCTTTACGACTCGGTGACGCCGGTTATTTCCGGCCTCAGCGTAGATGCAGAGCCGGATAATTTCACATTCCTGAAAGCGGATGTGGAAAATGACCAGACAAGGATACAGGATGCACTGAAAGCCCTGGAAATCAAAGTTACCATGAAGAACGGCATTGGCGCTGTGCCTAAGATTGAAAACAATGAGGATTGGGAACTGGAAAAAACTACAGAGGGTTATACGGCAACCAAGAGAGTGACCATCCCCCAAGGCTATGGCAAGGTGGAAGGTCTGAATACCAGGCTCAAGGTGGACGTGATTGTAAGAAATACCCAGCTAGAATCCATTGCGCTGACGAAGCTGCCAACCAGGGTAAATTATGCGATAGGAGAGACCTTTGACCCGACAGGGCTGGTTGTGACGGCAACTTACAGTGATAAATCAACAAAGGACGTGACCAAGGAAGTCCAAATCACGGCTGGCAGCAAGGCACTGACGCCGGATGACGGCACAGCCCTGACAGGAGAGCAGACTGTAACCATCAGCTTTACAGAGGGCGGGATAACCAGGAAGATTGAGCAGAAGATTACTGTCATTAACCCCTCAACGCCTAAAGGCGCAATGCTCGCAGCAAGGACGGCGTACTATACGTTTGACGGCACGCTGGAAGATTCCGTTAAGAACAATACGGTTGGCAAGACGGTAAAAATTACGGATTGGGGGGTACATGCTGACACGAATCTGACGAATATCTACAGTGAGACGGCAGGGGATTTTGTAAAAGGAAAGAGCCTTGCTGTAAAACAAGAAGTTGGAGTGGAGATTCCAGAGAGCATCAGTAAGGAAAACAAGGAGTTTACCATCAATCTCTGGGTAAAGAAGAAAACGGGCACTGCTAAATGGGGAGCAATTTTCCATGGTAAAAATGCAGCTGCTTATGGAAAGGGTCTCGTTATGTATGCATATCCAGAAGTAAGTGGTCAAGCAGATGCATCCAAAATCCAGCTGGCAGCCGATGGTGAGAACTATAACACGTTCTCGTTGGCTGATGATACATGGGCGATGCTGACTTTTGTAAATACGACAGACAGTATGGAATTTTACATCAATGGCGAGCAGCAGACGTTGAGTGATGAGGACAAGAAAAAATGTTCAGTAAAGGGCGGAATTGATAGGATGATTCTGGGAGTTGGAGCGTGTGGCGCTGGTGAATTTGTTGTCGGCAACATTGACGAAGTAAGCATATACAATGCAGCGCTGACTTCAGAACAGGTAACATTGCTGAAAGAAGAAGTTCAGCCCAAGACGGAGTAAAATTGAATCAAGTAAGCAGGTAACTGCCGAAACAGAGCCGGGAACCGGAGAGAAATTTCTCTGGTTCCCGGCATTGTTAATTGCTGCTGTTTCGCGTATAATAGAAGACAGACAAGGAGGCATTGCCTATGGGAATTTATCTGAATCCGAGAAATAAAAATTTTTGGGAATCTACCCGCTCGGAAATCTATGTGGATAAGAGCGGGCTGATTTCATTTCTTAACGGATGGTTAGATACGAAGGATAGATTTATCTGTGTCAGCAGACCGCGGCGTTTTGGCAAGTCCATGACCCTTGAGATGCTTGCCGCCTACTACAGCCGAGGATGTGATTCAGCAGAATTGTTCCAGGGACTTAAGATAGAAACGGACCCCAATTTTTTACAGCATCTGAATCAGTACGATGTGATTTACCTCAACATGCAGCAGTTCCTTAGCGAGGCGCAGCCGGGGAAAGTGACGGAATATCTGGAACAGGAGGTGCTTGAGGAAATATGCGAGGAGTATGGGGAGTTTCTGAAACAGCAGAATCTGGGGCTTGCCGCCGCCCTGAGGAAAATATATGCCAGGACGGGCAGGGAGTTTATTTTCTTAATTGACGAATGGGACTGTGTGATGCGCGAGAAACAGGAGGCGGAGGACCTGCAGCGGCATTACCTTGAATATCTGCGCAACCTTTTAAAGGACAGGGAGTACGTTGCGCTGGCATATATGACAGGAATCCTGCCGGTCAAGAAATATGGTTCTCACTCTGCACTGAATATGTTCTGGGAATATTCCATGACTGACCAGAAAGAATTGGAGGAATATACCGGTTTTACAGAGAGGGAAGTGAAAGAACTTTGCGCGCGGTATGGAATGGATTTTGCGGAGACTAGCAGCTGGTATGACGGCTATGTTTTCCGGAAATTCCATCATATATACAATCCCAGGTCTGTCGTTGGGGCAATGCGCTATAGGAATTTCTCAAGCTACTGGACCTCGACAGAAACGTACGAGGCGTTGAAAATCTATATGGATATGGACTATGATGGGCTGCGCCGGGATATTGTGCAGATGCTTGGCGGCGGGCGCGTTGCAGTGAACACCCACAGCTTCCAGAACGACATGAAGAATTTTAAGACCAAGGACGATGTGCTTACGCTGCTCATTCATCTTGGTTACCTTGCTTATGATTCGCTGGCAAGGGAGGCATTTATACCCAACAAGGAGATTGCAGGGGAATTTGAAAATGCCATGAGCACGGGCGGCTGGCAGGAGGTTATGTGCATTCTCAAGGCTTCAGAAAAGTTACTGCAGGACACGCTGCAGTGCGATGAGAAGCGTGTCGCAGAGGGACTGGATGCTGCGCACATGGAGGCGGCGTCCATATTGCAGTATAACGATGAGAATTCCCTTAGCTGTGCAATTGGGCTTGCCTATTTCAGCACAAGGAGGGAATACCGCCTGATGCGGGAACTGCCAGCGGGGCGCGGCTTTGCGGATATTGTATTCCTGCCACTGCCCCAGTCGGGGAAGCCCGCATTGCTCGTGGAACTGAAATATGATAAGACAGCCAGCGCAGCCATAGAGCAGATAAAGGAGCGGAAGTACACGAAAGCCCTGGAGGGCTACACAGGTGAAATCCTGCTTGTCGGCATAAATTATGACAAGGGTGACAAGACGCATAGCTGCAGGATAGAGAAATTAGATTTACACTGAATGGATATTTGGCAGAATTGCTGTGAGAAAGGGCATATGTCCGTACAAGAAAGTGGTGAGGCAAAGAGTGTTTAAAAAGTTTAACGTGACAGGTATGTGCAAACCCGATATTCATTATATGGTAGATATCAGCAGTCGTTTGGAACAGCTTGAAAAAATGATTCAGGAGGGGGCGTATTTTGCAATTAATAGAGGCAGACAGTATGGGAAGACAACCACATTATATTTATTGAAAAAACGCTTAGAAACAGAATATGCGGTTTTTTCTATCAGTTTTGAAGGAGTGGGAGAAGAAGCTTTTGCAGATTCAGACAGCATTTCCCGTACTTTTTGCGGTCTGCTCTATGATACAATTGTTTATAAAGAGGTAATAGATATCCCTGATGAAGCAACGAAGTTGCTGCATGATATCATTACAGATAAAGAATTAAAGATATCGCTTAGGGAGCTTTCTAATGTGATTTCAAAGATTTGCAGGATGATTTGCCGACCTGTGGTTTTGATGGTTGATGAGGTGGACCAGGCAGGGAATTTTAAATCTTTTATTGAATTTTTGGGTATGCTGAGGGAGAAATATCTAAAGCGAGATACAAGGCCGGCTTTTCAGTCTGTGATTTTAGCTGGAGTGTATGATATCAAAAATTTAAAGCTGAAAATACGGACGGAAACGGAACACCAGTATAACAGCCCATGGAATATTGCTGTAAATGTCGATGTTAATCTGGAATTTCAAGTCAAAGATATCGCAGGGATGCTGAAGTGTTATGAAAGAGATTATGATACCGGCATGGATATCAATTTAATAGCAAGCTTGCTGTTTGAGTATACCTCAGGTTATCCGTTTCTGGTCTCTCGATTATGCCAGATTTTGGATGAACTGTCATCGGGAAAGTATCAATATACAGGCAGAAACAAGGCGTGGTCGAAAGAGGGGATTTTAGAGGCATCCAAAATATTGGTGTCCGAGGAAAATACCCTATTTGATGATATGAGAAAGAAATTGGAACAGTTTAAAGAACTTTATGAAATATTGTATGAGATACTTTATTTCGGAAAAAGTTTTCCGTTTAATCAATATAATTCTGCAATAGATATTGCAAAGATGTTTGGATATGTGAAAAATAACTGTGGAAATGTAGCAATTTCAAATCGTATTTTTGAAACCTGGCTATATAATTTTTTTGTGTCAGAAGAAAGCATAGGAAATGCAATTTATGCTGCCGGCTCCAGGGATAAAAATCAGTTTGTGAAAAATGGGCATTTGGATATGCAGAAAATATTGGAAAAGTTTGTGATTCATTTCACCGATTTATATGGAAAAAATGATCTTGCATTTATAGAAAAGTTTGGAAGAAAATATTTTTTGTTTTATTTAAAACCAATCATTAATGGAACTGGCAATTATTATGTAGAAGCGGAAACACGTGACGAGGGCAGAACGGATGTTATTGTGGATTATCACGGAGAGCAGTTTGTGGTAGAAATGAAAATATGGCGTGGTGAATCTTATCATCAGCGAGGAGAAAGACAATTGTTAAACTATCTGGAAGCCTATCATCTTGATACAGGGTATATGCTGAGTTTTAATTTCAATAAGAACAAGGAGATTGGGGTAAAAAAGATTCGACTGGAAGGAAGAACCTTGATAGAAGCAGTTGTTTGATTTTTTTAGTGTAATGTGGGATACTGGATTTACCAAAGCAAGAAGGAGCAAAAACGAATGATGGAAATTAAACTGCAAAGGGCAGATACAACGGATGCCAAAATCCTGCACGATATGCAGGTAGCATCATTTCAGGAATTGTATGACAGATATCAGGACCATGATACCAGTCCGGCAAATGAAGGGATTGATAAAATCGAACAACGCCTGAGGCAGGAAATGACATATTATTATTTTATTCTTTGCGGGCAGCAGAAAGCAGGAGCTGTTCGTGTCATTGATGAGAAACAGGCTGGCAAAAGTAAGTGGATTTCGCCGATATTCATACTGCCCGAGTTTCAGGACAAGGGAATTGCACAGAAAGCAATCAGGCTGTGCGAGGAGATTCATGGCAAAGAAGGCTGGGAGTTAGAGACGATTATGCAGGAAGAGAAAAACTGCCACCTGTATGAGAAAATGGGATACAGGAAAACAGGCAGGACAGAGGCTATCAACGACAGACTGACCCTGGTATTCTATGAAAAGTTATGATGGAAACCTTTTGGCACTATAACTTACAAGATGGGGAAAATCAAAATATTAACGGATAGTATGGGAGAAATTATGGTAGATAAAATAACATTTATGGAGACTCTGCATTCCGTGCAGGATATTATGAAGGCAAGCCCTTCGCCCATGACAAAAGAAGAAATCCAGGTCTATTTTAAAGATATGGATTTATCCAATGAGCAGCAGGAGATGATATACCAGTTTTTGCAGCTGCCACAGGAAGAACCCATAGGAAATGTGGAGGAACAGGAAAGTGGGGAAACTGTAGATGCAAAAAAGCAATCCGGCGCGAGATCCTCATCCCGCACAAAGGCGAAGTCGGCAGAAAAGCCACAGAACCCGCATTTTCAGATGTATCTAAAAGAAATTTCTGCGATACCAACGCTGACAGGGGAACAGCAAAATCAGCTGTACCATAGGCTTCTGGCGGGAGAAGGAGCTGCCACAGAAGAAATTTCCCATCAATGGCTTAAGAAAGTGATTAAGATTGCTGGGGAGTATGTCACGCCGCGTGTGTATTTGGAGGATTTAGTACAGGAAGGGAATGTCAGCCTGCTGCTGGGCTTAGGGCAGCTCAGCGGGAATGCTGCGGAGTATGGCGTGGATGAAGCCAAACCTCTGGAAACTGCACAGCTGAAACGTGTGGAGAAATGCCTGGAAGGATTTATCCGGGAGGGCATGGAGCAGTACCGGCAGGGGCTGGAGGGAGAGGCTGACAGCGAGAATACGATTCTTGCCAAAGTGAGTCTGCTGCATGAGGCGCGTAAAGCATTGGCAGAGGAAAACGGCACAGACCCTACGGTAGAGGAACTATGTGAATATACGAGGATTCCGCCGCAGGAAATAGCAGATATTCTGGACTTGCACGAGAAAGCAAGGCAGTGAAACATTCTTATTAAAAATATTAAGTAACAAAAACTTAGTCTTTGTTTTACTAAGAGGAAAAAACCACATTTAATATTTCTGAGGAGTTAACGAGAGGAGCGCCAAGATGAATTTAGGACCGATAGAATATACCGTAGCACGGATTGATGGGGATTATGCATACCTATTGCAGGAGGACCAACCCAAAGAAGAGGAAAAATGCGTTGCCAGAGCGCTGCTCCCCCCGGAAATAGCGGAGGGAACAAAGCTCCATTATGAGATGATGGAGTACACCATAAATTAAGCATTCCTCTGGCAGATGGTTGCAGGCAGCTTTTGACAGCATGGAAGTTGAGGCTGTCAAGCGCCGTGCGGGCTGCGGATAACGGGCTGTATCTGCTTGCCGTTCAGCGCGCAGTCGATGGTCTCCGGCAGAAGTTCCGTGAAGGCCGTCATCGAATTTGGCTTTGCCTTGTAATCGTCCTGTCCAAAAGGAACAAAATAGATATTTTTTGTGTTCAGGAGAATGCCGATGTTTTTCAGATTCATTCCCAAGGCATCATTTGTTGACAGGGAAATCACCAGAGGGCGGTTGTTGCGCAGGTGTGATTTTGCTGCCATCAGCACGGGAGTGTCAGAAATCCCATTTGCCAGTTTGGAAAGCGTGTTTCCCGTACAGGGAGCAATCACCAGGATATCCATCAGCCCTTTAGGACCAATTGGTTCAGCAGCCGGAATTGTGGTGATGGGCGCGTGGCCGGTAAGCTGTTCTGCGCGCGCAAGGAAAGCTGCGCTTGTGCCGAAACGCGAGTCCAGGGAAGAGGCATTTAGAGAAAAGACCGGAAGAAGTTTTGCCCCGGTCTCTTTTAAGCGCTCCAATGCCAGGAATATTTTTTCATATGTGCAAAAGGAACCGGTGAAGCCGACCCCTATGGATTTGTCATGAAAGTCATAAAGCATGTTCAGTCATCCTTTCTATGGTTTGGCCGATAATCCTGCCGGCAGTAACAGGGGAGAAACGTCCTGGAATGCCCGGAATCCGATAATAGGGCAGCAGACATTTCTCCGTAGTATCTGATGGGAAACCAAAAGGAGCGGAGGCAATGTCAAAAATATGGCAGGAACTGTGCAGCTGCAATAAATGTGATATTTCCAGGACAAAAGCAGGTATGGTATTGATTGCAATCTGGCACTGAGGCAAAATCTTAGGGAAATCTTTCTCGCGGATTAGGGATAGTCCTTTCAATCCCGCTTCGTTTATTTTCGCAGCATCTCGTTCGATAAGAAATATATTTTGGCATAGCGGTAGGAAAACGCTGGCGATTTCTTTCCCACAGCAGCCATAACCAAGAAGCAAAATATTGGCGGAAGATAAAGCAAAAGGCGTACACCGTATGACTTCTGCGAGAAGCCCTTCTGCTGTAAGCCGTGCATTTTCTGCCTGGAAGAAAGGAAAATTGCCAAAAATCAAAGTCTGGCAGCCGATATTGCTAAGAAGCTTCTGGTATTCGCCTGACAGGCTGTGCGCTGCAAATTTATGGTTTGCTGCCAAAGAATCCCACAAATCCTCCAGGGGACAGGGGGGATAATTTTCTGTCTGGAACAGATGGAGGTTATCGCGCGTCAAAGGCGTTGGCGCCAACACCAGGCTGCCATGTTCCAGCGCTTCAGCTACGCTATCAGTCTGTTTGATTTCCGGCTGATATGGGAAATCAGGCGTATGGCAGCACATGACTTTATAGCCCCGGGCATTTAGGTATTCCGCCGCATAACATTGTCTCAGGTCTCCGCCTAATATGGCGATAGATAATGCTTCCATTAAGTTTCCTCGAAAAGAAATAATCCCTACAATATATGAAAAAAGAAGAGAAAGGTGTCTGTACCTGATTTGGTTGCTGTTCGCTTGTGACTGAAATTTGTATGCCAAAAAGACCTGCAGCTATTGCAGCAGGGTCACATTGCATAAAATTGCATCTGGAAGACAAGTTTTCCGAGTGCAATTTATATGCAATAGTCACCTGTCACATTTTGTGACAGGCGCTTTTGGCAAAAGAATATCAGATTTACAGATAGTACCTTAATTTAGATAAATTTTAGACTTTTTAGAAAATTTCCATAGGAATTTTCGTACAACATTGCTATAATAGTTAGGGAAATGCTGATTTAATCTGTATTTCCTTAGATGTAAAATAATTTGTTATTATATCAGAAATGTGAGAATTATCATGAAATTACGGACAAGGCTGATTATTTCATTTTTTATTATCATATTGGTGCCGGTGCTGCTGGCAGTCGCAACGATGTGGGGATTTGGGAAATATCAGATGCGTGCAATGCGTCAGATTTATGACACGGATGGCAATGCATATGATTATTTTGTCAATTCTTTTGAGGCGCTCAGCCGGTTTACGAAGTCAACTTATGAGGAATTGCAGAGGGTGGCAGGGGAGACGCCTGAGAAGCTGGAAGACAAAGCGTACTTAGATGAGGTTAATCAGAAATTGGAAGCCAGGTATTCTTATCTGGTGGTAAGGCGTGGGGAAGAATTGATTTATGAGGGCAATGGAGTCTCGGATGATAAGCTCAAACAGAATCTCCCGGAATATGACAGCGATGTGCTGCAGAGTGCAGGTTCCGGATTTTATATGGAAGGGGAAGAACAGGCGCTGATTAAGCAGATTGACGTGACGTTCCGGGATGGGGCTAAGGGGAGCGTCTTTATCATCACCTCTATGGAGCAGCTGCTCCCAGACGTCAAGGGGATTTTGGTGGACCTGATGATTTCCGTGCTGCTGATTCTTATTTTTACGGCGGGAATGCTGACGGTATGGATTTATCAGGGAATCATAAATCCTATCCATAAGCTGCAGGTGGCAACGGAGAATATCAAAGCTGGGAATCTGGACTTCACTGTCGAGGCGGATGGGCAGGATGAAATCAGCGAATTGTGCCGGAATTTTGAGGAGATGCGTTTTCGGCTGAAAGAATCAGAGGTAGAAAAGCTGGAGGGTGAGAAAGAGAACCGCGTGCTTATCAGCAATATTTCCCACGATTTGAAGACGCCGATTACTGCGATTAAAGGGTATGTGGAAGGAATTATGGACGGCGTGGCGGATACGCCCCAGAAACAGGACAAGTATATCCGTACCATCTACAATAAGGCAAATGAGATGGACACGCTGATTAACGAGCTGACCTTGTATTCTAAGATAGACACGAACCGCATTCCCTATAATTTCAGCCGCATCAATGTGGCGGATTATTTTGAGGACTGCGTGGAGGAAGTGGGGCTGGATTTAGAAGCAAAGAATATCCGCCTGAACTATATCGACTATGCGGACCGCGATGTGCTGATTATTGCGGACCCGGAACAGCTGCGTCGGGTGATTAATAATATTATCAGCAATTCTATCAAATACCTGGACAAGGAACAGGGATTTATCAATATCCGCATACGTGATGTGGGAGACTTTATCCAAATTGAGTTTGAGGATAATGGGAAAGGGATTCCAGCCAAAGACCTTCCCTATATTTTTGACCGCTTTTACCGGGCGGATGCTTCCAGGAATTCTTCTACCGGCGGCAGCGGAATCGGGCTGTCCATCGTGAAGAAGATTATTGAGGACCATGGAGGAAAGATATGGGCGAATAGTAAAGAGGGTACGGGCACAATCATGTATTTTGTAATACGCAAATATCAGGAGGTAACAAGTTGAGTAAAGTATTGATTATTGAGGATGAAGTGGCAATCGCAGATTTGGAAAGGGATTACCTGGAGCTGAGCGGGTTTGATGTGGAGGTAGAGAATGATGGCAACCGTGGTCTTGCGCGGGCGTTGAGCGAAGAATTCGATATGTTCATTTTGGATTTGATGCTGCCGGGTGTGGACGGTTTTGAAATCTGCAAGAGAATCCGTGAGAATAAGAATACGCCGATTCTGATGGTGTCGGCGAAGAAGGATGACATTGACAAGATACGAGGGCTGGGGCTGGGGGCGGACGATTATATTACTAAGCCGTTTTCCCCGAGCGAGCTGGTTGCAAGGGTGAAAGCGCATCTTTCCCGTTATGAGCGTTTAATCAACAGCAATGTCCAGGAGAATGATATCGTGGAGATCCGCGGTCTTAAGATTGACAAGACTGCAAGACGAGTATGGGTCAATGAAGAAGAGAAACAGTTTACCACCAAAGAGTTTGACCTCCTGTCGTTTCTGGCGCAGAATCCCAACCGCGTGTTCAGCAAGGAGGAACTGTTCAGCAGGATTTGGGATTTGGAATCGGTGGGGGACATTGCCACGGTGACCGTGCATATCAAGAAAATCCGTGAAAAGATAGAGCTGAACACGGCGAAACCCCAGTATATCGAGACCATCTGGGGGGTGGGATACCGCTTTAAAGTGTAACTTTTTTGCCGAAGCAAGCGCAACGGAGAGAAACATGATATCCGTTGTACTAGGAAGACAGAAAGGAAGCTCTGATGAATCAGAAGATTGAAGTTATTTACGAAGACCGGGATTTGATAGTATGCCGTAAGCTGCCCGGCATCCCGGTGCAAACCGCTAAATTGGCGCAGCTGGATATGGTGAGTCTGCTGCGCAATTATTATATCGAAAAGGGCGAGGAGGATACGCAGATATTTGTGGTCCACCGCCTGGACCAGCCGGTGGAAGGTGTCATAATTTTTGCCAGGAACCAGCGGGCAGCGGCAGAACTCAGCCGCCAGTCCCGGGAGAGGAAAATGGACAAAATATATCTGGCGTTAGCAGAAGGAATCTTTACGGAGCCATCCGGTGTGTTGGAGGATTACCTTTGGCATGACAGGAAAACAAATTCCTCGCGAGTGGTAGAACAGGGGACACAGGGAGCGAAAATGGCAAGGCTCGCGTATGAAGTGGAAAATGTATATCATATGCAGGATAACAGTGCGGACAAAATTTTCGACAGACAGGTGCAGCAATTATCTGACATCGTACAGCTAGGCAGTGCGGTCAGCCTTGTGCGTGTGCAGCTTTTGACTGGCAGACACCATCAAATTCGCGTTCAGATGGCGCACGCCGGATATCCTCTGGTAGGTGACCGCAAATATAACCCTGGTGGTCGCGGCAGCGTCCCGATAGGGTTGTGTGCTGTTAAAATTGCCTTTGTGCATCCCGCAACAGGCAAGGCTATGGAATTTGCCGTGGAGCCGCAAGGGCAGGCGTTTCAGTTGATGAATTCCGCTTGCGGGCAGTGAGGTTCATTGCGTAAATTTCACATGGGACTTTATGAAACTTAAAGTATTGCAATTGCCGAAGTGAGAATATAATTTGCTTAAGTGCGCATACTGTTTCCATGCGGAATGATGTGAAAGAAAGTATGCGGAAAATAGGGAAAATATTGGGAATTACCTTGGCGGTTTATGTCTGCCTCCGTTGGCTGCTGCCGCTGGTAGTTCCTTTTTTTATTGCTTTTCTGCTGGCGAAGCTCTTGAATCCCCTGGTGGAGAAGCTGGAAGATAAGTTAATATGGAAAAGAGGTATCTGGTCAACACTGTTGGTGAGCCTTCTGTTTCTGGTGCTTGGATTTTTAGTCATCCTGTTTGTGGGGACCCTGCTGGGACAGCTGAAAACGGTGGTAGGCAATATGGACATGTATAGGCGTCAGGCGGGAGACTTTTTTCGCGAATGCTGTTGCCAGGTGGAAGTCTTTACCGGGATACAGGCGAAAGATATTGAGGAAAATGTGCAAAGGCAGCTTCCGGGGCTTATGCAGCATATGAAGACAAATGTTGTTCCGATGCTGATGAACGGAACAATTTCTTACGCGAAAAGCATGTTTATCTGGGTGGGGATTTGCTTTGTCATTATTATCAGTACGGTCTTGATTTTAAAAGACTACCGGAAAATAAAGTCATCCCTGCAGAATCATCCTATTGGGCAGATGGGGCTGAAAGTCTGCCGGAGGACGTATGAGGCGGGCGGCGCATATTTGAAGGCGCAGTTCATCATTATGCTGATAATCACGGCAGTCTGTGTATTGGGCCTGTATCTGTCGGGCAATGAATATGCGCTGCTGGCAGGCTGTGGCATAGGAATCTGCGACGCCATGCCTTTTTTGGGGACAGGAACTATTTTTGTGCCCTGGGCGCTGGTTGAAATGCTGCAAGGCGAGTACATGCTGGCGGCAATCTACACGGTTATCTATACGATATGCAGCATTTTACGGGAAATCCTTGAGCCAAAACTTCTGGGAAACAAACTGGGCATGCATCCCCTGACGGTCATTGTCACAATCTATGTAGGGCTTGGAATATATGGGCTGTGGGGATTTGCCTTGGGACCGCTCTCTTATATCCTGATTCGGGAAATTTACTTGACAATCTAAGGAAATTATTTTAGAATAGCCGTATGTTTCCAGAATAATGGAAAGCGTTGAAAACAGTACGGTTAGGAAGATGTACAGAGAGGAAATCATAGTCATGGCGAAAGACAAGAAATTAGTGGAGGCCATCACATCTATGGATACCGATTTCGCACAATGGTATACGGATGTGGTAAAAAAAGCAGAATTGATTGATTATTCCAGCGTAAAAGGCTGCATGGTGATTAAGCCGGCAGGATATGCAATCTGGGAGAATATTCAGAATGAGCTGGACAGGAGATTTAAGGAGACAGGGGTAGAGAATGTATATATGCCCATGTTCATACCGGAGAGCCTGCTCCAGAAAGAGAAAGACCATGTGGAAGGCTTTGCACCGGAGGTTGCCTGGGTAACCCACGGCGGTTTAAACCCACTGCAGGAGAGGATGTGTGTCAGGCCCACATCAGAGACGCTGTTCTGTGATTTTTATGCAAATGACATCCAGTCCTACCGGGATTTGCCCAAGTGCTACAACCAGTGGTGCTCCGTGGTGCGCTGGGAGAAAGAGACCAGGCCGTTCCTGCGTTCCAGGGAATTCTTATGGCAGGAAGGACATACGGCGCATGCAACCGCTGAGGAAGCAGAAGAGCGCACGATTCAGATGCTAAACCTGTATGCGGACTTTTGTGAGGAAGTATTGGCAATGCCAGTTGTCCGCGGCAAGAAGACAGATAAGGAAAAGTTTGCAGGAGCAGAGGCTACCTACACCATTGAGGCATTGATGCATGACGGAAAGGCGCTCCAGTCTGGCACCAGCCATAATTTTGGCGATGGATTTGCCAAAGCGTTTGATATCCAATATACAGACCGTGATAATAAGCTGCAGTATGTACACCAAACTTCCTGGGGCATGACCACCCGTTTGATTGGGGCGATTATCATGGTACATGGCGATGATTCCGGGCTTGTGCTGCCACCGCGTATTGCGCCCACGCAGGTGATGGTGATTCCTATCCAGCAGCATAAGGATGGCGTCCTGGATAAGGCAAAAGAGTTAAGGGATATCTTGAAAAAAGCCGGGATTCGTGTGAAGATGGATGACAGTGAGAAGAGTCCGGGCTGGAAATTCTCGGAGCAGGAGATGCGTGGCATTCCTATCCGCGTAGAGTTGGGACCAAAAGATATAGAAGCTGGGAAATGCGTCATGGTGCGACGCGATACACGCGAGAAGATAGAATGCGCCCTCGACCAGTTGACGGACATGGCAGCAAAAATGTTGGAAGATATTCAGAAAGATATGTTTGCGCGTGCCAAAGCACATCTCGAATCCCATATTTCAGAAGTGAAGTCCTATGCAGCATTTAAAGATGCGGTAGAAAATAAGCCTGGCTTTATCCGCGCTATGTGGTGCGGCAGCGAGGAATGTGAGATTAAGATAAAAGAAGATACTACGGCGACATCGCGCTGTATGCCCTTGAAGGAAGAAGCAGCAGTCTCGGATGTATGCGTCTGCTGCGGAAAGCCAGCACATAAGTTAGTGTACTGGGGAAAGGCGTACTAATAATAGTTACAAATATAAGAACGTTAAAAGGCTGCATTGATATCTGTTCATCAAATGCAGCCTTTCAAACTATACTGTCCATGGGACTTTCCTCGTTCTTTCCGAAATCTCAAATTTTCTTTCCGAAATTTTGTCACCACTGAATATTTGTATGTATCCATATCTGTACGTTACCGGCTGGAAATGCATACGTTTTTTCATTCTGTTTCAGGGTATTCGTTATGAAAATTCTGATTTCTATTTCCAATGTTCAAATCTTCTTCTGAAATCATTACTCCTGCAAATTCCATTTCTTTAATTCTGATTGAAATCTCTCATGCTTATGAGTTGTTCCGCCGATTTCTCCATTCCGAAAATACAAGGTCGGATGCTTCTGCGTTGGTAATTCTTCGCTGTGTCTTTCACTTGGATGTGACAGTAATCACTGTGGATGAACTGTTCCTTGTCCTCTGTGAAATCTTTCAGTTTCGATATTGCCATCCGAGAGAAGAACCTTATTGTAATTTCCCATTCCAGAAATCCGGGTTCCTATCAACAGCAATTGAAAAATTCAACTCAGTAATCTCAGTCCTATTATCTGCATTTGTAAAACTCCTGTTAAAGATTCGACTGAAAATTTCTTGTACCTCTGTGTGTTATCCAGAAGTGAGAGTAATCTTTGCTAGTTTGGTGGTCCGTACCTCTCTTTCTCAAATTATAGGGTAGTTCGTTATGTTTTGATTGGACTGTACCTCCTGTTCTGTAGTTGTTTGTTTTGATGTGTTTATTATATCTAATAAAAAAGAAAAAGTCAACAACTTTTTTAAAAATTATATATTAAAGATACTTATAATTGAAATAATATAAATAAGGAAAAGAATATTCTGACAATTTTATAGAAAGTTCATAATTCGTTCATAGGATAGAGTATTGTTTAACTGGGGGGAAAGTGTTACAATGTAAGAAGTTGTCCGTGTATACGGTATAAAGATATGGCAGGGTCCTGCCAGAAGAATATAGGAGCATTGTAATATGAGTATTGTAAGCAAAATGTTTGGTACGCACAGTGAGCGGGAACTGAAACGGATTAAGCCCATTGTGGATAAGATTGAGTCTTACCGTCCGGCTATGATGGAACTGACAGACGAGCAGTTAAAAGATCGGACGAAAGAGTTTAAGAAGCGGCTTTCTGACGGAGAGACGCTTGACCAGATACTTCCTGAGGCCTACGCGACTGTTCGGGAGGCGGCAAGGCGGTCTATTGGCATGGAGCATTACCGGGTACAGTTAATCGGCGGTATCATTCTGCATCAGGGACGTATCGCGGAGATGAAGACGGGTGAAGGAAAGACATTGGTGTCTACTTTGCCGGCATACCTGAATGCCTTAGAAGGTAAGGGCGTGCATATTGTCACTGTCAATGATTACCTGGCAAACCGTGATGCGGAGTGGATGGGAAAGGTTCACGAATTCCTGGGGCTGACAGTCGGGGTCGTCCTTAATTCCATGGATAATGATGAGCGCCGTGAGGCCTATAACTGCGATATCACATATGTGACGAACAATGAGTTGGGATTTGATTATCTGCGTGACAATATGGTCATTTACAAAGAGCAGCTTGTGCAGAGAGATTTGCATTATGCGATAATCGACGAAGTGGACTCCGTGCTGATTGACGAGGCACGGACGCCGTTGATTATTTCCGGCCAGAGCGGCAAATCCACCAGCCTTTATGAAGCCAGCGATATACTGGCAAGGCAGATGGTACGTGGTGAGGATATGCCGGAGTTCAGTAAGATGGATGCCATCATGGGTGTGGAACGCGAAGAGACGGGGGATTTCATTGTCAATGAGAAAGACAAAGTAGTCAGCCTGACAGAGCAGGGCGTTAAGAAAGTGGAGAAGTTTTTCCGTATTGAGAATCTTGCCGATGCCGATAACCTGGAGATTCAGCACAATGTGATTTTAGCGCTGCGCGCCCATCATCTGATGTTCCGTGACCAGGATTATGTGGTGCAGGATGAGAAAGTTGTGATTGTAGATGAATTTACCGGACGTATTATGCCGGGACGCCGTTATTCAGACGGTCTGCATCAGGCGATTGAGGCGAAAGAGCATGTAAAGGTGAAGCGGGAGAGCAAGACGCTGGCAACGATTACGTTCCAGAATTTCTTTAATAAATATGGTAAGAAAGCCGGTATGACAGGTACGGCGCTGACGGAAGAGAAAGAGTTCCGTGACATTTACGGTATGGATGTCATTGAGATCCCAACCAACAAGCCGGTGCAGAGAATTGATTTGCAGGATGCAGTTTATAAGACGAAGAAAGAGAAATTCCATGCCGTAGTGGAGGAAATTAAGGAGGCCCACGCCAAAGGACAGCCAGTGCTGGTGGGTACGATAACGATTGAGACATCGGAACTGTTAAGCGGAATGCTCAAGCGTGAAGGAATACAGCACAAAGTGCTGAACGCTAAATTCCACGAGATAGAGGCCGAGATAGTTGCGGAGGCAGGCCAGCATGGAGCGGTTACCATTGCAACCAATATGGCGGGGCGTGGTACGGATATCAAACTGGACGATGCTGCTAAGGCAGCGGGCGGACTGAAAATTGTCGGCACGGAACGCCATGAGTCCCGGCGTATTGACAATCAGCTGCGCGGACGTTCCGGGCGTCAGGGGGACCCGGGCGAATCCAAGTTTTTCATTTCTTTGGAAGACGACTTGATGCGCCTGTTCGGGTCGGAAAAGCTGATGAATATGTTTAATGCCTTAGGTGTGCCGGAAAATGAGCAGATTCAGCATAAGATGCTTACCAATGCAATTGAGAAGGCACAGATGAAGATAGAGAGCAATAACTTCGGAATCCGTAAGAATCTGCTGGAATATGACCAGGTTATGAACGAGCAGAGGGAAATAATCTATGCGGAACGCCGCCGTGTTCTGGATGGAGAGAGTATGCGCGATGTTATCTATAAGATGATAACAGACCGCGTGGAGAATACGGTAGATACCTGTATTTCCCCGGACCAGGAAAGCGAAGACTGGGATTTGAATGAACTGAACCAGCTTCTCCTGCCGATTATACCACTGAAAACAGTAACAGCGGAGGATGTGCAGGGGATTCGGGTTAATGAACTCAAGCATCGGCTTAAGGAGCAGGCGGTAAAAGCATACGAGATGAAGGAAGCTGAATTTCCGGAGCCTGAAGCAGTCCGTGAACTGGAGCGTGTAATCCTGCTGAAAGTCATTGACCGTAAATGGATGGCGCATATTGATGATATGGACCAGCTGCGCCAGGGTATTGGCTTACAGGCATATGGGCAGAGAGACCCACTGGTTGAATATAAGATGAGCGGTTACGATATGTTTGACGGCATGATTGCCAACATTCAGGAAGATACGGTAAAGCTTCTCTTCCATGTGCGCATTGAGCAGAAAGTGGAGCGTGAGCAGGTAGCAAAAGTCACAGGAACCAACCGTGACGATTCAGGCCCCAAAGGACCTAAGAAAAGGGAGAAAGCCAAGGTATATCCCAACGATCCCTGTCCTTGTGGAAGCGGCAAGAAATATAAACAGTGCTGCGGAAGGAAATAAGCCGCTGAACAGAAAGTTACAGGCATTATAGTTAAGAAAAAAGGGTTGTCCTGGAAATGTAATTCCGCGACAACCCTTTAGTATAGAAAAAAGTGGGCTTTAGCGTGATAAGGTCTTTTCTGATAAGATTAAGAAAGCCAGCTGATGATATTCAGCTGGCTTTCAGTATGTAGGTATTTATTGGTCTCTGTCTGGTAATACGAAATGTCCGATAAGTTCGTCCAGAACAGAAGCCTGGGCGGACAGCTGTTCGCTGGTTGCCGCTGATTCTTCGGCGGTAGCGGCATTGCTCTGTATTACTTCCGAAATTGTATTGATGCCGGCTTCCACGCGCCGCATGGATTCTGTCTGGTTTTCCATCATCACTTTCAGATTCTTGGAGAAGTCTGCAGTCTCTTTGATGCCCTCTATTACAGATTGGATAGCTTCAGCAGCATGTTCTGCCGCGCGGTTGCCCTCATTGACCTCGCTAATTGATTTCTCAATCAGTTCCCTGGTATCTACTGCAGCCTGTGCACTCTGGTTTGCCAGTTCCCTGATTTCATCGGCGACAACGGCAAATCCGCGACCGGATTCCCCTGCCCTTGCGGCTTCTATGGAAGCATTTAATGACAAAAGATTTGTCTGGGAAGCAATCGATTCAATCTCGGAAATAATGTTGCCGATTCCTGTTGTAGCGGTATTGATACGTTCCATGGCAGCCATCATGCTGTTCATTTCCTGACGGGTATTATCTGCTTCGCTCGCATAGAGCTGTGCTTTCTCATAAGATTCATCGGCATTCTGAGCGCCGCTCTCAATATTAGCTGTGACATCGGAAATCGTCTCATGCAGCTCCTGCACGGAAATACTCTGGTCGGTGGCTCCTTCTGCAAGAGCCTGTGATGCCTGAGCCAGTGAATCGGAACCGGCAGATACCTGCGTGGATACATCTCCAATGGATGACAATGTCTCTGACATCTGGTTACGCAGCGCTCGCATGGAATTGTACAGTTTCTTGAAATCACCAGTATAGCGTGTCTCAGCATTTGATTTGACTGCGTAGTTACCTCCTGCCATTTCACTCAGTATGCCTTCAATATCAAAAATAATCTCATCTAACTTCTCAGCCATTTCCATAGCATCTTGTTCAATAGCTTCTATCTCATCGCCGGTCTTTATCATGGGGAACGGTGACGTCAGCTCGCCTTCGGAAAAAGTCTTAAAACGTGCCCCTAAGCTGCCAAGTGGGTCGGAGATTCTTTTTGAAAACTTTCTGCCGAGTTTGACAGATAATAGCATTGTTAAAGCAATTATAACGATAACGACAATAATGAGTACCCAAAGGGTTATAATCAGCATCGCTGACAGGGAATTTCCTTCTTTTACTTTTACGGCAAGCAGCTCTGCCATTTTATCGTAGATGCTCTGGTAAATAGGCGCCAATTCTGTCAATGCAATTTCCTGTGCCTGCTTACAGAGTTCACGGTCTGTGGTTGCGCCAAGCTCCATAATCTTGGTATCCAGTTCCCAGTAAGCATCCAGTTCGGATTTGATTTCATCATAAGTAGCCCTGCCGCTCTTGGAAACGATAGTTTTTTCAATTTTTGCAAAAGACTCCTCAAAATCAGCTTTCAGTTGGCTATGCTGTGCCACCACAGTTTCAATTGTATCTTCATCGTCATAACCGATTGCCGCACGGAGTGAGGAACGGATATCGGCAAACTCAAACATTGCCGTTCCGATGTCACCTTGTGCAAAACCGAAATTCTTCAGTGCATGGGAATACCTGTTTGAGATGACAACCAGGGAAATCAGAGTGAAAACCACCACTGCTGCCATAATCGCTGCAATCTGGAAAAAAGATTTGGTTAGTCGTTTTTCAATTTTCTCTTCATAATTCATTTGTAATGTGCCCCCTTTGGAAGATTTGAATTGGCTTTAACACTATATTTTTTATTATAGTACATTTTGATAAAAATGCAATACACAAAATTTCTGAGTTTCCCCATTTTGAAATTCATAGCACCAGAAAGTTTCCGTTATTATTTTGCTATTCACGCTAAATAGCTGCCATTCACGCATTACTCAGATATTGGATAAAAAATAGTGATAAGATAGGACTGCAAAATGTCATCTGCCCTAAATTTTGCAGTCAGAGCCCAAATTAAACTGGTTTTATCACGAAAAGGAGGAAGTTTATATGAAAAAAAGGAGATGGAGCGCAAACAGAATCCTCTCGCTGTTCTTAGTGTTTGCCATGCTGTGTACGTTGCAGGACATGACAGCGTTTGCACAGACAGCGGATGTTCCTGCGCAGAAAGCGTGGGCGGAGCTTTCCATGGGAGATACTATCTCTTTTGGCAGCTATCCGCAGACAGAGGTGAAAGATGCGGCATTGACAGATGAGATTATCAATGCTGCGTATGACGCTAACGGCGATGTGGAAGTAGGAGGTGAAAAATACCGCAGGGTTAAGGTCACAAGCTATGTGACGGATGCGGAATATGAGGCATACTGCCAGGAGCATTACCCGAATGACGCTAATGTGGATGAGGAATGGCGGCAAAATGAGATTCTGGAGGAATGTGAGAATGCCAAGAAAGAAAAGGAGGGCACATACCGCTATTTCAAGTGGGAGCCCATCAGTTGGAAAGTTCTGAAAAATGAGGCAGATGCAGGCACCTTGTTCGTTATGGCGGATATCGCATTGGACGCTGTGGACTATTATAATTACCACGATGGGGTTGGTGAAGCGTTGTGGAAGGAATGCACCTTGCGGACATGGATGAATACCGATGCGATGGGACTTTATAGTATGGCGTTTAACGATGCGGAAAAGAACGCCATCAAGGTAAGCGCGGCTTCTCCGGAAGGCGACCGTATCTATCTGCCCTCCGATGAGGAAGTAAAAAACACGGAATATGGATTTGAAAACACTGATGCGCAGTCAAATGGCCGGAAGAAGAATGCAAGCGCGTATGCGGAATCAAAGGGGGCGGCTGTCTATTCCAGCAGGAATTTATCCTGTGCGTGGTTCCTGCGTACGCCGGGTGAGTGGCAGTATGTAAAAGTGATTGATTTTAGCGGGAAAATCTGGAATAACATTGCAGTTTATCATGCTGGGTATGCGCATAATCCGGCGGCCAGCCGTTATGAACGCGCGTTTTACGGCTGTGTGCCGGTGCTGCATGTGGATGCATCTTACGGCGCGCCAAATCCAGATCCAGGTCCGACGCCAGACCCGGACCCGACGCCAACGCCAGACCCGCACCCGACGCCAACGCCAGACCCGGACCCGACGCCAACGCCAGACCCGGACCCGACACCAACGCCGGACCCTAAGCCGGAGCCAGAGCCGGCCGGAGATGGCAGCAGCTCGGATAAGTCTGTTTTAAAATCATTGAATTTTGATATCCCGGAGGATTCTGCATACAAGCAGGATGAACTCAATACGGGAACCAGAAGCATGGGCACGATGAGCGAATTGGCAGTGACGACAGCTGGGGAGCCTTCTCCAAAGACCTGGATCTATGACAATGATAAAAACGAGGGAATGCGGGATAAGATAGATCTGATAGCATACGCATCTGCCTCGTACTGTGGGGGAGATTCTATTAATCCTTATACTATTACGGAAGCAGTTGACGCAGATGGCGATGGCAAGAAAGAACTCCTTGTGCAGTTATATCTGAGCGGCACAAAAAGGGGGCAGGACATTTTGATGACGCTGTCGGATATCAGGACGCAGAAGACCTTGTTTGCTGCACAGCCGACAGGAGGCTACATTACTACAAATGACGATATCCCGCCATGGGCTTTGGAAGGGCTTCTGAGCATGAGCACAGGCGATTTTGACGGAGATGGATGCGAGGAAGTTGCCGTGTACACGCCGAATAATAAGGATGAGACCACGAGCGGCTCCACGCCTGTCAGCTTGCAGATTAAGATTTATAAGCTTGGCAGCGCCCCAGAAGGACTTGCGGCGCCGCAGCAGGTTATTGACGTTGCCAAGGTCGGCGGCGAATGGGGAGACTGCCAGAACTGGCTGTACAGCCATGCGGGCAGTAAAAAGCAGTATTATTCCCTGCCCTATATAGAACTTACGGCAGGAGACATGGATCAGGACGGCATAGATGATTTGTTTACGGTGGCAAATTTCTCATCGACATTCCGCGGCACGGATATTAAGAGCACAATGACGTGGAAACAACTGATAAACCCGGACAGTTGTCTGGGATCCGTGTTGGATGTCTATAAGGGACGGCGTCAGGAAAAAGATTCGCTCGAACAGGTGGTTAAGAAACGCGTACTGGTTGGATATGATACAAACGGCGGCAATGACTGGAATAAAGGCGCCGGCGTGCTGCGCAATGCAAGGGCAGTTGTTGCTAATGTGACTGGGGCGAACAGCAATGAAATTGTAATCGCCGGCAACTACACGGGAATAACGTATGATAACACCATAACGGAAAATACAACAGTTACAAAGAGCCGTTATGTATGGATTACAGATGAGAATGGGGACGACCCCAAGATACTTGTAGGTTATGTGACAGCCCAGGGCCTGCTTTCAGACGATAGTAAGACTGCGTCTTTGGCTTATAACTGGACAATACATGAGAAAGGCTATAGTCCGCTTCACTATTATAATGGATATAAGAATTCCCTCGATCCGGGCAGTGAACCGGTGGAACTTGACGGATTTGCGGCTTATGGCAGCGAACAGCCGGATACGATTGCAATAGAAGGGCAGCTTTTCAATTACAGCACGGATGATAATAAATTAAAATGCGATTCTTATAATACGCCATCCAATGTAGGAAAGGATAAGAGCAATGTCTGGATTTCCTCCCAGACCGTTGGAAATGTCACGAACGATCCATTTGGACGGGAGACGCTGTATTATATTATTGGCAAAAAGAAGAGCAAGAAAGAGACGTATTGGAATGACCGTATCGGCGTATGGGGCGTTGTTGATGAGAATGGGACAAAGGGCTATCAGGGTACTTGCAGGGAAGGCGCATACAGCAGTTCCGCCATGCATTACACGTTTGCCATGTGCGACATTGATGACGACAGTTCCATGATTAAATATGAAGCGGGCAATACGGACGTGTATTATGGCAATGTACAGCTTCTGTCGGTTCTGCAGGCGGCGCCGGTATACAGTGAGTTTGAGGGCAGTTATGCCCAGGACGCAGAGACGTCCTATGCAAAGAGCGCGGGCAGTTCTGTGGGAGCCGGGGAGACGCACCAGGTAAGCGCGGGGGTCATTGTCGGATTTGAGCATGAGACATCTTTCCTGGGGCTGGCAACCCTCTTCAGCACGGAGGTGACGGCGCAGTTTAGCACAACAATGGGCTGGGAATATGAAAAGACGGTGGAGAAAGAATTTACGACCGCTTATAACACAGATGGGACGGAAGACGTGGCGGTGCTCTATACCGTGCCTTATGTCCGGTATAATGGAAAAATATATGTTCCCAATTACAAGCTGCCGTTAAAGGAAGAATATGACGCCAAGAAAGCATTCAGCGAGGAACTGAAGAAAAATATCGATAAATATAAAGATATCCGGGCATCCGTAGTCGGAGGGACTTATGCCAAACCTACGGATGGCTATAACGATGACTATACGACGAATGTGACGAAGGATAATTATAATTACCAGCTTCATACGCTGCAGAAATATGCGGAATGGCTGCAGGAGATAGAATCCCAGATGGAAGGTTTTGAAGGAAGCAAGGGCCTGAAAT
>CANOHX010000007.1 GCA_947565885.1 uncultured Lachnospiraceae bacterium
TTGTTCCGCCTGGTGAAGGATGAGACGAACAACCATATTGAACTGAAGTATTCCGATACCGTGTTAGCTCCTGACTATGAGGGCAGGGATAACCAGGCTGCCTATGATGCCACGGATGCCACGAGGATTACAGAGTATACAAATAGCTATGGCACGTTTGACAGCTTAGAGAAGCTTAACCAAGTAATGACGCCGGCAACAGACCCAACGAATATCAAGAGGGCGGAGATTGTATACCATTGGCTGAAAGATGAATCGGTGGGCGACCATTTTGAACCGATTAAGCAGGAGGAGATGGAGAGTTACGCTGGAGCTTATGAGGGGGCGACGCTGTTTAAATTTATCGACCGCGATGAGTGGTGTGTGATGATTGACAATTATGGCAACATGTCTATCCGCTATGAGCCTTACCTGACGACAGATTTATCCAAAGATAACAGTATCAAGAAGGCTGAGGAAGGGACGTATGGGCGTACCGACGGCGATGTGGGAACACATGGCGGCATGATTCCGATTACCGTGGAAGAGTATAATGCCATGATTGATGCCTACAATGCAGACCCGGAGATTGACCATTATCATGAGATTCAATATGTGCCTCTTGATACCAGGATTTATAGCGATAAGGCACAGGAATTGGCACAGGCGGCGAAGAGCCAGGCCTACAGTGCGGGCGTGAAAGCTCAGATGAACAGCCTTAGCGGGCAATTGCAGTCTGCAGTACAGACAATAGAAGATTTACAGAATCCAAAGCCGGCTCAGAAGAGCGCAGGAACCTGGACAGAAACTTTCTCCGGCATGGAAAAGATAGTGGAGCGGGCAGACAAATTGATGGCAAATAAGGTAAAATCACTGCCGGCAGAACTGAAAGCGGAAAACGTGTACCTTGAGGAAGATGAACTGACCTTATGTACGAAAGCAACAGATGGCTTGAAGACCACGGAGACAATCCATGCGGATGCAGACCTTGACAGCGAGACAGCAAAGATTACCTTTACAAGCAGCAATGCCGGCGTGGCAAAGGTGGACCCGAAGACCGGCGTGGTGACTGCTGTCAAAGCAGGAACCGCCAATATCACGGCAGCATTGCCTGATGGGGCGAAAGCAGTCTGCGTGGTAACAGTCAAAGGCATCCCGAGTAAGATTACGCTTAAGAAGAAGAGCGTGAAGCTGAAAGTTAAGGATGAGTACCAGATAACTGCAAACATCCCCAAGGGGACGGTGTGCTCCACATTCAAGTATAAGTCCAGCAAGCCGAAGGTTGCTAAGGTTTCCAAGACAGGGCTTGTGACGGCAAAGAAGAAAGGCACTGCCAAGATTACGGTTACGGCAGGCAATAACAGCAAGGCGAAAGCAACCTTTACCGTAAAAGTAAAAAAATAGCGGAATCTGGATAAAAGGTTCCCATATCATATCCCCGGCGGGCATAGCAGAATGTCTGCCGGGGATAGTTTTATATTCTGATTAGGAAAGAACTTATTTTTTAGCATCACTGCGCTTTCCCAAAATAAAGAAAAAATTATGGCTTGCGGCAACTTAGAGGCGAGGGTATAATGATAGAAAGACGTCATTATGGCTGGGAAATTCATAAAGGAACAAATTCAAATTTTGTTTGCTGAGGTGAGCAGAAAACAGAATCAAACAGGAGGATTGTCATGTTGCAGACAGGGATTGAAGGATATCAGGAAATTACGGTAACCCCGGAGGATACGGCGAAAGTGTATAAGAGCGGCACTTTGGATGTGCTTGCCACGCCGCGGATGGCGGCTTTGATGGAGGAGACGGCATGGAAGAGCGTGGCAGAATATCTGGATGCAGGAATGGGGACGGTAGGAATCCGTCTGGAATTAGACCACCTTGCACCAACGCCGGTTGGCATGAAGGTTTTCTGTGAATCCGTGCTGGAGAAAGTTGATGGAAGGAAGCTGGTATTTGCCATATTGGCAAAGGATGAAAAGGGTGAAATCGGAAAAGCGCTGCATGAGCGTTTTATCGTGGAGGAAAAAAAGTTCCAGGATAAGGCAAATCAGAAAATATAGGGAAACGCTGATTTAAAAGAAGTATGCAAAGCAGCGAGAAAGCGCTGTAAGCGCCTTTACGAATGGGATGGGAGTGAACTGTAACATAATGTAGTCAGAGGAACGCAAAATTAAGAAAAAACACTGGCATTTCCTTGGAGTTTCTGTTAAAATAAAGACAACTATGTATATAAGGATAAAGGAGCATTGATTATGGCAGAGTCTATGGAAGATTACAAGGAAGAATTGGAAGCGTCTTTCCGTGAAATTAAGGAAGGCGATATCATCTCAGGAGTTGTGCTCGGCGTGACGGAAGAAGAAGTGACACTGGATTTGAAATATTATACGCAGGGAATCATTAAGGTAGAAGATTTGAGCAACGACCCGAATTTCCAGGTGATGGAAGAGGTACATCCGGGGGATGTCATCAAAGGGACCGTAGTGAGACTTGATGACGGACAAGGCAATATACAATTGTCTAAGAAAGAGGCGAACGATGTGCTTGCCTGGGAGAAATTGAATGCATATTTGGAGGAGAAGACGGAACTGTCCGTGAAAATAGCGGGAATCGTGCCCAGCGGCGTGGTTGCCTATGTAGAGGGAATTCGTGGGTTTATCCCTGCATCCCAGCTTGATTTGTCTTATGTGGAGGCAACGGAGGACTGGCTGGGACGTGAAGTGCAGGCAAGGGTCATTACTGTGGATGAATCGAAGAAGAAGCTGGTGCTGTCAGCGAAAGTTATCTTAAAAGAGAAGCAGCAGGAGGAACATGACCGCAAAATAAGGGGGCTGGTGCCGGGCACTGTGCTGGAGGGCACAGTGGAGTCGCTGATGCCTTATGGTGCTTTCGTAGATTTGGGGGACGGAATCAGCGGACTGGTACATATTTCACAGATTTCCCAACGGCGTATAGGCAAGCCGTCCGAAGTACTGAAGACAGGGCAGAAAGTGAAAGTCAAGGTGCTGAATACCAATGACAACAAAGTGAGCCTTAGCATGAAAGCGTTAGAGGAAGAAATGGTGGACGTGGAGAAAGTGGAGAAGACGGAAGAATATATCTCCCATGAGAGAGCTTCCACGAGCCTTGCGGATTTATTAGCTGGAATAAAATTATAGAAAGGGAGTTTAGTCAATGAGAGTAAATGCGATACAGGGTACGGACAGTACCGGAACTCAGACAACGACGGCAGCGGTAGGGCAGAGTGAAGATTTTTCTTCTTATCTGCAGACTACGGCATCTCTGGAAGAAATTTTTACGGAAGCAGCGGAGAAGTATCATGTACCGAAGAATCTGATTAAGGCGATTGCTAAAGCAGAATCCGATTTCAATCCCAATGCCACCTCAGGCGCCGGCGCACAGGGGATTATGCAGTTGATGCCGGCTACGGCGCGCGAGTTAGGCGTTACGGATTCCTATGACCCTTATCAGAATATTATGGGCGGTACAAAATATATCAGCGAGATGCTGGCGAAATATGATGGAAATATAAGCCTTGCGCTGGCAGCTTATAACGCTGGCAGCAATAACGTTGCAAAATATGGCGGGATCCCGCCCTTTAAAGAGACACAGAATTACGTGGTTAAGGTCACCGGGTATATGAATAATGGCGTGGAAGTGCCCAATGCGTCTTATAGCCTAAATACAGATGGCAGCGTGGCTGCGGCTTCTGTGCAGGAGGTGGAGGACAGCTATTATCAGAGTATCTTAGAACAGCTCTTCTCCTATGAGGAGTACCTGAAATTTATTGATATGTATATGAAGCTGCAGGAAGCAGAGCAGAAAGAGATAAAACAGGAGCAGGAGCAGAGCGAGGGGAAGAAAGAAGATTCTTACTATGCATATCAGGGGCTGCGTTATAGCCCGACTGTGATGAATCTGCTGGGGCAGTAATTTCATGGTATGCAAGGACGAGTCTCTGTGGTAAGGAGATATACTAGGGTATGTAATAGGGAATAGTATAGGCAGGAGACAGCGATGGAGACAATTAAGATAAAATATTTTACCCAGCAGATAGACAAGTTAGCCTATATTGATGGGAAGTCCGACTGGATTGATTTGCGTGCCAGTGAGACAGTGGAACTGAAAGCCGGGGAATTTAAGCTGATTCCCTTAGGCGTGGCGATGCAGCTTCCGGCAGGATATGAAGCGCACGTAGTGCCCAGGAGTTCTACGTTTAAGAATTATGGCATTCTGCAGGTGAATAGCTGCGGCGTGATTGACGGAAGTTACTGCGGGGATGAAGATATGTGGAGGATGCCAGTGTATGCCACCAGGGACACAGTTATCCATCAGAATGACAGAATCTGTCAATTCCGCATTATGGAGAACCAGCCGCATATTGTCTTTGAAGAGACGGCCTCCTTGGAGAATAAGAACAGGGGCGGTTTCGGTACCACCGGGGTAAAGTGAATTTCCTAATTTTATTTCTAAATGATTGACTGAATAACAAAAGTACCAAGCGCGCTTAGAGGCTTGGTACTTTTTGTATTGTCTGCAAGGAAAACTGCAATGCCATATTTAATCTAAAGATAATTTCTCAATTGGATTTCTTAGTTTTTGCGCAGAACCAAATGCTGTGGCAGGCCATTTACCATGAACGGCTGGTAGTCTCCCTGAATCAGAGGTTCAATATAGTTGATGAATTCATCTGTTACATAATTGCCCTCTTTGTTCATCCAGGAACGCGGTACTACTTTTTCGTGGTTGGCAATCCGGTGTACGTCGTAGATTCCCGCTGCACTCTGATAGGGGTCATCGGAAATACGGTCAATAACGACCATCTTGCCGGTATCGCCCTCATCTGCGGCTTTGACAGCAGCGCCGCCTACCATGAAAGCTTCGTCGATATCTACACGGGAAGCCATATGGGAAGCGCTTCTCTGCAGTGTGGAGAATTCCACGCTGCGGGTCTTGCAGCCAATCTCTGCGCCAAGGAAGCTGGCAAGGTATGCAGCAGTTCCCTGAAGCTGCTTATGTCCGAACGCGTCTACATATTCCCCGCCGCCGGATAACTCGCACACATAACGTCCGTCTGCCAGCTTAATGCCTTCGGATACGGCGATGACAATGGATTTCTTCTTCTGCAATAAATCTTTGACGGTCTGTAAGAATTTGTCAATATCAAAGACAGATTCAGGCAGATAAATGGCGTCCGGTCCTTCGCACTCCTCCGTCTTGGCAAGGGCGGTTGCACCAGTCAGCCATCCGGCATTACGTCCCATAACCTCGATAATGGTAATCATTTCTTTATTGTAGGTAAGGCCGAGCGCATCGCGGATAATTTCTTTGGTGGAAGCGGCAATATATTTAGCTGCGCTTCCGAATCCGGGCGTGTGGTCTGTCAATGCCAGGTCATTGTCGATAGTCTTGGGCACGCCGAGGAATTTCTGGGAGTGTCCTTTGACAATTGCATAGTCAGACAGTTTCTTGATGGTGTCCATGGAATCGTTTCCGCCGATATAGATAAAGGTCTCAATATCAAGCTTGTCCATGATTTCAAAAAGCTTTTCATATATTTCCGGGTTCTCGTGGATTTCTGGCAGCTTGTAGCGGCAGGAACCGAGAAAAGCGGAAGGCGTACGTTTTAATAGTTCAATGTCAATGTCTGAATGAATCTGGGTGGATAAATCTACATACTGCTCGTCCAAAAGTCCCTGGACGCCGTGCAGCATACCATATACTTTATCGAATCCCCTTTCCTTTGCAGTCTTGTATACTCCTGCCAGGCTGGAGTTGATTACGGAAGTAGGGCCTCCTGACTGTCCTACAATAATGTTACGTTTCTTGCCCATGATAATAGGTCCTCCTCTAAAAGTTTTTTTCTTATTATAACGAAAGTAAAAGGATTTTACAACCCGGTTCCTCTGAAAATTGATTTCCGTGTGTAAAATTGCGAATGTCCGTTTTGAGGAAAGTTGTCAATCTGTATAAAAAAGCCATTTATATTCGTTAAAATGACGAAGAAACAGAAAAAAGAAATATATACTTGGCGGATGCAACAAGAAAGGTTACTGGTTTTTGGTGACTTGCCAAATGGTATTTTGGGGGAGAATTTGGTATCATATTTTCATAAGATTTCTGCATAGCAGACAAACTATTATTTTTAGGAGGTAATTGGCAGGATGGCAAGTTTATCATTACAGCACATTGGCAAGAAATATCCCAACGGATTTGAGGCAGTGAAAGATTTCAACCTTGATATTGAAGACAAGGAATTTATTATTTTTGTAGGTCCGTCAGGATGCGGTAAATCTACGACGCTTCGTATGGTGGCAGGACTGGAGGAGATTTCTTCAGGGGATCTTCTGATTGACGGCAAACGCGTCAATGATGTGGAGCCTAAGGACAGGGATATTGCCATGGTATTCCAGAATTATGCGTTGTATCCGCATATGACCGTATTTGACAATATGGCATTTGGGCTGAAGCTCAGGAAAGTTCCCAAGGCAGAGATTAAGAAGAAAGTGGAAGAGGCAGCGAAAATCCTTGATTTGGATAAATTATTAGACCGTAAGCCGAAGGCTTTGTCCGGTGGCCAGAGACAGCGTGTAGCTATGGGACGTGCGATTGTGCGTGAGCCGAAAGTATTCCTGATGGATGAGCCGCTGTCCAACCTTGATGCGAAGCTGCGTGTGCAGATGCGTGCTGAGATTGCTTCCCTTCATCAGAGATTGGGCGCAACCATTATTTATGTAACACATGACCAGGTAGAGGCAATGACGCTGGGCACAAGGATTGTTGTTTTGAAAGACGGCGTTATCCAGCAGGTAGATTCCCCGCAGAAATTGTACAATGAGCCGGATAACCTGTTTGTAGCTGGATTTATCGGTTCCCCGCAGATGAACTTCCTTGACGCTGTCTGCAAAGCTGAGGGAGACAAAGTTTCCCTGAAATTCGGAGACAACAGTATTCTCCTGCCGCCCGCTAAGGCTAAGAAGCTGATTGACGGCGGTTACAATGGCAAGACGGTAATCCTTGGCATTCGTCCAGAGGATATCGACGATTCCCAGATTGCGCTTGAGACGCATAAGGACAGCATTTTCAGCACGAAGGTAACCGGATATGAATTGCTCGGTTCTGAAGTACTGTTGTATTATAACATCAACGGTTCCAGCATGACGGCAAAGGTTGATTCCAGGACGCCGGCACGTTTGGGCGATTCGATTAAGCTTGCCATGGATGTTGAGAAAGTCCATGTATTTGACAAGGAAACAGAATTGACAATTACCCACTAATTCGGTAAGATAGTGGTGTAGCACAAGGAACGGAAGTAGCGCAGAGATGTGCTGCTTCCGTTTTTTGTCTGATACAGATTTGTTGTTGTTCTTATATCAGCGATGAAGATTTTTGCGGGGCTGTCCGCATATATGAAGAGAGGTATTTATGTTATCGAATCATAAACTGCAGGTGACGTTGGAGGAAATGAAAGAAGTTTCCCGGATAGATTTTGCGCTTTATACGGACAAAGGGAGATTGCTGGCATCCACATATGATTTGGGAGAAGAGATGATGGGGGCAATCTGTAATTTTGCGGAATCCATGGCGGAGAGCCAAATGCTTTCCGGCTATCATTTTTTTAAGATAGAGATTGAAAATGAGTTGGAGTATGTTTTGCTGGCGCGTGCAGGCAATGAGGAGAATTATATGATTGGCCGTCTTGCGGTATGCCAGATACGGAATCTGGTTTGCGCTTACCGGGACCAATTTGACAAAGGCAGTTTTATCCAGAATGTCGTGCTGGGCAATATGCTGGTTGTGGATATGTACAACAAGGCGAAAAAGCTGCATATTGAAGAGGTGCAGAGGGTAGTGTTCGTCATTGAGGTTTTCGGGAAGAAAGACAGCATGGTGCAGGAGACCGTAAAGAACCTTTTTGTGGACAATACAAGGGATTTTGTGACCGAAGTGGACGAGAAATCCGTCGTTTTGGTGAAAGATGTCAGGAACATGGAGGCGGAGGAAGATTTGGCAAAAATGGCGAAGATGCTGGTGGACAACCTCCAAACAGAAGCCATGGTAAAAGTCAGGGTCGGTTATGGCAACCGGGTGGATTTATTGCCGGAGATTGCGCGTTCCTATCAGGAGGCTAAGATGGCGCTGGAAGTGGGCAGGGTTTTTTATATGGAAAACGATACAGTTTCTTATGGAAAACTGGGGATTGGTCGTTTGATTTACCAGCTTCCTGCCAGTCTGTGTGAGATGTTCCTGCGGGAAGTGTTTGGAGACAATATCCCGGATGATTTGGATGAGGAGACCGTGGTTACCATCCAGAAATTTTTTGAAAACAACCTCAATATTTCGGAGACGGCGCGGCAGCTTTATGTGCACCGCAATACGTTGGTTTACCGTTTGGAACGCATAGAGAAAGCACTGGGTCTGGATATCCGTACATTTGAGGACGCCATGCTGTTTAAAATTGCCCTGATGGTCATTTCTCATATGAACTATCAGAAGAGTTTGTCTGATGACTAAAGATATCGCCGGAAAAGCCGATATTTATTATAACGATAAGGACTCAAGGATGAGATTTTGCACAAAGGAGTGGGCTTATGAAGATAAATAATGTAGCGAACGATATGGTTGTCAATAGGAAGAAGCAGGAGCAGGTCGAGAATAAAGAAGGGGTGCAGCAGCAGGAGCAGCAGGGAAAGGTTAAAAATGGGGCGGTTAAAGGATCTGAACTGAACCTTGTCCAAGATTCCCTGGAAGAGAAGAAGAAAAAGGCGATGGAAGACGCCATGGAGTTTATCAAGAATCAGTTCAAGTCTGATCAGAAAGTGGATGATGTTCTGGACGAATGCCGCGACGCCATTAAGGCCAGCAAGGCAGTGGCCAACGAGGCGGCGCAGGAACTTGGGGAGATTAAGAAGCAGAAGGAAGAGCTTGGGGAGCTGTATCCCGATAAAGAGGATGAGGAATACAAGCTGCGTCTCTCAGAACTGAACAAGGCGGAATCCCACTGGAAGAAACAATATGAAGATGCCCATGACATTATCGGAACGGCTACAAGAGGAATCAAGGGGATTAAACGAGAGGCTTTGAAGCATCACGGCATGGTGGATGCAGGCAAGGCAGCGGAAGCTACTTTGAAAGCAGCCAGTGATGAGATTGTGGGGATGCTCAAGGACGAGGCGATTGATAAGATTGATAAGGATATGGACGAGGTTGTTGAAGAGGCCAAGGAGGCTAAGGAAGAGCAGGTCAAGGAAGAGGTCCAGAGGGAAGAAGTACGTTACGAGCGGGAGAAAAAAGCCGAGAAAGTGGAAGAGGAATTAGAGAAACAGAAACAAAGGGCGAAAGCAACGAGTCCAATTCCTGAGAAGATAGATGTCAAAGAACTGCTGGACAGGCAGAACGAGATTGAGAAACATACGGAGCAGGTTTTGGAGGAGCAGAAATTGCTGGCAGAGGATATCAAGGGAATTGTCACAGATTTGCTCATATAATGCCGTAACCACGGATAGCAGAATAAGGAGGAAAGAAAGCTCTGTGCAGCGCTTGCACAGGGCTTTTTAAAGGTAAAATGAGTGGAAATATGAGAGGTTTACGAGTTATCAGGCGAGGGTTTGGCAAGAGGCGAACACCTGGAAAAGAGCATCTGCATCTCAGGATTATACGGCAGTTTCTGCTGATGCTCACTCTGGCATTTGTTGTTTCGGGATGCGGAAGCCTGTCTGAGTATCGGGACATTGTGGCAGATTTAGAGCGCATTGCAGAAGATTTAGAGCAGGAAAGCGCAGAACCATTCCAAAAAGGGCAGGGCACTCTGGAAGTGCATTTCCTGGATGTGGGGCAGGGAGACGCCACGCTCATCCGGCAGGGAGAACATGCCATGCTCATAGACGGCGGAGACAACAGCGAGGGCACGGCAGTGCAGGCGTATCTGCAGTCACAGGGGGTTGAGCATTTGGACTATGTAGTCGGGACCCATCCGGATGCCGACCATGTGGGCGGGCTGGATGTGGTGCTCTACAAGTTTTCCTGGGATTGGGTAATTTTGCCGGATGCCGAGAAAGATACCAGGACGTATCAGGACGTGTTAAAGGTCATTAAGGACAAAAACCAGCCCATCACAAGACCGGTGGTGGGGGATACTTATGATTTGGGAATGGCTGGATTTACGGTGATTGCTCCGGTGGAAGAAGATTATGGGGACAGCTGGAACGATTATTCGGTAGGAATCCGTCTTGATTTTGGAGAGAACAGCTTTGTATTTACCGGAGATGCGGAAGAAGAGGCTGAAGAGGATATGCTGCAATCTGGCATGGAGTTGTCGGCAGATGTATTGAAAATAGCGCATCACGGCAGCGATACGGCAAATACCCCGGAATTTCTGGAGGAGGTGCGGCCGGAATTTGCAGTTATTAGCTGCGGGGAAGGAAACCGGTATGGGCATCCCAGGGCTGAAGTGCTGAACAACCTCCGCAGTATGGGCATAAAGGTTTTCCGTACAGATGAGCAGGGTACTATAGTAGCCGTTTCGGATGGAAACACAATCACCTGGAATTGTTCGCCAAGCGAGAGCTGGAAGGCAGGGGAACCAGGAAAATAACGGCATAGCCGTGCGAGCGTGGAGAAATAATAGAGACAGGAAAATAAAGGCATAGCCGTGCGAGCGTGGAGAAACAAGAGAGACAGGAAAATGACGGCACAGTCGTGCGAGCGTGGAGAAACAAGGAGACAGGAAAATAAAGGCATAGTCAGGCGAGCGTAGGAATACAGAGAGATTTAGACTGAGGAGGAAGTATGCAGACGGAAGCAGAAGTAGAAATATATTTAGAGGAGATTGCGAAAAGCGGCAGTATCCTGGGACTTGAGAGCATGCTGGGGTTGATGGAAGAACTGGGCAATGTGCACAGGTATTTAAAGTATGTCCATGTGGCAGGAACGAATGGCAAAGGTTCGGTGTGCGCGATGGTGTCATCCATCCTTCGGCAGACAGGCATGCGCGTGGGCAGATATACCTCACCGGCAGTATTTGGCAGGAGGGAACAATATCAGGTCAATGGAGAAGCTATCACGTCTGAAGAATTTGTGCGGGTGATTTCCGAGGTGGAAGCGGCGTGTAACTCCCTGGTTGCAAAAGGACGGCGGCAGCCCACGGTGTTTGAGGTAGAGACGGCGGCGGCATTCCTCTATTTCTATCAGCAAAAATGCCAGATGGTAGTCTTGGAGACCGGTATGGGCGGTATCACGGATGCAACAAATATTATTGAAAGCCCATTGGTCAGCGTCCTCACATCTATCAGCATGGACCATATGAAATTCCTGGGAAATGATTTGCAGCAGATTGCCCGCATGAAAGCAGGGATTATCAAAGAGGGATGCAGGGTTGTGGCAGTAAGGCCCAAGCAGGAAGAGGTGCGCCAGGTGATTGAGGAAATATGCTGCCAGAACCATGCGCATCTGGCATACAGTTCGGTGCAGAAAGCCAGCCATCTGCGTTATTGCCAAAGAGGGGAGGAAATGCGGCAATGCTTTTCCTATCCTTGCAGGAGGCTAGAAGAAGCTGGAAATTCTGCACAGATGGGAGTTTTGCAGAAAAGTTTCATGGAGATTGAACTTTCTATGATGGGGGATTACCAGATAGAGAATGCAGTTTGTGCGATTGAAACAGCAAGAGCCTTGCAGGACCTGGGCTTTTCCGTTACGGATGAAGAGATTTGCGCTGGTCTTTCGCAGGCGCGCTGGGAGGGAAGGTTTTCGATGCTGTGCCATAGTCCGCTGGTTGTGGTGGACGGCGCACATAATGCGGATGCGGCAAAAAAATTAAGGGAAACTTTGAAAAGGGGTTTTACAAACTGGCAAATAATTTATATAATAGGGGTACTTGCAGATAAAGAGCATGAAGAAATGCTGAGGATAATGCTTCCGCTGTCGCAGCAGGTATTTACGGTAACGCCAGGCAGCCCCCGTGCCATGGATGGGCAGGTTTTGGCAGCGGAAGCAAGGAAATACCATGGGCAGGTTTCCCATTGTCCGACGGTGAAAGAAGCAGTCCAAAAGGCGTTGTCTGTTGCCGGCGGCGAGAAGTCCATGGTACTTGCATTCGGCTCCCTCTCTTATCTGAGAGAATTGCGGGAAGCTTTGAAGGAGATATTATAAATGGTAGACAAAGAGAAAATCAGTCAGGCGGTAACGCTTCTGTTGGAGGGAATTGGCGAAGACACCGCCAGGGAAGGCTTGCGTGAGACGCCAGAGCGGATTGCCCGCATGTATGAGGAAATTTTTGCGGGGATGGACCAGAATCCCCAGGAACTTCTCGGCAAGACGTTTCCGGCTGCGGGCGCGGGGATGGTTCTTGAGAAAGATATCGTGTTCTATTCGATATGCGAACACCATCTGCTGCCATTTTATGGAAAGGCGCATATTGCCTATCTTCCTAAAGGCGAGGTGGTAGGGCTCAGTAAGCTTGCCAGGACTGTAGAAATCTATGCGCGCCGCCCGCAGATTCAGGAGCAGCTAACCGCACAGGTTGCGGATGCGCTGATGGAATACTTAAGACCGGAGGGTGTCATGGTGATGTTAGAGGCTGAGCACATGTGCATGACAATGCGCGGGGTGAAGAAACCTGGGGCGCAGACAGTTACTGTAGTCACGCGGGGCGTGTTTGCAAAAGAACCACATCTGCAAGAAGAGTTTTGGCGGATGCTGGGACGGTAGTAACAGTATGTCATTTGTGAAAACAACCTTTTATATCAGTGGAAAAGGTTGCAGAATACAGGAAGATTTGGCAGGAAAGGTTATAATATGCAGGAAGATTTGGCAGGGATACGGATAGCAAATCGAACGTTTGAGGCGGCTGGGCCTGTTTATGTCATGGGCATTTTGAATGTAACGCCTGATTCTTTCTCGGATGGCGGCAGATATTATGACGTTTACTCGGCTTTGAAACGGGTGGAGAAGATGATAGAAGAGGGGGCGGACATCATTGACGTAGGCGGGGAGTCTACCAGACCTGGTTACCAACAGATAAGTGATGAAGAGGAAATAAGCAGAACGGCAGGAATAATAGAAGAAATTAAAAGAAAATTTGATATTCCGGTCTCCGTAGATACCTACAAAAGCCAGGTGGCGCTGGCAGCATTGCAGTCAGGGGCTGACCTGGTGAACGATATCTGGGGCTTGAAATATGATTCCGGACTGGCAGGGATAATCGCGGAATTTGGCGTGGCGTGCTGCCTGATGCATAACAGGGATAACACAGAGTATGGGGATTTTATGGGGGAACTTAAGGAGGACCTGCGGGAGAGCCTGGAGATTGCCCATAAAGCCGGCATAGCAGATGATAAAATTATTTTGGACCCTGGGATTGGGTTTGGCAAGACTTATGAACAGAATCTGCAGGCAATCTGTAACCTGGGTGAACTTAGGGAACTTGGCTATCCCATCCTGTTGGGAACTTCGCGTAAATCAGTGATTGGACTGACCTTGGACCTTCCGGTGGAAGAGCGGCTGGAAGGGACGTTGGCAACGACCGTGCTTGGCGTGTCGGCGGGCTGTTCCTTTGTGCGGGTACATGACGTGTTGGAAAATAAGCGCGCCATTCGGATGGCCCAAGCAGTCCTTGGATGGAAGCAGACCCAAGTTACTGGATAAGCAGGGTCCGGTTTGGCTCATTTTTCCGTGTCAGGGATGATTGTGAAGCTGGGAGAAGAATTGAGTGATGGAGATGAAAATGCAGAAACTGGATAGAATAAAAATCAAAAATTTGGAAGTGTTTGGCAGACATGGCGTATTTCCAGAAGAAAACCGTCTGGGGCAGAAATTCATCATCAATGCCATTTTATATGTCCCCACCAGGAAAGCTGGATTAAGGGATGATTTAACAAAGTCTGTCCACTATGGAGAAGTTTCTCATTTTATGACAAATTATATGACAGAGCATACGTTTGGGCTGATAGAGGCGGCGGCGGAGCAGATGGCGAGGGCAGTGCTTTTGCGTTTCCCCTTGATACGGCAGATTACCTTGGAAATTTCCAAGCCCTGGGCGCCGATTGGCTTGCCCTTGGAGGCCGTGTCGGTGGAGATTACCCGGGGGTATCATCTTGCCTATATCGCTGTCGGCTCGAACCTTGGCGATAAAGAAGCCTACATCAGGCAGGGAGTGGAGGCCTTGAACCGTAAAGAAGACTGTATGGTGGAGCGCGTATCGGAACTGATTGTGACAAAACCTTATGGAGTAGAAGAGCAGCCGGATTTCTTAAATGGGATGATTGAACTGCGTACGCTTTTATTCCCACAGGAATTGCTGGATGTGCTTCACCAGGTGGAACAGGAAGCAAACAGGGAACGTAACATACGCTGGGGTCCCAGGACCTTGGATTTGGATATAATTTTTTATGATGACTGCGTGGTGGATGAGGAGAGGCTGCAGATTCCGCACCCAGATATGGAGAACCGGGAGTTTGTATTGAAGCCCTTAGCAGAGCTGGCGCCTTATCTGCGCCATCCCCTGAATGGCAGGACAGTCAGCCAGATGTTAGCTTGCTGTACGCGGATGGCAGACAAAGGTTCTGAAATTTTCAGTTAAACTGTAATAGGCAAGGAAAGAGTAGAAATCAGGATAGGATAAAGGCAGGTGTGGGATGGCGCGGCAGTATTTTGCATATGAGCAAAGAGACAATGGAATCTGCATTCTGCGCTGTTATGGCAGCAGCGCAAGCGTAGCGATACCGGAGGAACTAGAGGGGCTTGCGGTGACGGAGGTGTCCTCCTATGCCTTTGCGGAGGAGTTGGAGGATGAGCCGCGAAATACCAGCGGCTTTCCCTGTATCTGCGGGGATAAGCTTGAGGAAGTGTACCTGCCGCGGACAGTCCGCAGGTTGGGGCGCTATATTTTTTATAACTGCCAAAAGCTGCGCAGATTATCGTTTTACAGCAATCTGGCGTATATGGGGGCAGGTGCGTTTACCGGCTGTGAAAGCCTTGCGTTTCTGGATATGTATCAGTTGGAGGGGCGCTCCTGCCTGAGGGAGATTCTGCAGGACTTAAAGCAGAAAGTGCGGGTAGACTGTTATCAGGCGGCAGAGGAAGGCGGCGTTTACGCCTCACCAGTTTCTGGCAGAGGGGATGCGAAACTGTTTGGGCGTCTGGTTTACCCGGAATTTTTCGAGGAGGCGGTGGAGAATACGCCGGCGAGAATTATCTCTACGCAGACGCATGGGATGGGCATCCAGTACCGCAATGCCTTTCGCAATACACAGATTGTTTTTGAGGAGTAAGACCGCCTTTTCACAATGGGAAAGTATAATATAGATTTTACGAATATTATAGATATGGCAATATCAAGACTTCGTTATCCCCATTCTCTCGGAACTAAAGCAAAGGAAGAGTACGCCGCATGGCTGCGGGAGCATCTGTGCGAGACGGCGGGTTTCCTTGTGGAACAACAGGAATGGGAGGACCTGCGCTGGCTGGCTGAACAATTTGTAACAGAATTTAGCGAGATAGAGACGATTCTTGAGGCGGCAAAAAGGCAGGAAGAGGCACAGGCAGTCAGTATGGTGATGGATATCAGGCATCGGAGGTTTCCGGTTAAGAAAAAAAGATTCTGCCTGTGAGAAGGAGCAGTGAACAATGTTTGAAGAGCAGCTTCTGGAAAAAGTGGATATCTGTAGGGAAATATTGACGGACTGCCGAAATGAACTGTATCTGAATATGCGGTTTCTGGACGTGGCTCTCCACAGCCTACGCCCGGAACCGTCCATGCAGTTGGGGCGTACGGCGACGGATGGGTTTGTGCTGAAATATAACCCGGAATTTCTGATGGAGCAGTACCGTCTGGGCAGTGTCTGGGTGAACCGCTGTTATCTTCATAGTATCTTCCATTGCCTGATGGGCCACGTGTGGAATCCGCGGGGGGAGGAGGACAGGCAGCTGTGGAACCTTGCCTGTGACATAGCGGTGGAATCTGTGATTGACAGCTTGCCATACCGCTGTGTGAGAAACCCTTCCAAGCCTTACCGGCGCGCCGTATATGATGGGCTGGCGAAGAAAGTAGCGGTGCTCAATGGAGAGGGGATTTTCTATCTGCTGCAGCAGGCCCAGCTTGATATCCGCGTGGTGGCGCGCCTGATGCAGGAGTTTGCGGTGGACGAGCATTTTCTGTGGGAGCAGGAGCAAAAGGGAAATCCCTTGCCCATGCAGCAGCAGAATCAGTGGAAGGATATCCGTGATAAGATGGAGACGGAGCTTGATACCTTTTCCAAGGAGGCTGCCGAAGACTCAAGGGGCTTGCGCGAGCAGCTTCGCGTGGAGAACCGGGAACGCTATGATTATCGGGCATTTTTGAAGAAATTCTGCGTCTTAAAGGAAGAGATGCAGGTAGACATGGATAGTTTCGACTACATTTTCTACCATTATGGCATGGAACTGTACGGAAATATGCCCTTGATTGAGCATTTGGAGACCAGGGAAGTGCAGAGGATAGAGGATTTTGTGATAGTTATTGATACCTCTATGTCCTGCAAAGCGGTACTTGTACGAAAGTTCTTGGAGGAGACGTACAGCATTTTGAGCCAGTCCGAATCGTTCTGCCGCAGGTTTTGTATCCATATCATCCAGTGCGATGAGCGGGTACAGTCCGACATAGTGGTTGAGAATCGCCGGCAGTTAGAGGAATATATGAGAAATTTCCAGGTGCAGGGCATGGGAGGGACGGACTTTCGCCCGGCGTTTGCTTATGTTGATGGCCTTTTGGCAAAGAAAACATTTCATAAGCTGCGGGGACTGCTTTATTTTACGGATGGGTATGGGATGTTTCCGCTGAAAAAGCCCCTATATGATACGGCGTTTATTTTTTTCCGTGAAGATTATCAGGATGTGGACGTGCCGGCGTGGGCGATAAAGCTAATTTTGGATGAAAGGGATTTATCATGAATATAAAACGAACCAAGCAGGAAATTAAGGACACGATTGAGGCCTATCTGAGGAAAGATGAATATGGAATGTATGAAATTCCGCCAATCCGCCAGCGTCCAGTGTTGCTGCTGGGCTCGCCGGGCATCGGCAAGACGCAGATTATGGAGCAGATTTCTAGGGAGTGCGGGATTGGGCTGGTGGCTTATACCATCACGCATCATACGAGGCAGAGCGCTATTGGGCTTCCGTTTATCTCGAAAAAGCAGTATGGGGGTCAGGAGTTTGCCGTGACGGAATATACGATGAGCGAGATTGTGGCGGCAGTTTATGAGAAGATGGAACAGACGGGACTGTCCGAGGGGATTCTCTTTCTCGATGAAATCAATTGCGTGTCGGAAACGCTGGCTCCGGCGATGCTGCAGTTTCTGCAGTGCAAATCTTTCGGCAACCATAAGATTCCGCAGGGATGGATTATCGTGGCGGCGGGCAACCCGCCGGAATATAATAAATCCGTGCGCGAGTTTGATGTGGTGACGATGGACAGGGTGAAGAAGATTGAGGTGGAAGCGGATTTTGAAGTCTGGAAAGAATACGCTTATCAGCAGGGGCTACATGGGGCGGTTATCTCATATCTCAATATCAGGAAACAGAACTTTTATCAGATGGAGACTACGGTGGATGGCAGGAACTTTGCCACGCCCAGGGGATGGGAAGACCTTTCCAACATGATTCAGGTGTATGAGAAGCTTGGCAAGAAAGCGGACAGGGAAGTCGTGGCGCAGTATATCCAATTTCCCAAGATAGCCAAGGATTTTGCGAATTATCTGGAACTCTATGAGAAATATCGCACCGATTATCAGATTGATGAGATCCTCAAAGGAAATCTGGATGAAATTTTGCTGAAGAAAGTAGCGCACGCTTCCTTTGATGAGCGTTTAAGCGTGTTAGGGCTTTTAATTTCCAGAGTAGGTGAAGCTCTGAAAGCCTCCGTGCAGATGGAGAGGTATCTGGAACTCTTGTTTGACGTATTATCAGAGTATAAGGAACTGACGCAGGACGCAGGAAGTAAGCTGGATGGGCTGCAATTGCTGGATAATGTTTGCAATAAATTAAAACTAAAATATAAAAGAGTGAAAAAAGCTGAATTGATTGGGAAAGAAGAGGAGAGTGTTTATCGGCGGTCAATAGAATCCCTGGAACGTTTCAGGCAGGTCCTGAAATTGGAAGATATCCTGGAAGCAGGAATAGCTTTTGTGCGTGTGAAAGCACTGTTCGAGGAAGAGAGGGACGGCTATGAACAGCAGCAGCAGGAATCTTTGCAGATAGTAGAATATGTATTTGATTTTCTGGAAGGGGCTTTTGGCAACAGCCAGGAGATGGTGATGTTTATTACAGAGTTAAATTCCAATTCTTATAGTGTCAGTTTTCTTGAGGGTTGCGAATGCGAGCGTTATTACCGATATAATAAAGAGCTTTTATTTGATGAGAAGCGAAAAGACATTTTGGCGCGTATGGGCTGACGGAGAAAGGAGACATGCATTATGGTAGATAGGCTGCAGAATATTGGAATTGACAGAAACAGGTATTTTTCTCAGATGGCAGGAGATTACAAAGCTGAGGTGAAACCGGAGAATAAATGGGAAGTTGGAGAACAGAAGACTTTCAATGGGGTGGCAGAGGCGATGCAGAAGCTGATGGACAAAGGAAACCGTGTCCCCTATTCCCTGATGGCTGATGAGAATGGAATTGTCAAGTACAAGGGCGTGGAATTCCGCTGTGATTATGAGAATAACCGCCTGTGCCTGGGCGATGTATCGAATCCCAAGAACTGTATTACTGTAAGTCTGGAAAAGGGAGGTTGCCTGGTGTTTAACCGGAACAATACAGATGATTTGGTAAGGGCGATTGGTATGTTTTCGCCAGAAGATGTCAACCGGATTATGCGTGCGATTGCCGAAGATGCAAAGATAAGGCAGATTAAGCTGCAGATAGAAGATGAGGCTAGCGGTATGGAGGTCCTGGATAAGCCGGAAGATAAAGAGGGAGGGGCTATGAAACAAGCAGTGGCAGAGCGTAGAGGTTTGGCAGGCCAGACAGAGGAGAATGGAAAATATGAATCCGAGAGACAGACAGAACAGCCCGGTTTTTAAGGCTTTTAACATTATCTATCCTGTATTTGTGTACTTTGTAGCGACGAATCTCAGCATGTCGTTGTTTACAATGTTTGCAGTATTCCTGGGGGCGGATCCCCAGGAACAGTACATGGCGCTGCAGACGGCTTCTGTGGCGGTGACGATTCCCTTTATTGCGCGCTTCTATCAGAAAGACAGAAATGAGCCGACCGTATTCTGGGCTCATATGGACCTGGAAATTGCCAGAAAATCAACGGCGGTAAGGGTGTTCAATGGTATTCTGATGTTCGCTGCGGGCGCTGCTGTGGGGGTGGCGCTGAATAATCTGCTGATTATGAGCGGGCTTGAGGAGATTTCTCCCGGATACCAGCAGATCAATCAGCAGCTTTTTTCCGGGGGCATTTATTTTGAACTTTTGGGAGCCTGTCTTTTGACGCCGTTTTTGGAGGAACTGCTGTACCGCGGTGTGGTTTACGGCAGGCTCTGCGATTTGCTGATATTGGATAATGAGGAAAAGAGCGGGCAGGGCAGGAAGCGGGAACGGTATAGCAGGATGCTTGCGATGGCGTTGTCGGCGTTATTATTTGGCGTAATCCATATGAATCTTGTGCAGTTTATCTATGCGGGGATTCTCGGTATCTTTCTGGCATGGATGATGGAAAAAACAGGGCATTTTTATGGCGCGTTCCTGGCGCATATGGGTGCAAATCTTATGGCGGTGCTGCGTGTGGAGAGTCCGGCGTTTGCCTGGATGGAACCAGGGACGGTGGCATTTTATTCTGTGACAGCCGTTACTGCGGCAGCGGGGATAGCGCTTGTGGCGGCGATTTGGTTTTGGAATCGGGAACTGCAGCGGGAATGTGGGGAGCAGGAGGGATAATGGATGGGAAAGGTGGTAGCGATTGGCGTACAGGATTTTGAAAAATTAATTTCTGAACAATGTTTTTATATAGACAAAACGAGGTTTATCAGAGAGTGGTGGGAGAGCCAGGATGAGGTAACCTTGATTACAAGACCGCGGCGTTTTGGGAAAACTTTGAATATGAGCATGCTGGAGCGTTTTTTTGGCTTAAAATATAATAGCCAGGGAGAAATCTTTGCGGGCCTGGATATCTGGAAAGAAGAAAAGTATCAGAGACTGCAGGGGACTTACCCGGTAATCAGCCTTTCTTTTGCGGGGGTGAAGGAAGATAATTATGAAGGCGTAATTAAGCAAATTTATCTGATTATTACAAATCTCTATTCGCAATATAGCTTTTTGCTTGATTCTGATAAACTGACAGAAAAAGACAGGGCTTATTTTGGCAGGATTGGAAAGGAAATGGATAGCAGCGATGCGTCTGTGGCTTTGAGCCGGATGTCTGAATTTTTGTACCGTTATTATGGGAAGAAGGTTATCATTCTGTTGGATGAATACGATACGCCGCTGCAGGAGGCTTATGTAAATGGTTTCTGGAAAGAACTTGCTTCTTTCGTGAGAAATTTATTTAACAATACATTTAAGACGAATCTTTATCTGGAACGTGCAGTGATGACGGGAATTACCAGGATTAGTAAGGAGTCTATGTTTTCGGATTTAAATAATTTAAATTGTGTTTCCATGGCTTCGGAGGAATATGCCTCCTGTTTTGGGTTTACGGAGGAAGAGGTTTTTTCTGCTATGGATGAGTATGGCATGGACAATAAAAGCGAGGTCAAGGAATGGTATGATGGCTTCCACATAGGAAATGTATGGGACATTTATAATCCATGGTCTGTCATCAACTTTCTGGATAAAAAGCGATTGAATACTTATTGGGCCAATACCAGTTCCCATGGCTTGATAGGCAAAATCATCCGGGAAGGCAGCCAGGATTTGAAGATAAAGTTTGAACGGCTGCTTGTGGGTCAGTCCATAGAGAGCAGGATTGACGAGGAACTGATATATGAACAGTTGGATAATAATGAAAATGCAGTGTGGAGCCTGCTTTTGGCAAGCGGGTATTTGAAGATTGTAGAAATACGTGGCGAAATTTATGAGCTGATGTTAACCAATTATGAAGTTAAGAGGATGTTCGATAAAATGGTGCGTGATTGGTTTGAAGAAGAAGCGCCAAATTACAACCGATTTGTGAGAGCGCTCCTTTTGGGAGATTTGGAAGCGATGAATGAGTACATGAACCGCGTATCCCTTGCCATGTTCAGCTCTTTTGATGGCGGAAATAAACCCTCTGCACAGAGTGAGCCGGAACGGTTTTATCATGGGTTTGTGCTGGGGCTTTTAGTGGAGCTTTCTGACCGGTATGTGGTGAAGTCTAATCAGGAAAGCGGTTTTGGCCGGTATGATGTGATGCTGCAGCCTCGCAGAAAAGGAGAAGATGGGATTATTTTGGAGTTTAAGGTCCATAATCCCAGGAAAGAAAAAAATCTTGAAGAAACAGTGGAGGAAGCGCTTTTGCAAATCGAAAAAAAGCAGTATGAGCATGTGCTGACGGAACAAGGAGTTTTGAGCGGGCATATCCGTAAATATGGATTTGCATTCCGGGGCAAAGAAGTGCTGGTTGGCTGAGCGATGGGAAATGATAAAGCCCTTGTTGTTTATGGTGATAGTAGAAGGATTGATTTATGGAAAAGAATTTGACTTCTGGCAGCGTGCTGCGCAATATTATATATTTTTCTCTGCCGTATCTGCTGTCTTATTTTCTGCAGACCTTGTATGGGATGGCGGATCTGTTCATTATCGGGCAGTTTGGCGGTGTAGGCTCTATTACGGCGGTTTCCGTGGGCAGCCAGGTCATGCATATGCTGACGGTGATGGTTGTGGGGCTTGCCATGGGTTCTACGGTAAGCATTGGAAAGGCAATCGGGGCTGCACATAAAGAGCGCGCCCGGACTGCGATTGGAAATACGGTTACGCTGTTCTTGGGAGTTTCCGTGGCATGTACGGCATTGCTTTTGCTGCTGGTTAGGCCTATCGTATCCCTTATGTCTACACCGGAGGAGGCGGTGGCTGACACAGTTACATATCTGACCATCTGTTTTGCGGGAATACCGTTTATCACAGCCTATAATATTATAAGTTCCATATTTCGGGGGCTTGGGGATTCCAAAAGGCCCATGTATTTTATTGCAGTGTCATGTGGGGTGAATATAGCCCTGGATTATCTGTTTATCGGCGGATTCCATATGGGAACGGCGGGGGCTGCTTTGGGCACGACCCTGTCCCAGACAATCAGCGTGATACTGGCGCTGGTCGTGATTTTCGGGCAAAAGACCGGGATTAGGCTTACAAAAGAATGTTTTAAGCCGCAGAGGGAAGCACTGGGGGAAATTTTGAAAATTGGCGTTCCGGTCGCCTTGCAGGATGGATTTATCCAGATTGCATTTATCGTGATAACTGTCATCGCCAACCGCAGGGGCTTGAATGATGCGGCGGCAGTAGGAATTGTGGAAAAAGTAATCGGGGTTGTGTTTCTGGTACCATCCACCATGCTGTCCACAGTGTCGGCACTTTCCGCCCAGAACATTGGGGCGGGAAAACATGAGCGCGCCGCGGCAACCTTGCGGTACGCCATATTTATCACCGTAGGATATGGCTTGGCAGTTTCCCTTGCCGTGCAGCTTGCCGCTGAGCCAATCGTAGGGCTGTTTACAGCAGATGCAGCCGTTATTTTGCTGGGCGGGCAGTATCTGAGGGGATATATCTGGGACTGTATTTTTGCGGGGATGCATTTTTCGTTCAGCGGCTACTTTTGCGCCTACGGCATGTCGGGGCTTTCTTTCCTGCACAATTTCCTGTCGATAGTCCTTGTGCGCATTCCGGGGGCGTTTCTGGCATCGAAATATTTTGCGGATACACTGTTTCCGATGGGGCTTGCCGCGCCGGGAGGTTCGCTTCTGTCGGTGCTGATTTGTATCGTGGCATTTATCTGGATGCGGTCAAAGAGAGAGGTTGTATCGTAAGGAATTAAGTTGGAATCGTCAATAAGAAGAAATGTGAGGAAAACAGAGATGAATTATACAGGAGCAATTTTTGATATGGATGGCGTTCTCTTTGATACGGAACGGATTTACCAGCAGACTTGGCAGGAACTTGCCGCAGAACGTGGGGTGGAGATTGCCAGTGGATTTTTGCAGGCAATATCGGGAAGCAGCGGGGAGCATATGAATCAGGTGCTGGAAGAATATTACCATGTTGCGGATGGGGCGGTTCTTGCACAGGAATGCATGGGTCGGGTACGGCAGAAACTGGCGGTCCATGTTCCGGTAAAAGAGGGCGTTCGAGAAATCCTTGCATTTTTTAAAGAGAAAGGCATGCCCATAGCGGTTGCCAGCAGCAGCCTGCCGGGGCAGATTGAGGCGAATCTTGAGAATGCTGGCATCAGGGATTATTTTGCGGAGATTGTCAGCGGCACGGAGGTTGCACATGGCAAGCCTGCGCCGGATATCTTCCTGCTGGCAGCCAGGCGTATAAGCTGCAGACCGCAGGAATGCTTTGTGTTCGAGGACAGTGAAAATGGGGTGAAAGCAGGATTTGCAGCGGGCTGCGCCACATTTATGGTGCCGGATTTGATTGAGCCATCTCCTGAGATACGGCAGTACTGCACCAGGATCTGCAGGAATCTGGCGGAGGCGCAAAGGGAGATTTGCGAAAAAATCGAATCGTCCATTATGTGCTGTGGGTAGAGGCAATAACGCAAAAAGAATATAGAAGTAATAAAACCATTGGACGAGGTGAATGCAATGGCAAATATAGCAATAGATTTATTTTGTGGAATTGGCGGACTTACGAAAGGCCTCTCATTGTCGGGAATAGATGTAGCCGCTGGATTCGATATAGATGAGAGTTGCAGATTTGCATATGAAAGTAATAATGATGCGAAATTTATTAATGAAGATATAAATGATATTACATGTGAAGAAGTTAATGGCTTTTTTCTTGATAATGATGTGAAAATTATTGTTGGTTGTGCACCATGCCAACCGTTTTCAAGATATTCATTGAGATATAGAAAAGATGGAAGAACTGACAAGAAATGGAAATTATTATATTCCTTTTCGAGAATTGTTAAAGAATGTCTTCCGGATATAGTTTCTATGGAGAATGTGCCTAGCTTAGCAAAAGAAAAGGTTTTTGAGGATTTTGTTACCCAGTTAAATCAGCTTGGTTTTTATGTGGAATGGAGCATTGTTTTTTGTCCAGATTATGGAGTTCCTCAAAAAAGGAGAAGATTGGTGTTGCTTGCATCTAAATTTGGAGAAATTCATCTTATTCCGCCGTTATATAAACAGAATGAATACAGAACAGTTAGAATGGCAATAGGCGCTTTACCTCAAATTGCTGATGGTGAAATTTGTAAAAAAGATACTTTGCATAGGGCCAGTAAACTATCCGCTATAAACCGAAAAAGAATTAGACAATCTGTTCAGGGTGGTACATGGAGAGATTGGGATAAAGAATTGAGATTGGACTGTCATAATAAAAAAACAGGGGATACATATCCTTCGGTATATGGACGGATGAAGTGGGATGAGCCATCGCCAACAATTACAACACAATTTTATGGTTATGGAAATGGTAGATTTGGACATCCTGAACAAGACAGAGCGCTTTCATTAAGGGAAGGAGCAATTTTACAATCTTTTCCAGATGATTACATATTTACAGATGAAGAACATCCTTCTCAAAAACGAGAATTGGGCATTCATATTGGCAACGCAGTTCCGGTTGAGTTAGGACGTGCGATAGGTGTAAGTATACAACAGCATTTGAAAGAGTATGAGAGGTAAAAGAAATTATGGTAGAGAAAGGAATTGTTGAAAAAATGGAAGAGGAAATAAAGAAATCCTCACAGCAGATAACAGATAAAAAGCAAGATATAAAATATGATACACGAGATTATGTGATTGGTTATTTGAAGCAAATGTTTGAAATCGGCAATCTTTATGTACCCTTGGATTATCAGAGAAATTTTATTTGGAATGAGAAAGATAAATGCTTTTTTATTGAATCTGTATTGATGGGATTGCCGATTCCATTTATGTTTTTTTCTGATACACAGGATGGAAGAATAGAGATTGTGGATGGTGCTCAGCGCACACAGACATTGATAGAATTTATTCAAGGCGATTTAGTTCTGAATGGATTGGAAATACTAACAGAGTCTAATGATTTTACCTTTAATGAATTAGATCCTGCAATACAAAGAAAATTTGAAAATACAAGCATAAGAGTGGTATTTTTGGAAGAGGGTACAACGGAAAAAATCAGACAAGAAATTTTTAAAAGAATTAATACAGGTGGGAGAAAAGCTGTTCCTACGGAAACTAGACGAGGTTCTATTGATGGAAAATTTATGGCATTTTTAAGTGAGTGTTCAAAAAATGAAAAATTTAATAAGTTGGCACCACGAAGCCAGCAGACAGAAAAGCGTTACGAGGGCATTGAATTAGTTTCGCGGTTTTTTGCCTATTTTGATAATTATGCTGCTGATTTTCCAGGATATTCAGGGAACGTGGCACAATATATTGATAAATATATTGAATCTATGAATATACTATGGGAAAAGCAAAGTGAGGAAGATGAATATAGTAATAAATTTCAAAATATGTTAAATTTTGCAGAAGATTTTTTGGGAAGTAGAGGATTCAGGAAAAAAGAAAAATCAAAATCAACACCGAGGGCGCGTTTTGAGGCATTGGCAGTCGGAATCGCTTTAGCATTACAAGAAAAACCTGATTTAAAAGTTGCTGACAATGCTTGGATAGATGAAGAAGATTTTTCTTTAGTCACGAGATCGGATGCAGCAAATAATAAGACAAAATTGAGAAGACGTATTGATTTTGTTAAGAATAGATTAGTAGGTGAATAAATGATTGCACTAAAAAACACTTATGAGAATAGGAAAAAAGAAATTAACAATTTTATTGAGTTGATGAAATTTTTAGAAGGGAAAAAGATACGTGAAGAGGAAAATGAACTTTCGTTTGATGATTTTTTTTATGAGGGGGAAACACAAATTACGCTTTCGTATCAGGAACTTATTAATATACTCAAATCAAATTTGTCATTAATGATATATAATATTATTGAGTATACGGTTTCAGGACTTGTTGATTGTATATATGATGAGATACGTGTTCATAGTTTGGCGTATATTGATGTTAATGAATCAATTAGAGCGTTGTGGAGAAAGACAATATTAAAATCAGTAAGAGATCCAGGTGCGAATTTTAATACATTTCTAAAGAAGAACGAGGAAATCATCAATAATATTTTATTAAATACAACATTAGATATTCATGCTAGGGAATCGCTGCCGGCTGGTAATCTGGATGGAATCTCTATAAAAGAGACATTTGAATCTCATGGTATACAAATAAGCACAAGTAGCCCTAATTTCAGGCCAGATATTTTGGAAAATATTAAAGTGAATAGAAATAATCTTGCACATGGGGCTGTTTCGTTTGTAGATGCTGTTAGGGATGATAGTATACAGGACTTTGAAAAATATACAAGATTTATTACTTTATTTCTTGAAGAATTAATTGAAACTGTTGAAGAGTACATAAAGAGAGGGTGTTATAGGATATAGTCCATTATCATGTTAAAAACTTCTTTGATGTTTGTTTTTGGTGATACCTATAATGATACTCGTTTGTTCTGAAACTCATAATTACATGGAAAATATGCAAAATAAACGGTATGAAATAGTATGATATGCGATTAGTAATATACCAATATTCGATGAAAATTCTCACACAATTCTATAAAATTCTTAAAAAACTCTTGTGGGACACCATCAATCAAAAAGAATCTTTTGGAAAATCCAGCCTGAAATTGTATATAATCATAGGAGACACTTATGAAAATTAAAATTATTTTCAGAAAATAATTAAAAAATAATATAATATTCATATTATCAGAAAACTAGAAGAAAAAAACAGTTTACAAGCAGAGAAAAAAGGTGTATAGTATTTTCCAGAGCAACACTTTACCGTGGCAAAGCAATGGCGACAGACTCCGGTTGGCATAAAGGCGAAGATTTTGCCAGTAGAAATCAGCGTGATTAACAGATGAGGAGTTTGCCATCAGGAATATAGCAGCATGATTAGCAGATGAAGATTTTGCCATCAGGAATATAGCAGGGAGGATGAGAAGATGCAGGAGACAAAACGGACGGCAATGGGGATGTATGACCTCAGGTTTGAGCATGACAACTGTGGAATCGGGGCGGTTGTGAATATCAAGGGTATCAAGACGCATGAGACAGTGGAAAATGCTTTGAAGATTGTAGAGAATCTGAAACATAGGGCAGGAAAGGATGCTGAGGGTAAGACCGGAGACGGCGTGGGCATCCTTCTGCAGATTTCCCATAAATTCTTTAAAAAGGCAGCGCAGCAAATAGGGATTAATTTGGGAGAGGAGAGGGATTATGGAATCGGCATGTTCTTCTTTTCCCAGGATGAGCTGAAACGTAACCAGGCGAAGAAGATGTTTGAGGTTATTGTAAGGAAAGAGGGTATGGAATTCCTCGGCTGGCGGCAGGTGCCGATTGCGCCGGACAAATTAGGTCAGAAAGCCGTTGACTGTATGCCTTACATCATGCAAGGCTTTGTCAAGCGTCCGAAAAATGTGGCTAAGGGGCTGGATTTTGACCGCAAGCTGTATGTGGCGCGCCGTGTGTTTGAGCAGTCCAACGATGATACTTATGTAGTATCGCTTTCCAGCAGGACGATTGTATACAAGGGAATGTTTTTGGTAGAGCAGCTTCGCCAGTTTTTTACGGACTTGCAGGACAGAGATTACGAGTCGGCGATTGCCACCGTACATTCCAGGTTTTCTACGAACACCAACCCCAGCTGGGAGCGTGCGCATCCCAACCGCTTCATTGTGCATAATGGAGAAATCAATACCATCCGTGGAAATGCAGATAAGATGCTGGCGCGGGAGGAAACTATGGAATCCGAGCATCTGCGCGGGGAACTGCAGAAAGTGCTGCCGGTGGTAAATGCAGAGGGCTCCGATTCCGCGCGGCTTGACAATACGCTGGAATTTCTGGTGATGAGCGGCATGGACCTGCCTCTGGCGGTGATGATTACCATCCCGGAGCCGTGGGCGAACAATGATTTAATGAGCCAGAAGAAGAAGGATTTCTACCAGTATTATGCCACGATGATGGAGCCTTGGGATGGTCCGGCATCCATTTTGTTCAGCGATGGCGATATTTTAGGGGCAGTCCTCGACCGCAATGGACTGCGCCCTTCACGTTACTATATTACGGATGACGATTATCTGATTCTGTCTTCTGAGGTGGGCGTCCTAGAGATTGAACCCACGAAGGTTGTGGTGAAAGAACGCCTGCGCCCGGGAAAAATGCTTCTGGTGGACACCGTGCAGGGCAGGGTCATCGACGATGATGAGCTGAAAGAAAAATATGCGGGCAGACAGCCGTACGGCGAGTGGCTTGACCGCAATCTGATAAACCTTGCGGATTTGAAAATCCCCAACCAACGCGTGCCGGAATATACGAAGGAGGAACGCCAGAGGCTGCAAAAGACGTTTGGCTATACTTACGAATCGCTGAAAGAAGCCATTCTGCCGATGGCAAAGAACGGCGGGGAGGCCACGGCAGCGATGGGCATTGATACGCCGTTGGCAGCGTTGGCGGGCGACCATCAGCCGCTATTCAATTATTTTAAACAGAAGTTTGCCCAGGTGACGAACCCGCCAATCGATTCTATCCGTGAGGAGGTTGTCACCAGCACCACGGTCTATATCGGGGAGGACGGCAACCTTTTGGAGGAAAAGCCCATGAACTGCCAGGTGCTGAAGGTGAATAACCCCATCCTTACGAATACGGATTTAATGAAAATCAAAGCCATGAAAGTAGATGGATTCCATGTGGTGGAAATTCCCATCACCTATTATAAAAATACCAGCCTGGAGAAAGCGATTGACCGCCTGTTTGTGGAGGCGGACCGTGCATACCGCGATGGGGCAAACATTTTAATCCTTTCTGACCGCAGCGTGGACGAGAACCATGTGCCCATTCCCTCGCTGCTTGCCGTGTCTGCATTGCAACAGTATCTGATTAAGACCAAGAAGCGGACGGCTTTGGCGATGATTCTGGAATCCGGGGAGCCCAGGGAGGTCCATCATTTTGCGACTCTGCTCGGTTACGGCGCATGTGCCATCAATCCCTATCTGGCGCAAGATACCGTAAAACAGCTGATTGACGAGCATATGTTGGATAAAGATTACTATGCAGCGGTGGCGGACTATAACGATGCCATTTTGCACGGCATTGTCAAGATTGCGGCGAAGATGGGCATATCTACGATTCAGTCATACCAGGGAGCGAAAATTTTTGAGGCAATCGGAATCAGTTCAGATGTAATAAACAAATACTTTACCGATACCGTAAGCCGTATCGGCGGAATTACCATAAAAGATATCGAGGAGGATGTGGATGCGCTGCATTCCAGCGCATACGACCCGCTGGGATTGGAGACGGATCTGACCTTGGAGAGCCGCGGACGGCATAAGATGAGGAGCGGCGCGGACAGCCACCTCTACAATCCGCTGACCATCCATCTGCTGCAGGAATCCACGAAGCGTGGCGATTACCAGCTATTCAAGCAGTATACACAGGCGGCGGATAAGCAGGAAAAAGACGCCAATATCCGGGGGATGATGACGTTTAAGTTTCCCAAGAAAGGCGTGCCGCTTGAGGAAGTAGAGAGTGTGGATTCGATTGTGACGCGTTTTAAGACCGGCGCCATGTCGTACGGCTCAATTTCCCAGGAAGCGCACGAGACTTTGGCGATTGCCATGAACCGCCTTCATGGGAAATCAAACAGCGGTGAGGGCGGCGAAAGCCCGGAGCGTCTTGTGACCGGCAGGGACGGCATCAACCGCTGTTCGGCAATTAAACAGGTGGCGTCGGGACGGTTCGGCGTTACCAGCCAATATCTGGTGAGCGCCAAAGAAATCCAGATTAAGATGGCGCAAGGTGCGAAGCCGGGAGAGGGCGGGCATCTGCCAGGGCAGAAAGTTTATCCATGGATTGCCAAGACAAGGCTTTCTACGCCGGGCGTGTCGCTGATTTCGCCGCCGCCGCACCATGACATTTATTCCATCGAAGATTTGGAGCAGCTGATTTATGATTTGAAGAACTCCAACAGGCAGGCGAGAATCACTGTGAAACTGGTATCAGAGGCAGGTGTGGGAACTGTGGCTGCCGGCGTGGCAAAGGCAGGAGCGCAGGTGGTGCTGATTTCCGGTTATGACGGTGGAACCGGGGCTGCGCCCGCAAGTTCTATTCACAACGCAGGGCTTCCCTGGGAACTGGGGCTTTCGGAAACACATCAGACCTTGATTTTGAATGGGTTGCGCAATAAAGTGCGCATTGAGACGGACGGTAAACTGATGACCGGGCGCGATGTGGCAGTTGCCGCTATGCTGGGCGCGGAAGAATTTGGCTTTGCTACGGCGCCGCTGGTGACGATGGGCTGTGTGATGATGCGCGTCTGCAACCTGGATACTTGTCCGGCAGGTATTGCCACGCAGAATCCACAACTGCGGAAACGATTTGCAGGAAAGCCGGAGTATGTCATCAATTTCATGCGCTTTATCGCAGAAGAACTGCGGGAATATATGGCAAAGCTGGGCATCCGCACCGTGGATGAATTGGTGGGGCGCAGCGATTTGCTGAAAGTCCGGGAGGACCTGAGCGAGCGGGAAAAGGAATTGGATTTGTCGGGAATCCTCAACAATCCTTTTGCCGGGCCTAAGGCGAAAGTAATCTTTGACCCCAAACAGGTTTATGACTTTGAACTGGAAAAGACCAAGGATGAAAAGATTCTCCTCAAACAGCTGAAAACGGCGTTGGAGAGCGAGCAGAGGCGCAGCCTGGACGTGGAGGTGACCAATACCGACCGTTCTTTTGGCACGATTTTCGGCTCTGAGATTACCAGGCGTTATGCGGACACCCTGGCAGAAGATACGTTTCTGATTAAATGTACGGGAGCGGGAGGTCAGAGTTTTGGCGCATTTATCCCGAAAGGGCTGACTTTGGAACTTGTAGGCGACAGCAACGATTATTTTGGCAAAGGACTGTCCGGCGGCAAGCTGGTGGTTTATCCGCCAACCGGCGTGCGTTTTCGGCAGGATGAAAATATTATTATCGGAAATGTAGCCCTCTATGGCGCTACCAGCGGAAAGGCGTTTATCAACGGAGTGGCCGGGGAGCGTTTCTGTGTCCGCAATTCCGGTGCAAATGCAGTGGTTGAGGGCGTTGGCGACCATGGCTGTGAGTATATGACGGGCGGCAGGGTCGTAGTCCTTGGAAAAACTGGCAAAAACTTTGCAGCGGGCATGAGCGGCGGCATTGTATATGTGCTGGATGAGGATAATGATCTGTACACCAGAATTAATAAGGAAATGGTATTTTCCCAGGAAATTACCTCCAAATATGATGTTATGGAACTCAAGGAGATGATAAAGGAACACGTATCATTGACTAACTCCCAGAAAGGAAAGGAGGTTCTTGATGATTTCAGCAATTATCTGCCGAAATTCAAGAAGATTGTGCCTTACGATTACAACCGCATGATGATGGCGATTGTACAGATGGAAGAAAAGGGCTTGAGTTCGGAACAGGCGCAGATTGAAGCTTTTTATGGCATCACAGGAATGAATTGACAAGGAGGGAATTTTAACATGGGAAAACCAACAGGATTTATGGATTATAAAAGACAGACGGCAGAAGCAATTGCGCCCAAAGAGCGCATCCAGAATTTTAATGAGTTCCATACCCCGCTGCCCAGGGAAGAACAGCAGAAACAGGGCGCGCGCTGCATGGCGTGCGGGGTTCCTTTCTGCCAGTCGGGAATGGAGATTATGGGCATGACTTCCGGCTGCCCTTTGCACAACCTGGTACCGGAGTGGAATGACCTGGTATATACCGGGAACTGGGAACAGGCTTACAACCGCCTGAAAAAGACCAATAACTTCCCTGAGTTCACGGCCCGGGTATGCCCGGCGCTCTGTGAGGCGGCATGTACCTGTGGGAATTATGGGGATGCCGTCTCTGTCAAGGAAAATGAATTTGGGATTATTGAACATGCATATGCGCAGGGATTTGCGAAAGCACGGCCGCCTAAAGTGCGCACCGGCAAGAAAGTGGCGGTTATTGGTTCCGGCCCTGCAGGGCTGGCGGCGGCGGACCAGCTCAACAAACGCGGACACCAGGTGACCGTATATGAGCGCGATGACCGTGTGGGCGGTCTGCTGATGTACGGCATCCCCAACATGAAACTGGAAAAATGGGTAATTGAGCGCAAAGTAAAGATTATGCAGGAGGAGGGCGTGGAGTTTGTCGTTGGCGTCAACGTAGGCAAAGATATCAAAGCGGCAAAACTTTTGAAAGAGTACGACCGGATTATCCTCGCCTGTGGGGCAAAGAATCCCAGGGACATCAAGGCTCCCGGCAGGGATGCCAAGGGCATTTATTTTGCCGTGGATTTCTTGTCGGCAACGACCAGAAGCCTGCTCGACTCTGAGCTGAAAGATAACAAATATATTTCGGCTAAGGGTAAGCGGGTAGTCATCATCGGCGGCGGCGATACCGGAAATGACTGTGTGGGCACATCCATCCGTCACGGTGCGGCTTCCGTAACGCAGCTTGAGATGATGCCGAAAGCGCCGGATACGCGTGCCGAGAGCAATCCATGGCCGGAGTGGCCGAAAGTCTGTAAGACGGACTATGGTCAGGAGGAAGCGATTGCCATGTTTGGACATGACCCGCGTATCTACCAGACCACGGTCAAAGAATTCCTCAAAGATAAGAATGGGAAACTCTGCGGCCTGGTGACGGTAAAGCTCGAGAGCAAAAAGGATGAAAAGACCGGGCGCATGGTGATGGCGGAAGTGCCTGGCAGCGAGAGCAAGATGGAGGCGGATCTGGTCTTGATTGCAGCAGGTTTCCTGGGCACGGAAAAATATATCGCCGATGCCTTTGCCGTTTCCCTGAACGAACGCACGAACGTAAAGACGGAAGCGGAGCATTATGAGACAAATGTCAAAAATGTCTTTACCGCCGGAGACATGCACAGAGGACAGTCCCTTGTCGTGTGGGCAATCCGCGAGGGCAGGGAAGTCGCGCGGGAAGTCGATGAGAGCCTGATGGGCTATACAAATCTGAATGCGTAAAAATTTTATATTTTCTTGCAAGGATTTCTTCCTTTCAATCGTATTATAAGTGAAACAGACAAAAATCTTATTGCAAGGAGGAGATAGAGTATGAGAAGAGTAGCTATGTACGGAATGATTGGAGCGTTGTCACTGACCTTTGGCACAATCGTGATTCCGTCAGAGAATTTTATCCGTCAGAACAGTAAAGGGGTGGAGGAGAGCATCATCCCCACCGTATCCAGGGAATTGGATACAGAGGATGCGAAAGCGGCAGCCGATACGAAAACCGCAGAGAATACGGAGGTCCCGGAGGATGTTTCCAAAGTGCAGGGGACAGCAGCAGATACAGCAGTGGGTACTGCAGCGACGGTGGATGCGAATGCAAATCAGGCAGCTGCCTGTCCGCATACGGACGGCAATCATACGCCGGATTGTCCGTATTATACTGGCGGATATGATTGCGGTCACACAGATGGGAACCATCCATCAGACTGCCCGAACTGGGACGGAAACTGCGGTCATACAGATGGGAACCACCCACAGGACTGCCCGAATTATAGCGCAGGAACAAGCGGATATGCTTGCGGCCATACAGATGGGCATCATACGGCGGACTGCCCATACTGGGACGGAAACTGCGGTCATACAGATGGGAACCATCCGTCAGACTGCCCGAACTGGGACGGATATTGCGGTCACACAGATGGGAACCATCCGCAGGACTGCCCGAACTGGAGCGGGAGCCAGGGGAATTCCGGCAGCGGAAGCAGCGCAGGTTATAGCGGACATCATGGGGGAGGACATCATGGAGGAGGTCACCATTGACGGTGATTAAGAGGAGGTGAGGCGCAAATGCGCAGCGAGACGGAAGTAAACCATGCGGTGGAGAAATATGCGGATATGGTACAGCGCATTTGCTTTTATCATCTGAAAAACCATACAGATACAGAGGATGTATTTCAGAATGTATTTATGAAATATATGATGTATGACCAACCCTTTTGCGACAGTGAACATGAAAAGGCATGGATTTTGCGTGTGGCAATCAATGCCTGTAAAGATTATCTGAAGAGTTTTTTTCGCAGGAATGTTGTCTCTTTGGAAATGTTGGGCGATGTAGAAGCAAAAGCC
>CANOHX010000008.1 GCA_947565885.1 uncultured Lachnospiraceae bacterium
CAATGCAGAAGATTGGGGCTTCTGCAGAGGATATCGCTGCAATCGGCATTACCAACCAGCGTGAGACAACGATTGTATGGGATAAGAATACGGGCGAACCGGTGTACCACGCGATTGTATGGCAGTGCAGAAGAACATCAGAATACTGTGACAGCTTAAAGGAGAAAGGGCTTACAGATACTTTCCGCCAGAAGACAGGGCTTGTAATTGACGCATATTTCTCTGGCACGAAGCTGAAATGGATTTTGGACAACGTAGAAGGCGTAAGGGAGCGGGCAGAGAAAGGCGAGCTCCTCTTCGGTACCGTAGAGACATGGCTGATTTGGAAGCTGACAAAGGGAGCGGCACATGTGACCGACTATTCCAATGCATCCCGTACAATGCTCTTTAACATCAACGAATTGAAATGGGATGAGGAAATCTTGAAGGAATTGGATATTCCGGCAAGCATGCTTCCAGAGGCAAAACCGTCAAGCTGTGTATACGGAACGGCAGACCCATCTTTCTTCGGCGGTCCGATTCCGGTCGGCGGGGCAGCAGGGGACCAGCAGGCGGCATTGTTCGGACAGACCTGTTTCACGGCAGGAGAGGCAAAGAATACATATGGAACCGGATGCTTCATGCTGATGAATACTGGAGAGAAGCCTGTATTTTCTAAGAATGGCTTGGTTACGACTATTGCCTGGGGGATTGACGGCAAAGTGAATTACGCTTTGGAAGGCTCCATTTTCGTAGCAGGAGCAGCGATTCAGTGGCTGCGTGATGAACTGAGGGTTATCGATAGCGCGCCTGATTCAGAATATATGGCAAAGAAAGTCAAAGATACCAACGGCTGTTATGTAGTTCCGGCATTTACCGGACTGGGCGCTCCCCATTGGGATCAGTACGCGAGGGGAACGATAGTAGGAATTACCAGGGGTGTGAATAAGTATCATATTATCCGTGCAACTTTGGAATCTCTGGCATACCAGACCAACGATGTCCTGCAGGCAATGAGAGCGGATTCCGGCATTGAGCTCAATTCCCTCAAGGTTGACGGCGGCGCAAGCGCGAACGACTTCCTGATGCAGACACAGGCGGACATCATCGATGCACCGGTTAACCGTCCATCCTGCGTGGAGACAACGGCAATGGGTGCAGCTTATCTGGCAGGCCTTGCGGTAGGGTATTGGGCAAGCAAGGAAGACGTTATTAAGAACTGGTCGATTGACCAGACCTTTAAGCCACAGATTTCCAAAGAAGACAGAGAGGAAAAGGTTAAAGGCTGGAACAAAGCTGTGAAATATTCTTACGGCTGGGCGAAGGAAGACTGAAGCTAATTACCCTGTCCGGGACGTTCAAGGCTCCTCCATGAGGGCTGTGTGTCCCGGGCAGAGGATAAAAATACGGATAAACAGCAAATTTATATAATGAAAGGGGACTGCTTATGTTACCATATATTGCAGAATTTGTAGGAACTATGATATTGATTCTCCTTGGAGATGGCGTAGTAGCGAACGTAACATTGAATAAATCAGGAATGAAAGGCGCTGGCTCAATTCAGATTACCTTTGCCTGGGGCCTTGCGGTTATGGTGCCGGCATTTATCTTTGGGGCAGCATCGGGCGCGCATTTCAACCCGGCATTGACATTGGCGCTGGCAGCGGACGGCAGCCTTGCATGGAGCCTGGTACCAGGATATATCGTTGCACAGTTTGCAGGTGCATTTGTAGGCGCATGTATCGTTTACATCCTGTTCAAGGGACAGTATGATGCCACAGAAGATCAGGCTACCAAGCTCGGCACATTCTGCTGTGCTCCCTCCATACCGAACCCGGTATTGAATCTGCTCAGCGAAATCGTGGGAACTTTCGTGCTTGTATTTGCCATCAAGGGACTCCCGGCAGATGCGCCGGCTGGCGTTGGCAATTTGTTGGTATTCGGAATCATCGTATCTATCGGTATGTCTCTGGGCGGCCTTACCGGATATGCAATCAACCCGGCACGTGATATCGGACCTCGTCTGGCACATGCAGTTCTTCCAATTAAAGGAAAAGGCAGCTCTAACTTCGGATATGCAGCGATTACCTTGTGCGGACCGATTATCGGAGCGCTTCTGGCAGTTGGATTGTACGCTGTAATTCCTTGGTAAATAATGACCTAAGGAAGTCCAATGACCTAAGGGAAGATAATATTATACTGAATTTGTGGGATAATAGAGATAACAACATATAGGACATTGCAGAGATGATAGTTGGCAATGATTACATCCCCAAAAAGGGATGTAATCGTTGTCTCTTTTACCTTATAGGAAATACCTTATGAATGAGGGATTTTGGGAGTTGATGCGGACTTGTCCGCTTTGTTCTATACAGAAAGGATTGGTGAACATATGTATGATGTAATAATTATTGGGGCGGGCGTATCGGGAGCGGCCTCGGCAAGGGAGCTTTCCAGATACAAACTGAACGTATGCGTGGTGGAAAAAGAAGAGGATGTCTGCTGCGGGACGTCTAAGGCAAACAGCGCCATTGCCCATGCCGGGTTTGATGCAGAGAGCGGAACTTTGATGGCAAAGCTGAATGTGGAAGGAAACCAGATGATGGCTGAGCTTTCCAAAGAACTTGATTTTCCATTTAAGCAAAACGGTTCTCTGGTTGTATGCTTACATGAGGAGGAGATGCCCAATCTGCAAAAACTCTATGAGAGAGGTATCGAAAACGGCGTAAAAGATTTGCGCATTATTAATAGGGAAGAACTGGTGGAATTAGAGCCGAATATTTCTGATGAAGCGGTGGCGGCGCTGTATGCACCGACCGGCGGTATTGTATGCCCATTTGGCATGAACATCGCATTTGCGGAAAATGCTGCCCAAAACGGCGTGGAATTTAAATTTGATACCGAGGTCAGCGGGTTTGAGAAAAAAGAGGGTGCCTGGATTGTAAAGACGAATCAGGGCAATTTTGAGACAAGATATATTGTAAATGCGGCGGGCGTCTACGCTGATCAATTCCACAATATGGTAAGCGACAAGAAGCTGCACATTACGCCGCGGCGCGGGGACTATTGCCTGCTGGACCGCACCACGGAAGGGTTTGTCACACATACGATTTTCCAGCTTCCCAGCAAATATGGCAAGGGCGTGCTGGTAACGCCGACGGTCCATGGCAATACATTGGTGGGTCCTACCGCCATCGATATTGAGAACAGGGAGGGAACGAACACTACACAAGAAGGGATCGATGAGTTAATCAGCAAAGCGGGAACTACGGTAAAAGGGCTGCCTATCCGCCAGGTCATCACGTCTTTTGCCGGCTTGCGCGCCCATGAAGATGGACATGAATTCTATATCGGCGAGGTGGAAGGAGCCAAAGGGTTTATCGACTGCGCGGGCATTGAATCTCCGGGACTGACGAGCGCACCGGCAATCGGCAAGATGGTGGCGGAAATTGTCAGGGACCTTACAGGGGCAGAGAAAAATCCAGACTTCGTAGGGACCAGGAAAGGGATTTTAGATCCTAAGACCTTGAGCAATGAGGAACGCGCAGCGTTGATTAAAGAGAATCCGGCATACGGAAATATTATCTGCCGCTGCGAGATGGTTACGGAAGGCGAGATAATTGATGCCATCAACCGCCCACTAGGCGCAAAATCTTTAGATGGCGTCAAACGGAGGACAAGAGCGGGAATGGGACGCTGTCAGGCTGGCTTCTGTTCTCCGAGAACCATTGAAATCCTTGCAAGAGAACGCGGGGTAGACCCATCAGAGATTACGAAGTCCGGTGGTAACTCCAAAATTATCGTAGGAATCAACAAAGACAGAATATAGTCGGAAAGCGAGGAAAGAGTATGTTAAGACAGGTTTACGATATAGTGGTTGTGGGTGGCGGTCCGGCGGGATTGGCAGCAGCAGTGTCTGCAAAGAGGAACGGCGTAGAATCCATCCTGGTGTTGGAGAGGGACAAAGAACTTGGCGGCATCTTGAATCAGTGCATACACAACGGTTTTGGACTCCATACATTTAAGGAGGAATTGACAGGACCGGAATACGCGGGAAGGTTTATCGAACAGTTAGAAGAAGAGAAAATTAAATATAAATTAAACACGATGGTCATGGATATCTCAGAGGAAAAGGTCATCACAGCCATGAACCGTGAAGACGGCATGTTCGAGATTGAGGCAAAGGCAGTTATCCTTGCCATGGGCTGCCGGGAGCGTTCCAGAGGAGCTTTGAACATTCCCGGTTACAGGCCGGCAGGAATTTATTCCGCCGGCACAGCGCAGCGTCTGGTAAATATGGAGGGCTACATGCCCGGGCGCGAGGTGGTAATCTTAGGCTCCGGCGATATCGGGCTGATTATGGCGAGGAGGATGACCTTAGAGGGCGCAAAGGTGAAAGTGGTAGCGGAACTCCTGCCTTACTCCGGCGGGCTGAAACGTAATATCGTGCAGTGCCTGGACGATTTCGGCATTCCGCTCAAACTGAGCCATACGGTTGTAGATATTGATGGCAAGGAGCGTGTGGAAGGAATCACGATTGCCGAGGTAGATGAGAACCGCAAGCCGATTCCCGGAACGGAGGAGCATTATACCTGCGATACGCTGCTTCTGTCCTGCGGGCTGATACCGGAAAACGAATTATCCAGGAGCCTGGGCGTGGAGATGAGCCCGATTACCTCCGGGCCTCTGGTAAATGAATGCCTGGAGACAAATGTGGAAGGCGTGTTTGCCTGTGGCAACGTGCTCCATGTGCATGATTTGGTGGATTTTGTTTCTGAGGAGGCAGGTGCAGCCGGCAAACATGCCGCTGAGTATGTGAAAAACGGCGCCAAACACCAACCGTCTGCGGCTAAGGATATCCCCATTGTTGCCACGGAGGGCGCGCGCTATACGGTTCCGAAAACCATCAATCCTGAGCGGATGGATGAAAAGCACACGGTACGGTTCCGCGTAGGAGATGTATATAAGAATTGTTATGTATCTGTGTACTTTGGCGATAAGCGTGTCATCCACAGGAAACGCCCGGTTGTCGCACCCGGGGAGATGGAAGAAGTGGTACTGAAAAAAGAAGAATTGGCAGCATTTCCGGAATTGTCCCAGATTACTGTGAAGATAGAGGAGGCGTAGAGTATGGAAACAAGAGAATTGATTTGTATCGGCTGCCCGATGGGATGTCCCCTGAAAGTGGAAATGAATGGAGAAGAAGTATCCTCCGTGACAGGCAATACCTGCAAACGCGGGGACGATTATGCGAGGAAAGAAGTCACCAACCCCACGCGGATAGTTACCAGCTCTGTCATTGTGGAAGGAGGGAGCCTGGCGGCGGTATCGGTAAAGACGAAATCAGATATCCCTAAAGGCAAGATTTTTGAGATTATGAAAGCGTTAAAAGGCGTAAAAGTCCAGGCGCCCGTGCACATCGGAGATGTGATTGTCAGCAATGTGGCTGACACCGGCGTTGACATTATTGCCACCAAAAATATATATTGACCTAAGGAGAGTCCCGCGAAGTGGGAAGATGCTTTAGGTCCGGTACCAGAGTAATTGTTGTACAGTCACCAAAACCCCCCTGCTGCATAAGATATTGCAGGGGGGTTTTTATGCGTTTATGTGAATTGCGGGAAAAAGAAGTCATCAATGTCTGTAACTGCGAATGCCTGGGTTTTGTGGTGGATATTGACATCGATATCTGTACCGGCATGGTGCTGGCATTGATTATCCCCGGCTACGGCAAATGCTGGGGGCTGTTTGGAAAAGGGAGCGAAATCATCATTCCCTGGAAACATGTGCTGAAAATAGGAGCGGATATCATTCTCGTGGAGTTGCCGGAGCCTGGACCAAAATGAAAAATTTCTTTTTCATGTATATCTGAAATAAAAAAAATCATACTAAAAGGTAGAGATTATTACACTTTTAGGAGGATGTTTCATGAAAAAGAAATGGATATCAACGTTATTGGCGACATCGCTGGCAGTCGCTTTGGCAGCCGGCTGTGGGAGCGGTGACACAAATAAGAATGGGGCAGGGGAAGAAAATGCAGCAGGCCAGGGAACTGGGGACATGGCGGATAATGATACAGGACAGGACGATGACAGCCTGATTGAGGAAGTCTCTGGTTCTGTATATTACCTGAACTTTAAGCCTGAGCAGGCCGAACAGTGGAACGACCTGGCGGAGGAATACAGCAATGAGACAGGCATTCCGGTAACCATAGAGACCGCCGCCTCCGGGACATATGAATCCACGTTGAAATCGGAGATGGCAAAGTCTGCGGCGCCCACGCTTTTCCAGGTAAATGGACCGGCGGGCCTGGCATCCTGGAAAGATTACTGTTATGACTTAAAAGACAGCGCCGTGTATAAGAATTTAAAGAGCGATGATTTTGCGCTAATCAGCGATGATGGACAAGTACAGGGCGTTGCTTATGTCATCGAAACGTACGGACTGATTTATAACAAAGATATCATTGAGGATTACTGTGAGATGGAAGGGGCAAAAATCAAAAATGCCTCTGAAATTAACAGTTTTGCCAAATTAAAAGAAGTCGCGGACGACATGCAGGCGAAGAAGGACGAGCTGGGAATCAAAGGCGTATTTGCTTCAGCGGGCATGGATTCCTCTTCGGACTGGCGGTTTAAGACCCATCTGGCAAACATGCCGATTTACTTTGAGTATCAGGACGACAAACTTGACACCACGGATGCCATCAAGGGAACTTATCTGGATGCCTATAAAAATATTTGGGATTTGTATATTACAGATTCCACCGTGCAGCCAACGATGATTTCCGGCATGACCGGTGAGGATGCGGCAGCAGAATTTGCTATGGGCGAAGCTGTATTCTATCAGAACGGAACCTGGGCATATAAAGATATCACCGGCAATGATGTGGATGATGATGACATGGGGATGCTTCCCATCTATATTGGCGTAGGCGATGAAGCAAACCAGGGTCTTTGTACCGGTTCGGAAAATTACTGGTGTGTCAACAAGAATGCATCCGAGGATGATATCAAGGCAACGCTGAATTTCCTCGAATGGATTGTTACCAGTGACAAAGGGCGTCAGATATTTTCCGATGAAATGGGATTTATCACACCTTTTAGCACATTTACCGATGAGTATATGCCGGAAAATCCGCTGGTAGCTGCCGCCAACGAATATATTGACAGCGGCAAGACTTCCATCCCCTGGGTATTTTCCACGATTCCTTCTGAGAAATGGAAAAATGGAGTAGGAAGCGCGCTGCTTGAGTATGCGCAGGGCACGGGCGAATGGGATGCGGTCAAGACAGCGTTTGTTGAAGGCTGGGCATCGGAATATAAGGCTGTAAACCAGTAGCAAAAACTGCCGGGGGTGGTTCGCCACCCCCAAGTTATGCCTGTAAAGGCAGCTTTTGTGAGCAATCTATGGGAGGCATTTATGCAGAAATCATTAAAAAAATATTTTCCTGTTTTTGCATTTCCGACATTGGCAGCCTTTACTATCGGGTTTTTCCTGCCGTTTGTGATGGGCATCTACCTGTCTTTCTGTAAATTTACCACGGTGACGGATGCAAAATTTATAGGATTTGGCAATTATTTAAAAATATTATCAGACAGGACGTTTCTCCATTCGCTCTGGTATACGGCAGCGTTTACGATTGTGTCGATGGTGCTGATTAATGTGCTGGCATTTGCCGTGGCAATGCTTCTGACAAAGGGCATTCAGGGCACAAATCTGTTCCGCACGGTATTTTTCATGCCGAATTTAATTGGCGGCATCGTGCTGGGCTATGTCTGGCAGCTTTTGCTGAACGGAATCCTGGCAAATTTCCAGAAGACACTGACCTACAATTCGACGTATGGTTTCTGGGGTCTGGTGGTGCTGATGTGCTGGCAGCAGATTGGATATATGATGATTATCTATATTTCCGGGATTCAGAACGTGCCAGGGGAACTGATTGAGGCGGCAAAGATTGACGGCGCAACCTCCGGGCAGATTTTGTGGCATGTGACGATTCCCATGGTGATGCCGTCCATCACGATCTGTACGTTCCTCACGCTGACGAATGGGTTCAAGCTGTTTGACCAGAACCTTGCCCTGACAAATGGCGAACCTTCCGGCATGTCAGAGCTTCTGGCGTTAAATATATTCAATACGTTCTATGGAAGGACCGGATACGAAGGGGTCGGACAGGCGAAGGCCGTTGTATTTTTCATTCTGGTGGCGCTTATCGCTGTCATCCAGACCAGGCTGACGAGGACGAAGGAGGTGCAGCAGTAATGGGTGTAAGGAAAACAAAATATGGATGGGCATGGAGCATATTTTTTACGCTGTTATCGGTGGCGTGGGTATTTCCCATCGTCTTGGTTGTGGTGAACTCATTTAAGAAGAAAGTATATATCAGCCGCCGGCCTTTTGAATTTCCCCTCGGCAAAATGTTTGTGGAACTGGAAAACTACGTGCGGGGAATTGAGAAAATCCAATTTTGGGATGCGCTCAGGAATTCCCTGTTCATCACCGTATGCTCTGTGGCAGTGATTATACTGTGCACGTCTATGTGCGCCTGGTACATTTCCAGGGTGAAGTCTCTGTTTTCCACTGGTATGTACTATCTTTGCCTGTTTTCAATGATTGTTCCTTTTCAGATGGTCATGTTTACGCTGTCAAAATTGGCAAATATGTTGCATTTATATACCCCAATTGGTATTATAGTAGTATATCTGGGATTTGGCGCAGGGCTGTCAGTATTCATGTTCTGTGGGTTTGTCCGCAGCATTCCGCTGGAAATCGAGGAAGCCGCCATGATTGACGGATGTACACCGAATCAGACATTTTTCCAGGTGGTGTTTCCCATCTTAAAACCCACCTGTATCACGGTGGCGATTCTGCAGGCGATGTGGATTTGGAATGATTATCTCCTGCCGTATCTTGTGCTGGACATCAAGCGTTTTAAGACGATTCCCATTGCCATCCAGTATCTCAGGGGCGGTTATGGCTCCGTGGATATGGGTGCGATGATGGCGATGCTGGTGCTGGCAATTATCCCAATTGTCATATTCTATATTTTCTGCCAGAGATATATTATAGAAGGCGTGGTGGCAGGCGCAGTAAAGGGTTAAGAATAGAATCAGCAGGAGGTACGCGCGTTATGCGGAGCAGTGGAATATTGATGCACATATCTTCCCTGCCTTCCCCCTATGGAATCGGAACCATGGGGGAAACGGCGAGGGAGTTCGTAGATTTTCTTGTAAAGGCGGGGCAGCAGTTCTGGCAGGTTTTGCCCATCTGTCCCACGAGTTATGGGGATTCCCCCTATCAGTCTTTCTCCAGCTTTGCCGGCAATCCATATTTTATAGATTTGGATACGCTCTGTAAGGAGGGGCTTCTGACGGCGACGGAGTGTAAATCTTATGAGTGGGGCGAGCGTTTGACCCAGGTGGATTACGAGATTCTCCACCAGAACCGCTATCCCCTGTTACATAAGGCGTTTGCGCGGTTTGTTAAGACTCCTCCCAGGGAATTTGAGCAGTTTATCCAGGAACAGGCAGACTGGCTGGAGGACTATGCGCTGTTTATGGCGCTGAAGGACGAGCATGGCGGCGCAGCATGGAGTGAGTGGGAACCGAAACTGCAGCAGCGCGATAAGCAAACGATGGCAGCGGCGAAGAAGAAGCTGGCAGAGGAAATCCAGTTCTGGGAGATGGTCCAATACCTGTTCTACCAGCAGTGGAAATGCCTGAAACAGTATGCCAACGATAGGGGAATCCGCATCATCGGCGATGTGCCTATCTATGTGGCGTTGGACAGTGCAGACGTGTGGGCGGAACCTGGGCAGTTCTATATAGACAAGAACCTGCAGCCGATTGATGTGGCAGGATGTCCGCCGGATGCATTTTCCGAGGATGGGCAGCTCTGGGGCAACCCGCTGTTTCGCTGGGATGTGATGAAGAAGGACGGCTACCGCTGGTGGATTCGTCGGATGGAGAAAATGTCCAAATTGTTTGACGTCATCCGCATCGACCATTTCCGGGGATTTGATTCCTACTATGCAATTCCTTTCGGCGAGAAGACCGCCAGGAAGGGAGAATGGCGGAAAGGACCGGGAATCGCGCTGTTTCGTGCGATAGAGCAAAAGCTTGGCAAATTGGACATTATTGCCGAAGATTTGGGTTTCCTTACGGAATCCGTGCGTAAACTGCTGGCAGACAGCGGTTACCCAGGCATGAAAATCCTGCAGTTTGCCTTTGACGCCAGCGGGGACAGCGATTACCTTCCGCACAAGTATGGCAGGAATTCCGTAGTCTATGCGGGAACCCATGACAACGATACCATCCTGGGCTGGCTGCAGGAAGCGCCTGAGGACTGCGTAGCCTTAGCCAAAGAATACCTCAAGCTCGACCAGGCGGAGGGCTACCATTGGGGCATTATGCGCGGCGCATGGTCTTCGGTCAGCGATATGGCAATCATGACGATGCAGGACCTTCTGGGCATTGGCAGCGAGGGCAGGATGAACGTGCCGTCTGTCCTGGGCGGCAACTGGATGTGGCGTATGCGTCCCGATGCCCTTGACGATGCGTTAGCAGAAAAAATCCGCCGCCAGGTCAAGCTGTACGGAAGGCTGCCCAAGGAGCCGGAGGAAGCAAAGCAGCCAGAAAACGGAAATGAGAAGAAGCCGGTGGAAGAAAAAGGAGAGAAAGATACGCCAAGTAAATCGGATGGACGAGGAGAATAAGTAGTTGGAGCCATCAGAGGAAATGGCAATCCTAATGTGTATGTTTAATTTTAAATGGAGGGTGCAGCCATCCTAATGGTTGCACCCATATCCATACATCAATTGTGATGCTGCCCAAACTTATCATACCCAGAATGGTTGTGGTTATATGATTGTGCGTTATGAAAGGGTTATATCTTCTGCATTTACTCCCATAGATGATAACTTTGCGACGGTTACTTTAATAAAATAATCAAGCATTTCATTTTCGTGACCGCCGTTTGCTTTCTTGATTTGTTGTAAATCGGTATATCTGTCAATGGTTACTGTGACTAACTCTTTATCTGTCACTTCCATTACCTCCATAGTATCACCGCCTTTTTAATTTATGCAGTTTCAATTTACTATAATCATTATAGCGGAATTATCGGAGAGTTTAAAGCATATTGGATTGTCAATGTGCTTTTTGATTTCTGCTGACGGCTGTGATGTCCCTGATTATGGAGAATATAAAGATGGCAGCGCTGGATATTTTGCGAATGGCGTGAGGTGAACTGTTACGAATTTATTAATCAAATACTTTCCAACAGTAGTAATTGCAGCTAAATTATGCTATATTGGTAGCAAGAAAGCTGCTACACAAAAATAAGGAAGGAGAGCTGTCATGAACAAGAATTTTTGCAAGCGTTTTTTGGCGGGGCTGCTGGCTGGCGTTATGGTGGCGGGGGCTTCCGGGGCGCAGATTCCAGCGGCAGAAGTACGTGCAGCCAATCAGGCGGCAGGGGAGATATCAGTAAATCCCCAGATTCATTACCAGACGTTAGAGGGCTGGGGAACTTCCTTATGCTGGTGGGGCAACAGCATCGGTTCCTGGGGCGATAAGGATTTTAATGGAAATGGAAAGCCGGACCGGGAAGAAATTGCAGAACTGGCATTTTCGCCGGAATATCTGAACTTCAATATTGTCCGCTATAATGTTGGCGGCGGCGACAAGCCGGATACGTCCATTAAGCGTGTGGAGGGCCTGGTTCCGGGCTGGACTGTGGATATGACAGGGAAATCAGATGGGACGGGAACGTTTGACAGTGAAACCTTTTATGCTAAAGAGACAGAGGATATGAACGATGCCGGCCAGCTGTGGATGTTAGAACAGGCGAATAAGTACCGTAAGGAAGCTGCGGAGCAAAGTGGCATCAAAAATGATATCATCAATGAAGTGTTTTCCAATTCCCCACCCTATTATATGACCAATTCAGGGAGTTCCACCGGAGGGGTTAATGCGGCGTCCAACTTAAAGACGGACCAGTATGATAATTTTGCCATATATATGGCGCGGGCGGCAAAATGGATAGACAATGACCTCAAGAAGAAATTCGGTTCTGGCGTGAATCTCATAGAACCGATGAACGAGCCGGACACCAATTACTGGGGAGATGGCAGCACCAAACAGGAGGGCTGTGTCTTTAAGCCGGGAGAAGAGCAGTCCAATATGATAATAGCCATGGAGCGCGCGCTGGCTGCGGAGGAGTTTGGTGGTTCCCTTTCTGGAATAGAGGTTACAGGAACGGACGAGACGGCATTAAGCAATGCCATCAATTCATTCCAGGAACTGACTGCAGAGGCAAAGAACAGCCTGACAACCATCGGCGCCCATACATACAGCGGCAATGACAGTGAACGCCATACGCTGCGCAAACTGGCCAAATCCTACGACAAAGATTTGTGGATGTCAGAGATTACCAAAGGCGGAGGCAAGCATGACCACGACTCCATGGTTGAGACGCAGACCAAGAGCCTGAGCGAAGGGATTATGGCGGATATGAAATATATGCAGCCTTCCGCGTGGGTAGCGTGGCTGGTAGCGGACAGCGAGTACGAATGTCTGCAGCATAACGAAAACTGGGGGCTGATCCACTGTGTATTCGAATCGGACGGACCAGTGCCGGATTACCATACCAATCTGGTAAACAGCAATGGCAGCAAGAAGAAAGGCGTTCCCGATGCGGGATACTGGGCGGTGACCAAACAGCTTTATACTCTGATGCAGTACAGCAAATACCTCAAAGCGGGGTATACGATGATTGACATCGGCGATTCCAATATGTGCGCAGCCTTGTCTCCGGATGGGACAGAACTAGTGATTGTGGCACAGAACTTCTCCGGGGAGCGCAGGACGACGGTAGATTTGTCATCTTTCCAGCAGTTAGGGGAAGCTAAACTTTACCGCACCTCAGATACGGAAGATTGTAAATATGTAGAAAAGCAAAATGTAGTAAATGGTATCTTGGATATGTGTCTTCCTGAGAATTCCGTTTCTACTTATGTTGTCAGCCTGAAAGCGCAGATGGATAATTATAAAACGGTGGTAGAGGCAGATGTGAAGAAGCCGTCAGAAACTGGGGTTACAGTCTCCGACCTGGGTAAATTTACCTATACCGGGACATGGGACAATCAGAGCACTACAGATAAAAATGCAGCAGCAGCATTTACATTTGAGGGAAGCCGCGCCGTGCTGTATGCGAAGAAAGGTCCTCAGGGTACGATTGCCAATGTGTCCGTGGATGGAGGTACGCCTGTCAAGGTAAGCCTTTATGACAAGGCGGATATTCCTGAGGCGGTATTGTATGATACAGGCAAGCTTGCAGAAGGGAAACATACCGTGCGTGTGACCATAGATTCCGCTGTCACAGCAGATGATGGCGTGATGAGCGGGACTTCCCTGACAATGAGCCATGCAGAAATTATTACAGGCGAGGTTTCCCTGCAGAGCAGTTCGGTAATCCGTAAAGTGTCGTCTTATGACCGCGCATTGTCCGTAAGTTTTGATGAAGTCAGCGGAAGCGGCATTTATACGGTGAAATATGGAACGGCAGAGGGCAATTTGGACCAGTCCATTACCACTGACAAGAATATGGCGGTGCTTACCGGGCTTACCAACGGAACGACTTATTATATTCAGGTAGAAGATCGCTTTGGCGGAGTATCAAACGTGGCGTCGGGGACACCGAACGTTCCAGAAGGGAAATTGCTTTATTTTGCAGACGCAGGTACGTCAAATCTCTATTCTCCGGCTGCAGATGAACAGTTTGGGCGTTACAACAGCATTCTCGACCAGCCATATGGAGAAGATGCGGTATCCGGCAAAAATTGGGGCTATGTGGGTACGGATGTCCCGGCATATTATCAGTCGGATGACCGCTGGACCAGTGTAAGGGAATATGGGGCAGGCCTGGAGTATAAGTTTGACCTGCCAGCGGGCGCTTATAGTGTCACAGTGGCAATGAAAGACCCCTGGAATAACAAGTCCAGATATACAGATATCCTTATCAATGGGGAGACGAGAGACAAAGGATTATTGCCGGGGACAGGAATATCCCGCTCCTACAAGGTTACGATGGCTACAGAGGGAGCTTTGAGCGTTAAGGCAGTGAAAGGTTCCGGTAACACCGACCAGAGCCCGATGATAAGCTTTATCCTTATCTCGGAGTTTGATGCCAATGACACGACCATTACCGGGATGGAGGAACTTCCGGTAATCAGCACTGTCAGCGGCGTGATCCCCTATCTTCCAGAGACTGTTACTGCTAAGACCATGGGAGACAGCAGCGTACAGATACCGGCTGTCTGGGAAGAGGTCGTCCCGGAACAGTTTGTGGGCGATGAATTTAAAACGGTGACCATCAACGGCACAGCGGTGACAGAGGATGGGGTGGAATACAAGCTTATCCAGACCGTACAGGTTGTGCCGGAAAACGTGCAGTATTTCATTGACTGTAACCAGCCGAATTCTGTGCAGTATGCAGGGCTGCATGCGGCGGTAGGGCTTAAGAACGATGCTGCCGATAAGAAATCCGAAAATGATTCCTGGGGCTATCTGATGACTGCGGAGGGATATACGGGAGCAGATGCCTATAATTCTGGCTGGTATGATTCGCAGGAAGATAAGATTCAGTATAAGATTCCCATGGAAGCAGGAGAGTATGCAGTTACGTTTGGATTCCATGACTGGTGGTATGCTGACTTTGAAAAACGTCCGATGAATCTCAAAGCGTATGTGGGAGAGGGCACGGTGGACCTTGGAACCTGCGGCAGCAAATCAGACTCCAAAGATTTTGCAGCGACTAAAGAATTGAAACTGGACGCAGCGGCGGATATTATCCTGTCGGTAGAGAAAGGAAGTGGCGATGGGCCAATCCTCAGCTGGATTTCGATTCAGAAGAAATCAGGTGCAGACCGCAGCGCATTAAAGATGCAGATGAATCAGGCGGGCGCATTACATGCAGCGGATTATTCGGCAGAAAGCTATGCCAATCTTGCAGCGGCAGTAAAGGCGGGAATGGAACAGCTGATTTGCGCGGAGGCAACACAGGAGGAAACAAACCAGGCGGCAGCGGCAATTCAGCAGGCCATCGGCGCGCTGAATGTCTCTGCTGAGAGCAAGGCGGCTTTGGAAGAATCTTACAATGCAGCGAAAGCGCTGGATATCACGAAATATACGGCGCAATCGGCAGAGGCTTTGAGCACGGCAATTGCAGAGATTGACACGCTGCTGAAAAAACCGAATATCACCAAAGAAGAACTGAATCAGGCAAAATCACACCTTGAGGAAGCCATGCAGGGATTGGAAATCAGACCGGAGAACAGACCTCAGGAGGAACTGCGAGAAGAACTGGGAATTTGTATTCACCGTGCGAAGAATCTGACCTCGATTCTCTACACAGAAGCGAGCTGGGGTAAATTACAGACGGAGCTTGCGGCGGCAGAAAGGGTATATGATGACCAACAGGCGGATTCGGCAGCGCTGGCATCGGTGTTAACTAAACTGCAGACCGCCATGTCTGCGTTGGAAAGGGTTTCCCAGGGAGGAGAGCAGGACAGGAATGAACTGGGAAATTATCAGGCAGCGCTCAGTAAGGAGAAGCTTGAGGAAAACGGCTATGTGCTCTATACTGCAAACTGTGGGACGCCGGACCCATCCGAGGTTCCCGGCGGCGAGAAATTGGGGCTGCTGCAGTCCAGGGTAGACCAGGAGTATGGATTTGACCCCAAGACCAAGGCAATCTGGGGCTGTGCGTTGGCAGATGATAATTCCGCGGCTGTAAAGAGCGGAACCGATGCAGAAGATGCAGGGGCATCCTTTATCTATATGTCGGAAGATGTGGCATTTGACAAGGAGAAATCAGGCTTGCGCTATGCATTTGAGGTGCTTTCCGCTGCAGATAATTTTGCAGGGGTGTTAAAAGACACTTATGATGTGACAGTTTCTTTCAAGAATCCGTGGTCTGCCAGGACAGTTGATATTTCCCTGGAAGGAAAGGCAGTGGAGACAAAATTACAATTGACCCAGAATCAGTGGATAAGCAAGACTTACCGCGTGACCGTGAAAGACGGAGAGCTGAACGTGCTGCTGCATAACCCGAGCAGGACGGATAATTCCCAGGATCCGCTGGTCAACTGCATCACGGTAAAGGCGGTGGAAGGCACGGCAGATACTACGAAACTTCAGCAGACATTGTCAGAGGCTTCAGGCTTAATCAGCCATAAAGCGGAATATACGGCGGAATCCTGGAAAGTATTGGAAGACGCTTATCAAGCGGCAGAACGTGTGATGAAAGGAGCCTTGAATGACCAGGATAGCGTGGATACTGCACAGGAAACGCTAGCAGCCGCTATAGAAGGTCTGGTTAAGGCAAGTGGCAATGTGGAAAAGGTCAGTGTAACGCAGGTTAAGGTCAGCGGAGCTGCAAACAAGATTCTCGTGGGCAAGAGCGTGACTTTGCAGGCAGAAGTGCTGCCAGCGAATGCAGCCAATAAATCGCTGAATTGGACGTCTTCCGATGCAAAAGTTGCCAGTGTCGATAAGAATGGAAAAGTAACCGGTCTGGCAAGCGGGGCTGCCACCATCAAAGCGGAGGCTGTGGACGGCTCCAAAGTGTCGGGAAGTTATCAGGTTACAGTGGTCGATGCGGTTGAGAAGATATCCCTTAAGAGCGGAACCAAAGGGATTGCCGCCGGCAAAAAAGTGACAATCAAGGCAACTGTGAGCGTTACTGGCAAGACTGCTAACAAGAAGCTGGCTTGGAACAGTTCCGATAAGAAATATGCTACGGTAAATGGCAAAGGGGTAGTCACCACCAAGAAAGCAGGGGCAGGCAAGACGGTCACCATCACAGCCAAGTCCACGGACGGAAGCGACAAGAGCGCCAAGGTGAAGATTAAGATTGTCAAAGATGCCGTGAAGAAAATCAAATTGTCGTGCAAGAAAACGTCTGTCAAGGCAGGAAAGAGTGTCAAAGTGACGGCAAAAGTGACGGCAAGCGGCAAGACTGCAAATAAAGTCCTGAGTTGGAGCGTTTCAAATAAGAAATATGCGACCGTAAACAGTAAGGGAGTAGTAAAAACCAAGAAAGCCGGCAAAGGCAAGACGGTTACCATCACGGCAAAAGCTACCGACGGAACGAACAAGAGCAGTAAAATCAAGATAAAAATTACAAAATAATGAAGAAACGGGCATGGGCCCCCCAGGGAGTAAAAATGAAACATAAAAAGATAAAAATATCTGTTCTGCTTTTCTGCCTTGCATGGCTCTTCTGCGGCTGCCAGGAAACGCCCCAGGAGGTAAGGGACAGGATGGGCAGTTATGGGGAGAACAGGCAGATGGCGTCCAAGGAACGGAAGTATTGCACGATTGACGAATTGAAGAAGGCAAAGCTGTCAGAAGTCGATGTGGAACTTGACAATATCAAATTACCGAAGGACGTTGACTTTTCGGACATTGAAAGCATAGCCTTTCTCGAACTGTCATTTGAAGAAAATTACACCAAACAGAGGGAAGAAGCTTTGAAGCTGTTCGGGATAGAGGAAACTTCCCTGGTGAGCGATACGCTTGATACGGAAAGGAACATGGGCAGAACTGTCACATATGACAATCCTGCCCAAGCCAAATACCTTGCTGTGGAGGACAATGGGTTTGTCTCCTTTATCGGCGGGCTGACATATGATTTCATCAACGATAAGGCAAAGTATCAAGATACGCCGGAGAAATATGATTTGGACATGGATGATATTTCCGGTAAAATGGTGGAATTAAAAGAGGGAGAGACGGAGATTGCAGCAGTCCGGGAGTCAGCAGAACAGTGGCTGGATGATAATATGCCTATGGAAGACTGCGAGTACCGTATATCGGATGTATATGTGCGGGAATTGGACTGTTCCGGGGAGCAAAGGAAGCAGCTTTCTCTCTATGCCGAGATATGCTGCAAGGGACTGCGGTTTAACAGTTATGCAAGCGTGGAACGTAACGGCGCCAGGCAGGTGGATTTCTATATGCATGGGATTCAGCTGAACTATGATGGCATGGATGCGCTGTCTTTTTACTCTAACGGCGTGGGAAAGATTACTATTAATTCCAGGGAAGAGATAGATGAGGTCATAGACCTGCAGAGCGCAGTTCAGCGGATGAATGAGGAAATGTCGGGGTTCCGTGAACTGAATATTTCTAAAATTCTTCCTATGTATGTCTTATATCCCATATATGAAACAGACGAGGAACCGTATGCCGTGCCCGGGCAGAAGTTAGAGGGCAGGCCGGTCTATGCGTTTATCATAGAAGAAGGGGTAGATGATACGGAGTTTGGCATCAATAAAAGCAATGCCACGAAAGTTATTTTCGTGGATATGGTAACCGGCGAAGTTACGACAGACATTGGGTAAGCGTATATGGGAATATTATTCAGGAAGAAAAAAACATATTATCTGTTCTGCATTTTGGCTGTGCTGCTTGTCTGCATGTCCGGGGATTTGGTTATCATCAATGAGAAGGTGTATTCTGTTTTTCGGGCTATCTGGGAGCTGCCTCGCGAAGCTGTGAAGACTTGCGATATTACACGGGCTTTTGATGCGGGGATATCGGGCTGGTTCTCCTTGCTTTTGCCGGTGGCGGCGCTTCCGTTTGCTTCCTGTATCGCCGATGAGCGTAAGAGCGGCTTTTTTCTGTATGTGAAAGGAAGGCAGAGTTCGTTTAACTATTTTCGTGCCAAATTCTGCCATGCTTTTGCCAGCAATGCGGCTGTCCTCCTGCTGGGGCTGGGGCTCTATATTGCAATAATCGTATGCTGTTTTCCGCTTAATCCCATTTATGGGGAAATGGACGTGATTGGCGGGGCGGCAGTGACAGTCTGGAGCCTGTGCGCGCATATCGTGGCGAAGTTTGTTTATTTTCTGGTCTATGGCATGGTCCTGTCAATGCTTACCTGGCTGTCCGTTGTGCTGTACAATGATTTGTGCGTGGATTTCTGTCTGGTGTTTTTGCTGAACTATCTGCTAAACAACGTTTTATTATCGTAGGATTAGGGTGTCAAAAGATATGAATTAAATATGATTTTGGCGATTTGCACAAATGGGGACAAAAAGCAACGACTTGTTCAGGCAGTTAGTATTTCTTAGCATTCCATCTAAACCAGCAATTTCCAAACACGATGTTTGAAAAAGGCTTATTTGAGCCATGGATGGCGAATATAAGCCGGTTGCGAAAATGGTTATATATGGATATATCTTTCCAAGGAATGCTTAGAAATTCTTCTGACTGTAACATATGGAGTTGAATTTGTGCTTATTTGTGCAAATTGCCAGTAGATAGTTAAAAAATTACCTTTTGACACCCTAATCATCGTAGAAAATTGCGATGGAGGGTGTTGGCCTATGAATCTGGCAATCAAAAGTATTTTGTTCGTGGCGGGAAGTGAATATGCCAGATGGCTGAAAAATCCCAGGTTCCTGCTGGTGCTTGCAGCGTCCGTGCCCACGCATGAACTGATTGTGCGTCCGATGATGCGGGCAGCGGAGGAAATGGCACAGCCGCTGAATATGTTCGAGACAAGCATAGCCGTGGCAAATTCCGGGTTTTCGCTGCTTTTGTTCCCCCTGATTTATCTTGTATTGATTGCGCCGTTTCCCACCGTGGATGGGAATATGCTTTATTATCTTGCCCGCATGGGGAGGAGGAACTGGATACTAGGGGAAATGCTTTTCCAATTGCTGTCAGCCGTATCTTTTTGCGCAGTTATCATGGGCGTGACCCTGGTTCAGACAGTGGGGATTTCATTTCTGGCGGATGGCTGGAGCATACCGGTCACGGATTACGATAAGCTGGGCAATGTAGGCAGCATACATATGGGCACATTGATAGCGCCGAATCTTTATTATCAGATGCCGCCCTATCAGGCGCTGTTTTTGTCTTATCTCCTGTTAGCGTTATTCTTAGTCCTGTGTTCCATGGCTTTCCTGCTGGGCTGCCTGTATGGGAAGAAGCTGCTGTCCTTTTTGCTTGTTGCTGCGCAGCTTGCCTTGGGATGCGGGCTGTTTGTCACCAGAAGCGTGTTGATGTGGGCGCTTCCGTTCAGCCACTGCGTGCTGAGCATCCATTACCAGAAATATTTTCGCAGATATGTGTTTCCGCCCTGGCTGTCTGTAGTATTGTTCGCTGTTTTATTGCTGGTTTTGGGCGTGATGGCGTACCGCAAAGTACAGAAAGTCAGCATTGATATGATAGGAGGGGACGTAGCGCTATGATTCAGGTAAATAACGTGTCGCTTACCATAAATAAGCAAAGCATACTACAGGAAGTGTCCATGGAAGCCGCAGCGGGCGAGGCGGTTGGCATCATAGGAGGCAACGGCTCCGGGAAAACCATGCTGATGAAATGCATCTGCGGTTTTAACCGCATGTTCACAGGTGAGATTGAAGTGTTGGGGAAGAAGATAGGGCAGGATACGGAGTTTCCCCCAAGTACAGGATTTATCATTGAGGTTCCGGGGTTTATGCCTTATCTGAGCGGCTATGAGAACCTGAAGCTTTTGGCAGGTATCCGCAAGGAGATTGGCAAGGAAGAAATCTGCCGTTATATGGAACTGGTTGGCCTGGAGCCGGGAAACAGGAAGAAAGTCCGCAAATATTCCCTTGGCATGAGGCAGCGTCTGGGTCTGGCACAGGCATTGATGGAAAATCCCAGCGTGCTGATATTGGATGAGCCGTTCAATGGGCTGGATAAGCATATGGCAGAAAAGATGCGGGACGTCCTTAAGGCTGAGAAAGAGAAAGGCAAGACAATTCTGCTTGCCTCGCACAATGAGAAAGATATCGAATATATCTGCGACCGCACTTATGAGATAGATGGCGGGAGAATTGTATAGCTGGCTGAAAAAGCAAAAAAGAAAAGCATCGGTGAAAGGCTTTACACCCCTTAAATAATTGGTTATAATCATATTATTATAACCAATGAAAGCTTGTATTTTTAGAGGGTGGTGGTTGAATGACTGAGAAAGAGATGTTGAAAATATCAGTGGAGGAATTTTCAAGGATTCAAAGGTTCATGTCGTTAGCAGATAAAGAGTCAGAAGTGTATCAGGCGCTCAAAGAGCGATATTTGGACTTGAAAGTAATACTAACGGCTTCAGGCGTAAACCTTACAGACATTGACAGGATAAAAGAATAGTATAAACGAAGGGCTGCCGTCTTATCATTGTTAAATCAGATGATAGGGCGGCAGTTTTTTCATCTTATAGGAAAGACCGTGTTACGGTGAAGTGTTAAAGACTATTTGTTCTCTTATTAGAAATTACCATGAAATACTTGACAAATAAAATAGATAGGCTTAAAATAAAACAGATGTTGCAAAACGATTGTTTTAAATAAAGGAGTGTAGAAATGCCGCCGAGAGCAAAGTTTACAAGGGAAGAAATTATCAATGCCGCCTTGGATATTGTCAGGTCAGACGGTTTTGCCGCTTTGACAGCCAGGACATTAGGGGTGAAGCTTGGCAGTTCTGCCAGACCGATTTTTACGCTGTTTTCCAGCATGGATGAGGTCTGCCGGGAGGTTGTAGCAGCAGCCAAGGCCTTGTATGCCGAATATGTGGACAGAGGGCTTGGGCAGACGGGGCTCCCTGCTTTTAAGGGCGTTGGCATACAGTATGTAAAGTTTGCGCTTGCGGAACCGAAACTGTTTCAGGTATTGTTCATGTCGCAACAGCCTAAGAAACCGGCAATCGGGGACGTCCTGCCCATAATCGAAGAACATTATCAGCAGATATTGGAATCTATTCAGGAAGATTATGGATTAAATCGGGAAAAGGCTGAGTGGCTGTACCGTCATCTGTGGATTTACACACATGGGATTGCGGTGCTCTGTGCAACAAATATGTGTACATTTACCCAGGAAGACATGGCTAAAATGATGTCGGAGATTTTTACGGCAGTGCTAAGAGCGTTAAAGGAAGGTGAGAAGAATGATTGAGGTGAAGGATGTCATGAAATCCTATGGTAACCAGGACAATAAGCTTCCGGTGTTAAAGGGCATCACGGCAAAGATAGCAGATGGCGATTTTGTAGTGATACTGGGGGCCTCCGGTTCCGGTAAGTCTACATTCCTGAATGTGGTTTCAGGGCTGGAGAAGCCGGATAGCGGGAGCGTCAGATACGATGGCAGGGACATTACAAAATTGTCTGATGGCGAATTGACTGGCTTTCGCAAAGATACGGTCGGTTTTATTTTCCAGCAGTATTACCTGTTGCCGAATATGACGGTGGAAAAGAATGTGCGCATGGGTGCGGACCTTGCCGGTAACTCGGATTACCGGGAGATTATAAAAGCTGTCGGGCTGGAAGGGAAATTGAAAAAATATCCGGGTGAGCTTTCCGGAGGGGAACAGCAGCGGGTATCGATTGCCAGGGCATTGGCAAAAAAGCCGAACGTACTGTTTTTGGATGAGCCGACGGGCGCACTGGATGAAGAGACGGGACGTCAGGTGCTTGCCTATATCAGCGCCTTGCAGAAGGAACGTGGGTTTACGATGGTTATGGTAACGCACAATCAGAATATCGCTCAGATGGCGAATACGGTTATCAGGATGAACAGCGGAAAAGTTATGGAAGTAAGCACGAATGAAACGCCTATGACGGCATATGAGATTGGATGGTGAGAATATGGTTGTAGGGATGAAAGATGCGGCGAAACTTATCGGCATTTCCATTATTTCCTGCTGTGCGGTTTTGGTCTGCGCCTTATTTATGAATTATTATCTTGATATTCTGCAGATAGAAGACTTACTGTCCACGGAACAGGCGGTTATATTTTACCATGCCCAGGTATCTACCGCCAAAGTTGTCTGCGGCGTCAGCGGGGGCTGTCTGCTGGCGACTTCCGTAGTGATGCTGTCCTTTTATATTAAGCACTACATAGATACCCACAAAAAGGAATTGGGGATACTGAAAGCGTTGGGCTATTCAAACCTGAGGATAGCCAAGAATTTCTGGGTATTTTCTACAGGCGTTTTCCTGGGGACATCAGTTGGTTTTGCAGGAGCGTTTTTGTTGATGCCGGAGTTTTATGAGAGGCAGAACGAGGAAGGGCTTTTGCCGGAGATTGTGGTTTCTTTCCATCCGTCCCTGTTCGTGTACCTTGTGGCGTTGCCGACAATTGCCTTTGCCGTGCTGGCGGTGTTTTACGCTGCGCTGAAATTGAAAAGGCCGGTGCTGTTGCTCTTGAAAAATGATTTCCAATCTTCCTCAAAGATAAGGAGAGTGAAGCAAGGCAGGGACTGCCCATTTCTGGTGGATTTGAGGAAGCATACGCTGCGGACGAAAAAAACCCTTGTTTTCTTCATCATTTTTGCTTCTTTCTGTTTTTCTGCCATGACGCAGATGGCGGCAAGCATGAATGAACTGGCAAGCAAGATGATGGGCATAATGATGCTGCTGATTGGCGTAATTCTGGCCTGCACAACGCTTTTTTTGGCAATCACGACCGTTATAAAAGGCAACACAAAGACAATTGCCATGATGCGTGTGTTTGGCTATTCGCAGAAAGAGTGCTGCCGTGCGCTGCTGGGCGGTTACCGTCCAATGTCGTATATTGGGTTTGCTCTGGGAACGGTATATCAGTATGCACTGCTGAGGTTTACGGTGGATGTAATCTTCAAGGATATGGAGGGGATGCCCACGTACGAATTTGATTTCCCGGTTATGTTCCTGTCGTTGGCATTTTTCCTTGTGGTTTATGAAATCGTCATGTACTGTTATGCCGGGCAGATAAAGAAGATTTCTGTGAAAGAGATTATGCTGGAGTAACTTACATTGCAGATTTGTTTGGATAAAAGAAGATGAGGCTGTCACTTAATTGCGGCAGCCTCTTATTTTTTTGAAACCTTTTTCCATGTAACGGTATCTAATAAGTATACAAAGAAAATAATGAACCAAAAGAGAAAAACAGCTGCCAGGCTGTGGAAGGGAGGGCAGGAAGTATGCAGGCGATTATTGAGAAAGCCATCCAGGGGGATGTGGAGGCATTTTTGGAACTGATGGACAGGAATGCGCTGGCAATGTATAAGGTGGCCCGCGCAATTCTGAACAATGACGACGATGTGGCGGATGCAATCCAGAGCACAATCCTCTGCTGTTTTGAGAAACTGGATACCTTGCAGAAGCCGGAGTATTTCAAGACGTGGTTAGTCCGGATTTTGATTAATAACTGCAGCCGCATTTTACGTCATTACAAGAGGGAAAACCTGCCGGGCGAGCTGCCGGAAACGGTGAAACCGGATGCATCTTTAGCAGAATTTGAATTTAAGGAGATGCTGAATCTTGTGGATGAGAAATACCGTCTCGTTTTAATCCTTTATTACCTGGAGGGGTTTAAGATTCCAGAAATCGCAGCGCTTTTGGAAATGAATGTGAATACGGTGAAGACAAGGCTTGCACGGGCCAGGGAGCAGATTCGCATGGCTTATCTGCAGAAATAGAAATTGCGGCATTTGAGTATAAAAAGGGAAGAAATCGCAAATATCAGGAAGAACAGTGTGAACGGAAAAGGAGGGTTTCAGATGGAAGAACAAAGGAAGATTATGCAGACAGATAATCCGCAGTTGGATGAAAACATTAGGAGAACTTTGAACGGTACCTTTCCGCTTCCGCCTAAGGTGGAGAATGCGAAAAAGGAGTCGTTTGCAAAAGTACGTGTGATGGCAGACGCTAAGAAAGAGTCGTTTGCAAAAGTACGTGATGTGGCGGCGGACAAGGCGCTGAATGCGCGGCAAAATGAGGAGGATAACATGGGCAGGAACAGAGAGGGCGGCAGAAGCCGGCGCAAATTGGGAAAGGCGTTATTCCGCGGTTTTGCAGGAATGGCAGCCGTGGCAGCGGCAACATTCTGCTGTATTTATATTGTTAATCCTTCCGTTGTCGCCCAGGTTCCCATCGTCAGCCATGTATTTGAGCAGATTGGAGGAGTTTTGGACTTTGCAGGAAATTACGAGGAATTGGCAGAGCCGGTGCAAGAAGCAGAGAAAGGGATAGAGAGCATAACAATAGATGGGACAACCATTACGCTTTCGGAAGCCTACTGTAATGAAACTGCCCTTTACCTGAGCCTTGTCATCCATTCCCGGGAGAGGATACCGGACACTGCTTACGATGAGGACGGAAAGCCGATGATTAGCATGTACGGTCAGATTGATTTTGATTTCGATGAAGAAGGCGCAATTGACCTTTTGTATGTCGGAGACTCTGAACTTGACGGCAAACTGGTGGATGACAATACGTTTGCCGGGGTGATTCGTTTTGACATGGGACAGTATTTTTTAAGTAAAGGCGTAGAGATACCAGATAATTTTAAAGTGAATTTATCTGTTCCGCAGATTGTGGGCACGAAGCTGCATGATACACGACCGGAAATGCCCAAAGAGCTGAGGGAGCAGTATGAAGCAGCCATGGAAGAGAACGGACTGGGACTGACCGATGAAGATTACGATTGTTTCACGGAAGAGCAGAAAGATATTGAGCATCAGCTCTTTAACGATATGTGGAACGCCTATTATGAATTGTACCCAGACAGGCAGACATACCCCAACCAATATGACAACTGGTTCCTGTACGGTCCCTGGGATTTCGCATTTGATGTGGCAAGGAACGATGAAGACGTCATCCGCAAAGAAATTAACGACATCGATGAAAATGGCTTGGGAGTATTGGCAGTTACGAAAACACCTATGGAGATTAACATAGAGATGCCTGAAAACCTTGATTGTTTTGCAGCCGTTCTTGATGCAAACGGAAACCTGATGGGCAATGAGGTGCCCGGTTATGGCAATGTCGTGCCTGTCAATGGTTATGATACTTCGAGGATTTATGTTTATATCTGTGATTATGTGGAATATTTGGATGAACTCAAAGGTGTCTGGTGGTCGGGCGGTTATGATGAGAGTGTGAAAGGGGAAGTCTTCAAAAAACTGCTGGATGAGCGTGCGCTTTACAGCAAGGAAATTATATTTGATGAGCAGGAAGAAGCGGCACAGTAAGGGAATATCTGGCAATTTTTTTATAGGCGATGAGCGGCAGGGCTTTTACACCCTGCTGCTTTTTTAAAGTGTGAGAGATGGGCATGAACGGTATTTTTGATAGGGGGGAATTCTAAGCGGAAAGTGATTGACAGACAACATAAAAAGAGATAAAATTAATACAAGGTGCGAAAGAGAAAGTCACGCACAGAAGAATATAATGTATAGATACAAGATTGATTAATTTATTTAACCCTTTGTTTGCATATTGTTTATTTTATAAATCATTTCGAGCAAGAAGTTATTTGAATTAGAAGTTATGTGTTGTACCTTATGTGATTGCCCGATGATGAGACAGCTTTCTTTTTATAGCATCTTTCCCAGAACCGAGTTTTGGGATTAAAAATGATGAAAGAAGGAGAGAGTAATGTTGAAAAAATTGAACAGTATGCAGATTAAGGAACGTTTAGTGAAGGCCTTTATTTTGATTGCCGGTCTTTTGGCTGTGGTAGCCGCAGTGGGGTTGGTTACCATGATTGCCGTCTCGAATTTCTATGCAGATGCATTGACGAATTATGGTTTTGCCCAGGGTGATGTAGGGAAGGCTATGGCATCCTTTGCAGATGCCAGATCGGCTTTGCGCGGCGTTATTGGCTATGAAGAACAAGAGTCTATTGATTCCATGATGGAAGAACATGAAAAATATAAAGAAAATTTTCTGAATGAGTTTGCAAATATGGAAAGGACTATGGTGACAGCTGCAAATAAACAGATTTATGCCCAATTGCAGCAGGAACTGGAGGAGTACTGGGTACTGGAACAGCAGATATTGGAGTTAGGGGCTACCGAAGACCAGCAAAAGTGTATCGAGGCCCAGGAAATGGCAATGGGCGAATTGATGCCAATGTATAACGGTATTTACGATAAGCTGTCAGAAGTCATGGATATTAAAGTCTCCAAAGGAAATACACTGTCTTCTCAGCTTAGCGCAGTATGCCTTGTGCTCTCTATCGTTATTGGTATTGTAATTATCGTCGCTTTGGTTGTGGCGTTCCGTCTGGGAGTTGGAATTGCAAACAGTATCTCTGTTCCGCTGAATGCATTGAAAGAACGTCTGGCGACTTTCGCAAAAGGCGATTTAACTTCCTCATTCCCGGAAGTCAGTACGAAAGATGAAGTGGCAGATATGGTAGATGTAGCGAAAGATATGGCTGAAACGCTGCAGTTCATTATTGATGATGAGAATAAGATTCTGAAGGCCATGGCTGATGCCAATTATGCAGTTACAAGCCAGGACAGCAGCAGGTATGCAGGAGATTTTGAAGCGATTCTGTTATCTTTGAGGGATTTGAAGCGGCAGATGGTTGCTACATTGAAGTCCATTGAAGAAGCTTCCTCCCAGGTCTCTGCTGGTTCCATAAATTTGTCAGAAGCAGCGCAGAGCCTTGCGGAAGGGGCGACAGATCAGGCAGGTGCAGTAGAGGAAATGCAGGCAACGATTATGTCCATTACGGAAAATATTGAGACAGCGGCGGAAAATGCACAAGATTCTTATCAGCAGGCACAGAGGTATTCCGATGAGGCCAGCCGAAGCAGGGTTGAAATGAATACCATGACTATGGCTATGGACCGTATCAGCGATGCATCTCAGAAAATTGAAAATATTATTTCTGAAATTGAGGATATCGCCTCCCAGACCAATCTTTTATCTTTAAATGCTTCTATCGAAGCGGCAAGGGCCGGAGAGGCAGGACGTGGCTTTGCGGTTGTTGCAGACCAGATCAGGCAGCTTGCGGAACAGAGTTCTAAGGCTGCAGTCGAGACAAGGGAATTGATTGAAGGTACCATACAGGAGATTTCAGAAGGAAGCAGGGCGGCAGAGAGGGTTGCGGCAGTGATTGAAAATGTCGTAAACGGAATTAGCCAGATTGCAGATTCTTCCAAGAGTGTAAGCAGTACTGCCGCCGATCAGGCGGTTGCCATGAAACAAGCGGAGGAAGGAGTAGGGCAGATATCGGAAGTGGTACAGTCCAACTCGGCAACAGCAGAGGAATCATCTGCTACCAGCCAGGAATTATCAGCACAGGCCATTTGTCTTGATGAATTGATTGGTAAATTTATCTTGCCGACTGAGTAAATAACAATTCGGTTTTTATTCTAATACAAAATCTCCTGCATATACTGGTAACAGTAGAACAGGAGGTTTTTGTATGGAAAATGTGAATACCGGTACATATAATATTTATAAAGATATCAGTGCGAGAACGAACGGAGATATCTATATCGGGGTTGTAGGGCCTGTGAGGACCGGAAAGTCCACTTTTATCAAGCGTTTTATGGACGTGATGGTATTGCCGGAGATGGAAGATGCCCACAGCAGGGAGCGCGCGACAGATGAACTGCCGCAGTCGGCACAGGGGAAGACAATTATGACAACCGAACCGAAATTCGTACCTAAAGAGGCGGCAAAAATCCGTTTGGGCGAGGATTTGGAAGTCAGCGTACGCCTGATTGACTGTGTGGGCTTCATGGTGGATGGTGCAAGCGGGCATATGGAAGAGGGGGCCGAGCGGATGGTGAAGACGCCCTGGTTCGATTATGAGATTCCTTTCACGCAGGCAGCAGAGATTGGTACGCAGAAAGTAATCCGCGAGCATTCCAATATCGGAGTAGTCATCACTACGGACGGTTCCATCACGGAGCTGCCCAGGGAGAGCTACGTGGCAGCTGAGGAAAAGACCGTCAGTTCCCTGCAGAAGATTGGCAAGCCTTTTATCGTCCTTCTCAATACCCAGAAGCCTTATGGCTCAGAAAGCCAGAAGCTTGCTGAGGAATTATCTGCCAAATATGGGGTTACTGTGCTGCCGGTAAACTGTGAGCAGCTGAGGAAAGATGATATTTATCATATCTTGGAGAGCATTCTCTATGAATTTCCCATTGAGCGGGTGGACTTTTTCTTGCCTAAATGGGTGGAAATGCTAGACAATTCCCACAAAATTAAGGAAAATGTAATTCAGAATGCCATGCAGATATTAAAGAGATTTACCTTTGCCAAGGATATCCGCGGGACGGAACTTACGCCGGAGGGTGAATATATCCGCCGCATGAAACTGGATAAGGTAGAATTGTCCAGGGGCTGCGTGCAGATAATTTTTGACATTGATGAAAAATATTATTATGAGAATATGAGCGAACTGACCGGGGTGCCCATTCAGGGAGAGTACCAGCTGATTTCCATGATTAAGGAACTGTCCGCCATGAAGAGAGAGTATGACAAGGTGGGGAGCGCCATGGAGGCAGTGAAGCAGAAAGGTTACGGCGTGGTGACGCCCCAGCTTACGGATATTGAAATTGAGGAGCCTGTGCTCATCCGCCATGGAAATAAATTTGGCGTAAAAATCAAGGCACAGTCGCCGTCCATACATATGATTCGGGCAAATGTAGAGACGGAGATTGCTCCCATCATTGGCAGCGAGGAGCAGGCGCAGGATCTGATTGGCTATATCAAGACATCCAGGGACCAGGATGAGGGAATCTGGCAGACAAATATCTTTGGCAAGTCCATCGGCGAGCTGGTGGAGGACGGCATCCGCAGCAAGATTACCATGATGGATGACGAAAGCCAGGTAAAACTGCAGGATACCATGCAGAAAATTGTCAATGACAGCAATGGCGGGCTGGTGTGCATTATTATCTGACGACAGAATCAAATGGGACATTACAGTGAAAGATTTAGAGGGTATTTCCCAAGCTATACGAAGGAAACGCAGATGAAAGCGTCTTCTTAAGGCTTGGGGAGTGCCCTTTCGCCGTATATGTAATTAAATGATTGGGGAAGAAAAGGGAATCATGCATTGACTTTTAGGAAACCTGGAATTACAATAAGAAAAAAGTAAATTTCGATGAAAGGATTGCCATGAAGATAACTTATATCCACCATAGTACTTTCTGCGTGGAAATAGATGGGAAAGCGCTTGTGTTTGACTTTTATAATGGCAAGGGGCTGCCAGGCTGTGAATATCACGGAAAATTGCCTGAGTACCCTCAGGAAATGCCGATTTATGTGTTTGCCAGCCACAGCCACCGGGACCATTTTAATACGGAAGTGTTGGGTTGGAGCAGACATTATCCCAACATCCGTTATATTTTTGCGCGGGAGGTAAAAAGAAAGCTTGGCAATTCCGTGTTAAAGAGGCTGGGCGTCGGTGCAGAAATTAAGGACAGGATTACCTATGTCAGGCCCGGGGAGAAATATGGGATTGGAGATTTGTCAGTTGAGACTTTCCTTTCCACAGACAGCGGCGTAGCATTTTTGGTGGGAGTTTCCGGCAAGGCGGTATACCATGCCGGGGATTTGAACTGGTGGCGGTGGGAAGGCGAGACAGAAGCATTCAACCGTCATCAGGAGGAGGTCTATAAGCGGCAGATTGGCCTGTTGGCAGACAGGAAGCTGGATGTTTCTTTCGTGGTGGTCGACCCAAGGCAGGAAAGGGACAAGTTTCTGGGGATTGATTATTTTCTGTCCCATGTAAATAGCAGATATGTGGTTCCCATGCATCTGTGGAAGCAATATGACTTGGTTCGGGAATATCAGGATAGTTTGGAAAGTGAGCAGATACGTGCGCGTATTCTGTTATTTGATAAGGAGAACCAATCATTGGCTTTAGAATGAGAGTTTCTCCATTATGTAATTCATAAGAAGGCTTGCCCTGAATTTTGTGATATGATATAATTAACACTTGAATAGGAGGTGCGTGAGCGTGTTTTTAGCCAGTCTTTTACAGTATGCAGTAAAGTTTGTTCTGTTTGCAGCAGTTGCAGTAGCTGGGATATTTATCGGTAAATCATTGCGCAGCAGGAAAGATGCCAAGGAGGCAGGGAAGATTCAGGAAGAGAAATAGACAGTTGGAGGAAATTTGTTGTGAAGAAGTATGGAGTGAATGAACTGCGCAGGATGTATCTGGAATTCTTTGAAAGTAAGGAACACCTGGCAATGAAGAGCTTTTCTTTGGTGCCACACAATGATAACAGCCTGTTGTTAATCAATGCAGGGATGGCGCCATTAAAGCCTTATTTTACCGGGCAGGAGATTCCGCCTAAGAAGCGCGTGACAACCTGCCAGAAATGTATCCGTACCGGAGATATTGAGAATGTAGGGAAAACGGCGCGGCATCTTACGTTTTTTGAGATGCTGGGGAATTTTTCATTTGGAGATTATTTTAAGCATGAGGCAATAGCATGGAGTTGGGAATTCCTGACGGAAGTAATCGGCATGGAGCCGGAACGCCTCTACCCATCCATCTATGGGGAGGACGACGAGGCGTTTGAAATCTGGACGAAAGAGGTAGGTGTTCCAGCGGAGAAGATTACGCGTTTTTACCGGGATGAAAATGGCGAGTGTGATAATTTCTGGGAGCACGGCGCAGGTCCCTGCGGTCCCTGTTCGGAAATCTATTATGACCGTGGGGAAGCATATGGCTGCGGCAAGCCGGACTGCAAGGTTGGCTGTGACTGCGACCGTTTCATGGAAGTCTGGAACAATGTATTTACGCAGTTTGACGGTGATGGGCATGGGAATTATGAAGAACTTGCCAACAAGAATATAGACACTGGAATGGGATTGGAACGTCTGGCGGTAGTCGTGCAGGATGTTGATTCCGTATTCGATATTGATACCATGAAAGCTATCCGGGACAAGGTGTGCGAGGTTTCCGGCAAGACGTACCAGACAGAAGAGCTGGACGATGTTTCTATCCGCCTGATTACAGACCATATGCGTTCCGCGACATTTATGATTTCCGATGGGATTATGCCTTCCAACGAGGGGCGCGGGTATGTGCTGCGCCGTTTGATCCGCCGTGCGGCGCGCCATGGCAGGCTGCTGGGCATAAATGGCAGATTCCTTGCCACATTGAGCGCTACCGTGATTGCGGAGAGCAAGGACGGCTATCCTGAATTGGAGGAGAAGAAAGAATTTATTTTCAAGGTGCTGACCCAGGAGGAAGAGAAGTTTGACAAGACGATTGACCAGGGCTTAAGCATACTTGCTTCCATGCAGGAAGAGATGGCGTCTGCCGGGCAGAAAGTGCTGTCCGGGGAAAATGCGTTCAAATTATATGATACTTACGGATTTCCTATGGATTTGACACAGGAAATTTTAGAGGAAAAGGGATTTGCGATTGACGAGGCAGGATTTGCTTCCTGTATGGAGGAGCAGAGGAATAAGGCAAGGAATGCCCGCAAAGAGACGAACTATATGGGAGCGGACGCTACGGTCTATGACGAGATTGACACGGCGATTACCTCTGAATTTGTGGGGTATGACAGATTGACGCACAGTTCTGAGATTACCGTGCTTACCACGGAAACAGAACTTACGGAGGCTTTATCCGATGGACAGCGCGGGACGATTATCGTGCAGGAGACGCCGTTTTATGCTACCATGGGCGGACAGAATGCAGATACCGGATTTATCCGTGCAGGTAACAATGAGTTTGCAGTGGAGGATACCATCCACCTCAGAGGCGGGCGGATTGGACATGTGGGAAAGGTAGTTTCCGGCATGTTCAAGGTAGGAGACACCGTGGAACTTGCTGTATCAGAAGAGAAACGTTCCTTGATTGGCAGGAACCACAGCGCTACCCATTTATTGCAGAAAGCGCTGCGCGAGGTGTTGGGAAGCCATGTCGAGCAGCACGGTTCCGATGTCAATGCGGACAGGCTTCGCTTCGATTTCTCCCATTTTGCAGCGATGACGCCAGAGGAAATCGCCAGGACCGAGGCAATTGTCAATGAGAAGATTGCAGCATCGCTTCCGGTAGTTACGGAAGTCATGAGCCTTGAAGAAGCGAAAAAGACTGGCGCTATGGCTTTGTTTGGCGAGAAATATGGTGATTCGGTACGTGTCGTTAAAATGGGTGATTTCTCCGTGGAACTCTGCGGCGGAACCCATGTAGAGAATACCAGCAGCATCAGCGCCTTTAAGATTGTCTCTGAATCCGGCGTGGCGGCAGGCGTGCGCAGGATTGAAGCGCTTACCTCCAAGGCAGTCTTTACTTATTATGATAAGTTAGAAGAGACGATTGCCCAGGCGGCAAAGACAGCCAAGACCACCCCTGCAGGGCTGGTGGAGAAGATAGAGCATATGTGGGCAGACATGAAAGCGCTGCAGGCAGAGAACGAGGCTTTAAAGAGCAAGGCTGCCAAAGATGCCCTGGGCGATGTCATGGACCAGGTATGTGAGGTTTCCGGCGTCAAGCTGTTAGCTGCCAGTGTGCCAGGCGTAGATATGAATGGTTTGCGTGATTTGGGTGACCAACTTAAGGGTAAGCTGGGCGAGGGCGTGGTCGTGCTCGCTTCCGAAAGCGGTGGCAAGGTCAGCCTGATTGCCATGGCAACCCAGGAAGCTATGGACAAGGGCGCACATGCCGGAAACCTGATTAAGGCAATTGCCGGCAAGGTCGGCGGCGGTGGCGGCGGACGCCCCAACATGGCGCAGGCAGGCGGCAAGAATCCAGCAGGGATTCCCGCTGCCATTGCGGAAGCGAAAGCAGCTTTAGAGGGTCAGGTGAAATAAGAAATTTAGTTTTGCCATTTGTACAGGCGGTAAATAGCGGAGCATTGTAAAATTTTCCAACAAAAGTAGTTGACTTACGGAGAAAATCTGCTATAATGAATGATAGTGCAATAAAATATGACCCAAACAGTTGAATATGCACAATACGCAACTGGAGGGAGGTTAGGTGTGAGAGTATGTCAAATGTAATCGTTAAAGAAAACGAAACTTTGGATAGTGCTTTACGCAGATTCAAAAGAAACTGTGCGAAAGCCGGAATTCAGCAGGAGATTCGGAAGAGAGAGCATTACGAGAAACCGAGCGTGAGACGTAAGAAGAAATCCGAGGCAGCTAGAAAACGTAAATATAATTAATGCATTGTGTGAAAGAATCCCACATTTTCTGAGAGAGCAGAAAATGTGGGGTTTTTTTCGTCTTATAGGATTAGGTTGAGATTGACAAGCCT